>JACPID010000001.1 GCA_016188265.1 Candidatus Woesearchaeota archaeon | reverse complement strand
CTTGGGTGTGAGTGTTTCCGCCATCTAATAATTCTTTAGTCCAAGTAAAATCACACACTTCATCAGCATACTCAACACTGTGTAAAACGTAGCTATCTTCACGTTCTTCTATGGAAAAATTCCTTGTATTACTTGTTTTAGTTGCAGGTTTTGTCGTAGTAGAATTAACATTATCTTTAGGTAAAGGAGCATACTTACCAAGACCAAACTTTCTAGCAAGTTCGTCCAAACTTTGTGGCGGAATTAAATGTTCACTCATTTGTATCGCTCCTTAACTTTTTCTAAAACAATTCCTGCAAGGTCTTCTGGCTTGTTGACTTGGACTATTTCAGCTCCGTAATTTTTAATTTTTTTGCTGAAATCAGTGCTTCCTTGAATACTGAATTGTACAACATCATTACCTGCGTCAACAACTTTTTTGATTGTTTCTGGAGCATCAGTATTACTTATTTCACCATCACTTATTAAAATAGTTAAAAAACGGTTATTATTTCCTTGCAATGCTTTTTGCATTACTCTAGAATTTAAGTGAGTGCCTTGACCTTGATAACCAGTAAAAACCAATCGCTTGAACTTGTCTAAACCATAATATTCTTCCCAACCACTAAATTCAGTGCTGTTGCTAAATAAAACTAAACCATATCTAGCATGAGCTGCTCTGCCCATTTTTTCTAAACCTCTTAAACATCCAAAAATAGACTGTAAAGCTAAATCATACTTGCTACCGTCTAAAGGCTTTCCACTCCAACCCATACTGCCACTAACGTCAACAACAAATAAAACATCCTCTAAACTTTTCCTTCCGGGAAGCATTTCTTCTTCAATTTGATAAGGAACTTCTCTTTTATGCAACCATAATTCTTTACCTTCAGAAGTATTAACAAATAAAGTTTTACCCCAATTTAATCTACCAGTAATAATTTCATCTTCTTCAAGCTTTCTATCCTTCATATGAAACAAATCAAAAGCAGGATTTTCATTATCGTCATCATCCTTAAAATATTTAAGAACTATTTCTTCAACAGCAGACTCATAAGCTGCTTCAAAAGATTCCTGTTGACTAAAATAAGGAATTCCTTCAGGACCAGCCTTGCGACCTTTACTTAAAGCACGCCTTAAAATATCCTTTCTAGCTTCAGGGTCTTCAAGCAATTCCCTAACAAAATTACACCTACCTTTATGCTCGTGCTTACCTTTATTACTTTCAGAACCTTGCTTAGACTTATTTTGTTTACCTGTTTTACCTTGCCCTTCACCATTGCCTTCACAACTACTATTGTTTTCTTTATTTACTTCTTTGGCATAAGGAGCAAACACCTTAGCAAAAGCTTCAGCTTTCTTACCCCATAAATCTCTTTTAGTAAATTCATCAATAAGTAATCTTGAATCATAACTATCAACACCACGTTCATACGCTTTATCTGCTAAAGCGCTAGGTAAAACAGTAGCAATCAAAGATTTAACATCCTTAGCAATCTTCTTATAAGAAGAATGAGACTCTGCCATTTCACGAAAACCAACAACTCTAGATTTTTCTTTACCAAAAATACGTCCCAATAAACCTCTAGGCCTAACCTTAGTTTCAATACCTTTTCTACCATAAACTTTCATTTGAGCATCAACAAATAAAGCATAACCAGCACTACAATTTGGTTTACGCAATTGATTCAAGTAAAACAAACTTATACCATCACTAAAATTCACTCCATCTTTAGCATCCAAGCCATTAACACTGTTATCTATAAAATCCATAAATAAATTAGCAACATCAGGAGCATACTGCACAATCTCATCACCACTAAGACCTGCATTTTTTAAACCAGCGCTAATACCGTGCAAGATGTCTTCTACATAATCTCTATCAAAAGGACAAACTCTCCAATGGCCTTCTTCATGATCTGCACCAGCACACAACAATTTCTCTTTAGAACATTCTACACGAATTCCTTCTTGTCGAATCATATCTTCAAGCTTATCACCAATTAAAGGATCAGCCAAATAATGAATCATCCAATTTTCACGATTAATACCTGCTTCAATAAGATTTTCAGTATCACTAACTTCAACATTCAAACGATATAAAACATCCCAACCCTTCTTATGCAAATGAGATTGAACAATACTTCGAATCTCTGCCTCGACATTTCCGGAATTTTTACCTTTGGGTTTTTCATTAGTCATAATAGTAAACCTTCACTTCTCATGAAGAATTTTCGCGCGCCACGACCACCCCACGAGCGGGCCTGCCGCCGTCGATGTCGCCATCGGCGATGTCGAAGTAGTTGCTGCTGTCGACGCCAAGCACAACAGCCCGCTCTTCTTTTGAGCTGGGTTTGTTGTTGATTCTATATAAGTAAGGTTTTTTTCCGCTTATCCATTCAATGACTTGTTGTATTTCTTCGCAATTTTGAGTTGCTAGTAATGTGTTCATTTCATTTTCTGGTTTTATTGTTGTTATGTATCCATCTTGACCTATTAATTTTGTACTTACTGTGTATTGATCTGGATAGCCTAATCTGTGGATTACTTCATCATTTCCTCTTGGATTATATATTGCTCTTGAAGATGTATGCGGCCTGTTTATATTTCCTTCAACTTTAAACGTTTGTGCAAAATAATTCCTTACTTGTTCTATTAAATTAGTTTCTTCTTTATTTTTGAAAAGTGTTTGCATTGATGCGAAACAAAGAGGAGAGTCCGGTAGTGTGAATTCTTCATTCTTAGTTAAGTCAATCCATTCTTGTTGACTGTGTTGTTCTCCACCCCTTAAGAAATCTTTGCTCCAATCCACAACATACAATTCCCCTCGATACATTATATTATGTAATCTGTATCTGTCAGCCAATACTTCAATAACAAAATTACCAGTATTACTTGTTTTAGTTACAGGTTTTGTCGTAGTAGAATTAACATTATCTTTAGGTAAAGAAGCATACTTACCAAAACCAAACTTTCTAGCAAGTTCATCCAGATTATCTGGAGGTATAATGTGGTTCATTTTATTTAAGCTCTGCTTAATTCAATACACCATGCATCCTTTTCTTGAGCATATTTTTGCATGGCTTTTAAACTATCAGGAGTGTTTTGCTGTAAATGCTCAAAATTAGATTGTACATAATTCTTGAAACGATTGTAAGCAACCTTTACAGCATTATTAACAGCTTGCCAACGACTGCCGTTGCTGGTTCTATCAATCCATCCCGGATGCATATCTAATTTGCTTAAAAATACAAAAGGAGCTGCTGCTACAACCTCTTCAAGTTCAACCTTCAAATTTGAAGGGTCACTTCCAGTTTGTAAACATCTATACAATGCAAAACCCTTGGAAAGGTTTCTCAATGCTATGACTGAACGGTCGCTAGGAGCATAAACACTACCACAAATATTATCATTACCTTTACTTAAATGGCAACCCTTACAATATTCTGGACTAAAATTCTCAACCTCCAACTTAGTTTTATTGGGTGTTTTAACACACTGATTCATTCTCTGTAAATAAATAATAAATTCATTAGCAGGCCCAGTTAAAGGAACTTCTCTAACACCAACTGCAACTTTTAACAAGTCTTCCAAAGCACCATCACCATCAAAAGCATCAACACTAGTGCTAGTCTTATAACTAAGATTACGCCTGTCATCATCAGTTAAAGGAAAAACGTCCAAAGGAATTTCAACACTTAAACGGTCTCTAGAAGCTTTATCCAACTTTCTAGCGCCGCTATAACGACTGCCTTCATTAACAGTAGCAACCTTCCATTGATAACGTTCACGTCCATTAAAAACCACCCCAGGATTAACTTCACGTCCTCCTTCAAAAGTCAAAACTCCATTCTGCAACCAACCTTGAATTATGTTAGTAAGTTCAGGAGGAGCACGATTATACTCATCAATAACAACACCAGGAACAGTTAACAAAGGAGTTTCCTTAACAGCTTCACTCAAACGACCTCCACTTGCAATAGTGCTAAAACTAATATCACGAAGTTTATCCAAACTAAAATTAGCATCAATCTGCAAAGTCTTATAACCTGTGTTGCCAAACAAACCAGCCATAACCATCTTACTTAAGTGAGTCTTACCGCTGCCAGTGCTACCAGTCAATAAAACATTATTGCCAGTAACTGCACTAACAAGCATTAAACTCCTTAAACCCATAGAAACCGAATAAGTATTATCCCCATCACCAGACATATAATTAGCAACAGGTCTAGAGTGAAAGTAATCTTTACTAGCCTCTCTAACACGAACATCAAGCTTCCTCAAAGCTTCAACAGCATCTTTTTTAACCATAGTAAAAACCTCCATAATAACGACCTTATACTCCATAATAACAGAAGTACTATATAAATCTTACGATAAATTCACCACTTAAAAGTAACATCATTATTCAAGCACTTTAACCCAGCCAGGTTTTACTTCAAAAATTTCTCCATCACGCTTCAACTGTTCTATTCTATCATCACAATCAGGAACTTTTTCACAAACCTTTTCCACAGGAACACCAAAACCAGCATCAAGCTCTTTTATTATTTTAATAACATCACCAAATTCTTGCAAATCTTCTTCTACAATATTTTCTTCAAAATTTTCACAATCATGCATTTTTTTCAGCTCTTTGATATTACTTAATTCTTTTTGGCGCAACTGAATCCATAATGGATTTCTTGATTTTTTAACAACTTCAGACAAAATATATTTTCCATTATATTCTCTGGGTTTTCCAATAACTAAAACAACATCTCCAATTATAACATTTTTATAAGGGGGGTTTTCATCAAAACTTCTAAGCACAATCTTTCCAGATCCATCGTCTATACTTACAGAATCATCACTTACTTCAACAACAGCGCCAAGAACATTAACATGAAATATTTTTTTATCATTAAATAATAAGTAATTTGGATTCATTCCTTCTTCTTTAACATACACTGAATTTAAAATATCTACAATACGCATTTTTTTTGCAGCATTATTATTTGACATAATTCTAAGTATTTTTTATATGTTTAAATACTTTCATATAAGTTTTTCTGCATTAAACAACTTCTTTGCAAAAACTCATCACTTATTTTATTGCATACACTATACTCTTTTGTTCTAGTTGCATGATCTGTATAACAACTATCTTTTACAATTCTTTCTTTAATTGCTGCGCAAAAAACACTATTTTTATTTTTTTCAGCTAAATAATACAAACACTCACTTTCTCTGTTTGGAACTGATAAACAAATTTGAACAGCATTTTCTGGAGATGATGCTGATAATTCTTCTGCTTTTTCAAATAAACCAGTTTGCACAATTGGTTGCAGGCAGTCTTGAGAGCAGGATAATAATTCATTTTTTTCACAAACATTATTTCCACAGCATGGAGTTATTGTTTCATAAGCACACATTGTTCCTCTGCAAATATCTTTTGTACAAGCATTATAATCATTACATTCTGGCTCGCAAGTTAAAAGAGCTTTTTCTCCAATTACTAACGGCGCTTCTATTTTTTCCTTTACTTCAAAAGAAAATTGTTTTTCTATAACTTGATCTTCATATTTCAGCTCTGTTTTTAAAAAATATTTTCCACTGCTTAATTTTAATGGAATGCTCACTGGAAATTGCTGGAGTTTTTTAAATAATATTTTATCTGCTTTTTCAAATAATAATTCATTATTAATATTATAAATATTGTAAAATAAATCTACTCTTATTAGTTTTTCACTTGTTGATCTTAAAAAAATTGTAAATTGAAGCGGCATTTCTTGAAAAATCAACTGTGTACTTGGCTGTATTGTTAAAAAAACACTGATCTTTTCTTCTTCAAGTGTAAAATAAGCCAGCAGTGTAAATGTTATTGTAATTAAAATAATAATAATAATTAAAATTTTCCAATTAATAAAAGACTTTTTAATTGCAATACTTATTGCTTGTTCTACATCTACAGGGCTGTATCCTTGTTGAATCAAGTATGAACGCAACTTCTCAATTCCATACTCATCTTTATACTTTTTAATATAATCAACTAAACTAGCTTGCACCATCTTTTTAAATAAAAAATAGATTTAAGCGTTTAAAAATGTTTATATAAATAATCAGATTCTGCTTAAAAATCCTGGTTTAGGCTCATAAATGTCTCCAGAGCGTTTTAAACGCTGAATTACATCATCTACATCATGATCTTCAATACTTCTATCACGCGCTGCTTTAATAACATCTTCTATTGGAATCATTTTTCCAAGTGTTTTTTCTAGCTCTACTAGAATTTCTTTGACAACTATTATTCTGTTTCTTTGGCTTGCAGGGATGTCTGTTGCAATTCTGTCAATGTCAAAAGTTCCTGTTTCTTCATCAAATGCAACCAATCTTAAACAATAATCAACAAGTTCAATAGCATGCTGTGCATCTCTTTTAGTAACTTTTTCTGCTAGCCTTAAACGAGCACTTGCTTCTGAAAGCCTAATAAGCCCTTCTAACTGTCTTGCTGATATAGGAATTGATTTAACACCTTCTCCAGATGCAGAAGCACGCATTCTTAAAAAGTATTCTTTAAGTTCATCAATAGCTGATTGTGTTAATTTTGGAAAAATGTTCTGTCTAGCAAATGCAACATATTTTCTTAATAAAACAGTTGGAATGTCAGGCTGTATACTATCAGTATCTTTATGCAATTCAAGAATAAATCGAGCAAGTTTTTCATCTTTTTTCTCATCAGGCAAATCTTTTACTGGAAAAATCAAATCAAAACGGTTGATCAATGTCGGAGGTAAATTAATTTGCGCAGCAACAGTATCATAAGGATCAAACCTGCCAAACTTAGGGTTTGCAGCAGCAAGAATAGTTGTTTCACAACGTAATGATGCTTGAATATTAGCTTTGCTAATGGTAACGCTTTGCTGTTCCAATGCCTCGTGCATTGCCCAGGTATCTTCTTTACTCATTTTATCAAGTTCATCAATCATGCAATGGCCTTTATTTGCCAATACTAATGCTCCTGCTTCAAGGCTCCATCCCTGCAAGAATTCATCTTTGACTACAGATGCAGTAAGGCCAGTACCGCTAGCTCCTTTACCAGTTACATAACGTGCTTTTGGCGCAACGTTTGTTATACGTTTCAATAACTGGCTTTTTGCTGCTCCTGGATCTCCTACTAATAAAACATGGATATCTCCTCTTGTTATTAAACCATCATCTCTTTTTTTTCTAACACCGCCCATCATTTGAAGTACTAATGCTTCTTTTATTTTTTCATGACCATAAATAGAAGGAGCAATTGACCTTACCATTTTAGTTACTAAGTTAGGATCATTGGCAAGTTCTTTAATCTTCGCTTCTTCTTCAGGATTGATTGATATATCAGTAAAATCTTCCTCAACAGATTGAATATGATTTGCTTCAAATAATAAATCAAATCTTGTACTTTGAATACCGCTTCTATGAATAATTGGCACTTCTTTTATAATTCCAGTAATAATTATTCTACTTCCAGGATTTGTTTTTTTTTCACTCAAAGGGCTTACTAATTCATTTTTTAAAAAAACATTTATTCTTTTTGGCTGCTCTCCTCCTTCAAGCTGTTCTGGTATTTCTTCAAGAACTAAACCTTGCGCATCAACAAGTTCTTTGCTTAATAATCGAAATTTTCCTTTTCTTCCACAACTACATCTTGAAGGTTCTTTAAATTTTGTATCAAGCTGAAGCACTGATAATGTATTGCCACAGCTTGGGCATTCAAAACGAGCTGAAGTAACCTGCGGCCTAACATCACTTTTTTGGCGCACTATTCCTTCAGTAAATACAAATTTGTTTAAATTAACACTTCTTATATTTCGAATCATTATTTTGCATGATTCTGATAAAGAATGCGCTTTAATAACTATGCCTTTGCCTTTTTCATCAATTTGTTCAACAGAAATCTGAAATGCTTTAAGTGTTTCTTCAGGCTCTTCAATTAATATATCTCCAAGTTCTGGATTAAATTTAATAAGTTTTTTGAAATCTACACTTAAAGAAGGCTCGCCTTTACGTATTTTTTCAAGTAATTCAGCATAATATTCTTTTTCTAAAAATTGCGTAAATTGCTTAATCTGTTCAGTAGCATCCAATTTATTATTCCACCCCTAAATATTAAAGTCCTAAATTTAATTAGAATCATAGCAAATTACTTTAATATAAATATATCGGGACTGCAGTATAGCAAGCGTAGCCTACATTTATTTATCGCACTTTCTTTAAATTTTCAATTAATTTATCTACAACCCTATGTACTTCTGCTTCTGATTTTGTTCCTGTACAGACTATTTTTCCATTAGAAAATAATAGAAATGTTGCCTGTCGATCAGGAAGTTTGTATACTAATCCTGGAAATTGCTCTGGTTCGTACTCAACATTGTCTAAGCGCATTGCAAGCAGGTTTAGGTTTAAATCCATGCCTATGCCTCCTGCTGCAACAATGTTTTGAATTGCAACTTCAGGTTCTTTTTTAATTTTAATATTGATTTTTTCTAAGCTTTTCATTATTTTTCTAATGCTTTCACGCACTTTTTCCATACTTCGTGCACCAGTGCATACTATTTTTCCAGAGCTGAATATTAGCGCGCTTGTTTTTGGATCTTTTATTCTTAAAACAAGCCCTGGAAATTGTTCTGGATTGTATTCAGTATTAGATAATGTTGCAGCCATTTTTTCTAAAGGGATGTCATGCCCTAATGAAGCGCTGACAACTATGTTAACAATTTCAATTTCTTTTTTACCATCTTCTTTTACTTTAACAGAAACTTTTGGTTTTTTTTCTTTGTTTACTGCTGTTTTTTTCTTTTTAGCCATTGAAATTCCACCCCATGTTTATAAATGGTATTTAAATAGTTTAAAAAGGGAACTTGTTTAAATACTTTGTTATTTATCAAGAACTACACACTAAAGTAGGTAGCGTGTTTACACACAGCTACTAAATGATTAAGTAGTTATTGATCATGATCAAAAATTGCTAGTTCTATCTAGGCTGAAGTCAGTAGTGTGCGTTATAGCAATTTTTGACATATAAATATTGTTTCTATATTGAAAATAATTATGAGATTTCAAAATAATTACTCTTTGGCTATTAAAATAGAAAACATTTTTTAATTAGGTAATCTCTCGTTTTGAAATGGAATCTGATGAATTAACTGCATTATTTAAGAAAATCATTAAAGTTTATGATATTCAAAAATTATTAGATGTTTTGTCTGAAAATACTTCAGGAAATTTATACTTGGTTGGAGGATTTGTTTATCGATCTATTGCATTAAAATTACAAGGTCTGCATATGGAAACAATGCCTGATTTGGATTTTGTAACTGATAAAATAGAGATTAAAAATATACCTGCAGATTGGATGCTTGGAAAAAATAGATATGGAGGGCTAAAAATACACACCCAAAAATTCAGCATAGATATAGATGAATTTAAGCATCATGTAAATATCAATTACCTTAATTTACCTCAAACAATTGAAAGCTATTTAGAAGCAACACCATTGAATATTCAATCTATAGCTTTTGATGTCAAAAACAAAAAGATAATTGGAGATGTTGGTATAAAAAGCTTAAACGATAAGGAAATTGGTGTCAGTAATATTAAGATATTCGATTTAGAAAGGGAAAAAAGGATACAAAAAATCATAAGTAAATCAAAAGATCTAAATTTTACTCCAATTTTACCAAAAAATGAAAAAGCAAGAATCTTAATCTGATTTACTCTAATTTTTTCTTCTTTTTTTGTTTTGGCAGAAAGTTTTCTTTTGAGATTATGCTTTTTCCTAAGTTCTGTTCTATGTCTTCGCGCGTTCTTTTTGCGATGTTTCCGCCTTTGCTTGCAGAAGTTTTGCATTCTTCAAATCCTTGCGAGTTTGTCTCTTTTGTTATGTCTGTCGTTGCTTTTTCGCCAATCATTGTGAGAATGAGTTCCCAGTCAGTCATGTGGTCGCGAAGATTGTGGTTTTTCTTTTGCAGTTGCTTGAATTCTTTGTATTCGCCAACTGTTTTTCCAAAAGTTGCTTTCGAGATTTCGTTTGTCAATATTGCGAACTCTTGTTCTATTTTGATATCTCGATTTTTCCATTCATCAGTCAGTTCTTGTCTTATTGCTATGCCACGAAGCCTTTTGTCAATCCATTCTTTAGGGTAGCCTTTCAATTCATAATATTCTTTGATTCTATCTTGACCTATTTCTGGATTTTCTATCTCTTCAATTCTTTCGTATCCGACCTGTGCAAGCCATAATTTGAAAGACTCGGCTTTAGGTGAAGGAATTGACTGAATTATTCTGAAAATATCTTTAGTATTTCCTGCCAATGTATTCCTTAGCTTGCCTGCGTTTGTTGGCATATCTATCTGGGGACAATTTGTCCCTATGTAGCTTCCAAGTCCTAAATCTCTTTTTCTTAATTTCTTTAAGTAATCAGTAGGATTGACACTATCTGTTAAAACTTCAATAATATCCACTATTGAGAAATAACCATTGTTCTTTAAACCAAACTCTTCTGATTTTCTTATCCTGAAAAACCACTAGTAAACTTTCATTAATTTTCTTAAAAGACTGCCTAAAACAATAGAAAATATAATATAAGTTCCTAACCAGCCAATTTTCCAGCCAAATAAGTTAAGAACAATAAGCTTTTTATTGCTTGCACGTATCTCTTTTATTAACTCATTATTGAACTTTTTTATAGGATCAGTATATTTTTTTGGCGACACCACAACTTCTATATTAAAAATTTTATTATCAGCATTAAACTCAAACAAATATTCTCCTTCTTCACCCTTCATTGTGAATATTGATAATTTATTTTCAATTTTTTTAACATTTTCACTTGTTAATTCTATGCCTTTTGGCACATTAATACTAATATTTCCTCCATAATCATCTACTAATACTTCAATACTAAATTCTTGTCCGGGCAATATAGGTTCATAAGCAAGATGTGATCCTAACCATCCAAATAATATAATTAAAGGGATCATATAATAAAGTGTTGGCTTCATACTTTCCATCATAAATTTCATATTAGTTTGGCTAAACTTAGACTGCACTTCCTTTATTTTTTCTGGATGATCCTTTAATTCTTTCATTTCCTTTTGAAGAACCTTAAGTTCTTCTTTCAATGTTTTCATTAAATTTTGATCAGTAGTATACTTGTAAATAAGCGTAATAAGCCATGAAACAATTAAAGAAATAATAACTAAAAACCATAAAGGGCCTAATTTTAATACCGGCAATAAAATTCCATCAAGAATTGGATTTAAAAAAGAAAAAAATCCCATATTATTTACCCATAAACTTTTTAATCATAGGATTCATATCCATCATGTGCTGTTTTGCAATATCTTCATATAACCTGTAAATAATCATAACAGTTAATAAAAGGCCAGTCCCATTTGTCAAAGCTCCGCTTAAATCTGCAATAGCAGCAAGCAATCCAACTGTTATTGCTCCAAGAATTGTTAAAGGACCAATTTTTCTAGCAAGCAAATGTTCGAGAATTCTAGTATCTCTTCTAAAACCTGGCATTATAAAACCTGCATTAAGTATTTGCTGTGCTTGGCTTTTTGCATCCATACTGCTTGTTTGAACCCAGAACCAAGAAAAAATAACACAACCAACAATCATAAAAATTACATAAACAAGCGCTTGAGGCAAAACACGCAAAAAACCATCAAAAAATCCTTGTGTAATAGTAACTTCAATAACATTAACAGGAGACAACCAAGCAATTAAACCACCAGTTGGGACTCCCTGCGCGCTAAATGTACCAAACAATGAAGATAATTTAATAAAAATAGCTGAACCACTGCTTTGCGCCCACCTTTGAAGCAAAGAACCCCACAACTGAAAATTAGCAAATAATGCACTAACAAGAATAACTGGAATATTACTTGTATAAACAAAATGCAAAGGCCATCTTACACCATGGCCAGCAACCCTTCCTAATGATAAAGGTATTTCAACTTTCATTGCTTGAACATACACTGCAACAGCAAATATAACAATTGTTGCTATAACACTTGATGCACTTAAAACAGCTTCTGTAGGCAATTGATTAATAAGTGCATTAACCATACTTGGAATTGCCCCAATATACGCTTGCCCTTCAGCTTTCAAAGGGCTTAAAGCACGAATAAAAACAGATTGTGAAACACCTGCTGCAATAAACAAACTAATTCCACTTCCAAAACCCCATTTTGTAACAATTTCATCCATAAATAAAATCAATAAACCACCTAAAAATAACTGAAAAACTAGCAACAACTGCAACTGAAAGTATGTTGTTGTTCCTATCAATTCTTGAGCAGGCGATAATCCACCCATAAAAACATAAATTGCACCTTCAAAAAGTATAAAAAATATAGCCAGTAATTTTTGAAAACCCTGAAATCTTGATTTTCCTTGAGGAGTTTGCAAATCAAATTTAACAATACCACTGCCATTAAGAAGTTGAAGCACTATTGATGCAGTAACAATTGGACCTATACCTAAAGAAATAATAGAGCCAAAACTTGCTCCAAGAATTATTGATAATAATTCAAATCTTTGAAGTTCATTTTGTCCAAGGCCAAATAAAGGAATTAGGCCAAGAACAAAAAATAATACAAGCGCTATAAGAGTCCACTTTAGCTTCTCTTTAAAAGACAGTTTTTTTTGTAAAGGCGCTGCTACGCCAGGTAAATTATTAATAATAAAATCTAAAAATGACATTGTAATCTATCCAAGAATAACCTCTCCGCTTGATGCTTTGATTTTTTCCTGTGCTTTTTTCGAAGACATTTTAACAATAATTTTTAATCTTCTTTTTACATTTCCCTGGCTTACTAATTTATCATAACCTTTATTTTTAAGATCAACAACAAACAAACCATTTTCCTGAGGAACATTCCACGAATTAAGCTTTTCTTCAACATCACGAATACTAATGTTATTTTTTCCAAGCAAAACTCCTTTTTTTTTAAACCCTCGCTTACCAAAATGATCAGCTGGAAATGATTGTTTTTTAGCATGACATTTTTTCCCACCAGCTGAATTTCCAACACCTCCCTTCTGTCCAGAGCCTCGATGAACAAGCCCCCAACCACAAGTACGTGAACCTCTTTGTTTTGTTATTTTTTTATGTTTACGCACTACCATTTTAAACCATCCTTTGCAGTAAATTATTTATTTTTTCTTTTCTATCACCATATGCACCGCTTTGAGCAAAACTTATTTTTATGCCTTTTCTTCCATAACCTTTTTTTGGAGGTGATAAATGAATTTTACCATTTTTTCCTTTACACTTTTCTAATAATTTTTCAGTATCAGAATCAACAAAACCCCATGTTATTAAATGCTGAACTTTATTTAGCATTCCTTTAATTGTTGGAGATTCATCTTTCAAAACACAAGTATTTTTTCTAGTAAGGCTAAGCAATTCTAAAGTAGTTCTTTCTTCTCTGTTTAAATTATAATCTCCGCGAATGCGTATAATTGCAAGTTTCATACTGTTGTTATTCCTCTTTCTTTAATGCCTAATAATTCTTTTAAATCTTCTTTAACTTTCATCATGTTTAATTCTTTAAGAGCATCTAAACATGCAAATATTAAATTCATTTTAATATTTGTTTGCCCATATGATTTGCTCCAAATATCCTTAACTCCTGCAAGCCTCAATATTTTTTGGCACTCTCCTTCAATACATAATCCCTTGCCTTTTGGAGCAGGCATGAGTTTTATTGTTACACTGCCACATTTTCCACTTACACCAAATGGAATTGAGTGAGGATTTTTACAGCCACACTGCCAACTTCCACAACCTCTTCGAATCTTGAAAATATTCATTTTTGCATTACGTATTGCTTTTTCTCTTGCAGGAACAGTATCTTTGCTTTTTCCATGGCCTCCTCCAACATATCCATTTTTGTCACCTATAATAGCAAAGCAGGAAAAACTCGGCTTATTTCCCTCAGGAGTTTTCTTTTGTGTTTGCCTGAATATTCTTCTAGCCCCCCCTCCAAATTTACCTTTTGACTGCCCTATGAAAAGTAATTCATGCTCTATTTTAGGCAATAACATATCAGTTATTTGAGATTCAAGAATAGCTTCTCCTGAGTCAAGTATTTCATCAATATTTTTAATAACTCCTTGTTTAACTTTCATTCCAAGCTTGGTTTTAGGGTTCCAACTTTCAACATCCTTTTTAACTTCGGGCTTTACTTCTGTTTCAACATCAACAAGCTCTTCTTCACTTGCAGAAAATTTTTCAACTGCTAATTTCTCCTCACTAGCAACGTGTTCTTCTTCTAATTTTTGAGCTGGTTTTTCTTTTTTCATGCTATTATTTTTTTCTTTACCTCTTGTGTGTGTTTTTCAATATCAGCAAGCAGAAGATTATTTTTTGCATAATTGCTAAATTGATTTTTTACTTTTTTACTCCATTCAACAATATGATTTCCTAATATTCTTTTATCATCAGGCATAACTTCTTTACTGCAAGGTACATCAAGGCCTCCATCAATCAATCCTTTAACTACTGCATAAATAACCCCTCCTTTCACAGAACTTTGCATGCCTATATCAACAACAAAATTTTTAATACTTTTTTTCAAGGCATGTTTTGCAAATAACAATCCTACTAAGTATGCTGCATTTGTGTTTTTAGTATTTCCTTTCCATCCTAATTTCATTAATTCACGCGTATGCGCTGAACAAAGCATAACATCTCCCTTAGATAAAGCTTTAACACCTTGAACAAGAATATGCTTATTGCTTCTTCTAATAACAACTCTCGGAAGGCTGCTTTTTAGCAAATACATTCTTTTTCTATAATCTGTTTTTCCTTCACGTTTTCTTCTAAACAATACTGTTTTTATTTTTTTGTTCATGTTTTCCACAATTTATTTTCTGTTAAGTAGAGTTTAATATGATTAACACTGCGGAAAAAGCCTCCATGAGCTTTTTTGTACAGCGCCCTATATGTTAATGATGAAACAAGTTGTTTTTGCTTAATATTCAAAAGAAAATTACGCTGTGCCCGTATTGTATTAATCCAGCTCCTTTTATTGTTAGTTCTTGCATTGATCTTTCCTTTTCTAGACCCGTGTCCTTTGCGTCTTCCTTTTTGTTTTTGTCTTTGAATTTTAATGGAACGCGCACGTGATATTCCTTGTTTTTGTGTAACTGTTATTATTTTTTTTTGTATAAGTTTTTTAACATCTGCTTTTGTAATTGCTTCTTTAATTTCCTTGATTTTACCAGTATCAAAAACTATTCTTTTTGCACTACACTTCATTATTGATGCTGCTAAACGTTTTTGTAATTTCATTTTATTTTTCAGGTTTTATTAATAACTTATCTAATTCTTTCTTTTTGTCAAGCTCTGGCTTATTTTCTTCCATGCTTTCAACCTTGTTTTGTTTTTCAGTTTTTGTTGCTTTTTTCTTTTTGAGGCTGTTTTTTCTTAATTCTTGCTTTTCTTTTAATGTCTGATGAATTTTTGCAATGTACTCTTTAATATTTTTAATATTATTAACTGTTAAACCTTGCTTTTGTATTTCTTCAAGCAAAAATATCATTTTTTTAGCGCCAACTGTCCTGCCTACAATAATATTGCAATCTTTTGAAATTTTTTTAAGATCATTTAATGTATTAACAATTACAGGAATCCTTCCATTAATCAAGCCCCTGATTTTTGAAGGCCTTTTATAGCCTACTTTTACTAGGATTGTATGTCCTCTTTTTTCAAGCTTAACTTTATTATGAAGCCCTCTTGGCCTTCTCCATTTAGCAGGAACTCGTTTTCTTTTTTTATCTTCACGTACAAATTTTTTGCTCATTGGCTTGCAATTTCCCCCTTTGGTGTTTCAATAATGTAAATTCCATCTTGGAAAATTCTACGGTCTCTTCTACTAATTCTAGTCAGTAATTCAATATTTGAAGCAGTATTTCCTGCGCTTTCAATATCAGGACTTTCAACTGTTATAACATTTCCATCAATTTTAACACTCACAGATGCTTTTATTTTTAATACTCTAGGATATTTTTCTCCAAGAAAGTTCTTAACTATGAAAACATTATCTTTAACAGATATCTGCGCTGGAAAATGGCTTTGCGGAGGCCCAGTGCAAGCTTTTAACTTATATACAAAAAGCTTTTGAACACCTTTTATCATATTTTTAATATGAGCATTGAAAGCATACAATAAAGTTTTTTCTCTTTTTGTTGCTTTTTTACAATACAAAAACAATCCAGAATCATTAATTTTTGTTTGTATTGAAGGATGAAATAATTCTCTTTCAACTTTTCCTTTTGGGCCTTCAACACAGAGAATATTTCCTTTCCACTCTACCTTGACTCCTTCAGGAATTAATATTTTTTCTTCAAAATCTATTTTCATTTTCTTAATAACAATACACGAGTAATTTTCCTCCAATGTTTTGCTTTTTTGCTTCTTCCTGAGTCATTAATCCTTTTGATGTTGATACAACGAGAATACCCATATCTTTTGCAGGAAGATATCTTTTTTCAAATTTTTCAAAATTATTAACTTTAACAGAAAACCTTGGTTTTACTACTCCACACTTGTTTATACGCCCCAAGAGATTTATCTTCAATACACCACCTCTTTTATCTAACACTAATTCTTGATCCCCAAGGTAATGATTTTTTTGCAGTAATTTAAGTACATTTAAGATAAATTTTGAACAAGGATGCAGTATACATTCCTTTTTGCCTTGATTTTCTTTTTGTGCAATATTTTCCATTACATTTGCAAGCGGATCATTTAACATTTTTTTCCTCCTCAACTATACTTTTTAAAACCTATCATAGGCGCTATTTCTCTAAAACAACACCTGCATAAGCTTAAACCATATTTTTTAATATGCCCTCCATAACGCCCACAACGTTCACATCTTTGCAATTGCACTCCAGTAGATCTTTTTCTAGGAGCATTGTGTTTTTTATACTTCTTTAACTTTACAGGTTTTAATTTCAATTGCTTGAATGCTTTACGCCAATCACTTGTTGTCATGCAGTCACCTCAACATTAAATTTTTCTTTCATGAAATTAATTGCTTCTTCCTGGCTTACTTGATGTTGTTTTGGAATTGGTTTTGGACGCAATTTTCTTTTTTTAACTCTAAATCCCGGTTTTTCCAAAGTAACACATACTTCTAAACCCATAACACCAATTTCAGGATCATACTCTACATCTGGAATATCAATATATTCATGAATTCCGAAAGCAACATTTCCACAATTATCAAATTGCCGAATGTTTAATCTATTTTCTTTAGCTTTCAATAATTTTTTCAATAATTCAATTGCTTTATTTTTTCTTAATGTAAGCTTACAACCTATTGGAAGCCCAGGACGAAGACCCCATGCAGGAATACGCTTTTTACTTACTGTTTTTACAGGAGTGATTCCAGTAATTTTTTCTAACAGCTTAACACCTTTATCTAATCGTGCTTGTTCTTTTCCAGCACCTATGTTCAAGGTGATTTTCTCTATCCGGGGTTGTGTCATTCTATTCATACGAATTCTGGCAGTGCAAATGCATATTTTTTGAGCGTTCTAATAACATCATTTCCTTTTTTATACCAAACAAATAATCCTTCCACGTTTTCAACAACGCCTTTATCTCCAGCATGTTTTCCCTGCGTGAGTAGAACTCTGGCATTTTTCTTTAAAGGAACAATTACTTTTATCTGTTGTTCAGGAGTTTCTAAAACAACAGTATCACCAATATCATAATCTATTTTTTCTTTATCAACTAAAATATTCCTTCCATCACTAAAATTTATTTGAAGCTTATTTTTTTTAAGAATCTTTTTCCCAATAACTTTAGAAGCTTTTAGTTTTACATCTTTTTGAATTGGTTGAAGAAATAATTTTCCTTTTTCATCTAAAAATACACGATAATGCATGCCATCAACACTCAATACATCAAATAATCCTATTGCAAAATGCCTCTCGCTAACTCTTCTATTATCAACAAGAACATTTTTATTGTGAAGCAAATATTTTACTTCTTTACGAGTATTTGCAAATTTAAGTTGCCTAAGCGCTAAATCAACTGTTATTGCAAGTGATAAAGGATGCGCACCTGGATTTGGCTTTGTAATAAATTTATGGTCTTTTTTCAGTACTTGCTTCCAAGTTTTTGGAATGCACAATCTCTTCAAATGATTTTTACTCATTTTTTCTCTGCCCCTAATCGTTTTTTATCTTTCAAGTATAATTCTTGAATTAACAGTTTTGAGGAATGTATAGGATAAACAATCTTGCTGCCATCTTTTTTTGCAAATTCAGCACCTTGTACAAAAACTCTTTCGCGCTTAACATCAACACGCATTACTTCACCTACAACACCTTTAAATGAACCTCTCATAACCTTGACTTTATCACCTTTTCTTACACGTAATGTTTTTATTTTATGATTTTTTTGCAATTCTTTTGATAAATGACTTTGCAAAAACTTACTTTTAATATGAAGCGGAGCTTTAGCTAGATATTTGTGCTGTTTTCTAGGCTTTTTACTGCTTTTCCAAGCTGACGACCAATCTTTCATTTTTCCCTCATACAATTATTTTTGCTACTTTTGCAATTGCAGGCCAGCGATCGCAAACTTCTTTTGCAATAGGGCCTTTGATCATTGTTCCTTTTGGATTTCCTGCATCATCTTTCAGCACTACTGCAGCATTATCTTCAAATCTAATTCTAGTTCCATTATATCTTCTATATGCCTTTTTTTGCCTAACAATTACTGCAGCAACAACTTGCTTGCGCATATCTGGCTTGCCTTCCACTACTGAAGCGCGTATAAAATCACCAACACCTGCCGACTGGATTCTACCTCGCACTGTTTTGTGGCTTCGCACACTTATTACTTTCAAAATACGTGCACCACTATTATCACAAGCTTCAATATTAGCGCAATGAGGCAGTGCTCTTGATATTTTAGCTTTCAATGGCTTCATTTTTACCCCCTACATGTTTAAGTATGTCTTTTGCTTCTTCTTTTTCTAAAAATGCAATATCTTTTTCATGTTTTTCAACTATAATAAAATGTTTTGTTTTGCTTATAGGCCTGCATTCTTTTATTATTACAACATCCCCCCTGTTTGCATTAATGCAGTCAGGATTATGAGCATTAATTCTAGTTCTTCTTTTTTCATATCTTTCATATTTTGGAATATATTTCCAGATCTGCCACTCTACACTTGCAGTCCTATACATTTTTGATTTTGTTACAGTTCCCATAAATGACCTTCCGCGGATTGATAAATTACTGTGAACACTGCAATGTTTATCTTCACAATTTGTTTGTGTTGTTTGTTTTTTCATTACCATTTTACTCTTTCCTCAGGCGCTCCTATTAATGAACTTCCATCTACTTCAAACTCTTCTTTATCTGAAGATATGCATATTGTTACTTCATTTTTCTTAATCATTTTTTTTCCTTTTGATGTTTTGATTGTGAATGTGAACTTTGTTTCATTTTGTACAACACCTGTTAAGCCAACAAGCGCTGGATTGCTTGATTTAACAATCCTGGCTTTTTTCCCTATATACATCAGCCTTCTATATTTTGCTTTTTCTATCATTGAATTACAATTGATTCAGGAGCAAAACCTTTTTCAAGCAAAATTTCTTTAACCTTTTGCTTGTGATTTCCTTGCAACTCGATTTGGTTATTGCGGATTGTTCCTCCACATGCAAGCTTTGCTTTCAAGTCTTTTGCGAGTTGCACGATATCAATATCCTTTTCATCAATACCATTTATTATTGTGTACTGTTTTCCGAATTTTTTTTTCTCAACACTTATATTTATTTTCAGTGTTTCTTTGGCAATGCTTTCACACACACATAACTCACTTGGCAAGCCACATCTTGCACAAATAGTCATATTTTTTCCTTCACCTCCATTACAAGCAATGAATTTATACGCGCAATTGTTTTTTTAATCGTACGCATTTTTCCCACATTTTTAGGAGCAGTTCCTACTGCAACTTGAGATTGCTCTTTCATTAACTCTAATTTTAATTCTTTGAATTTTTCCTGAAGCACTTCTTTCCCCAATTCCTTTAAATCTTTAATTTTCATTCTTTTGCTCCTCATTAATAACTTCTAAATTTGATTTTTTGTCAACATCCTTTTCTGATTTATTTTCCTGCTTTGATTTTTTACGAGTGCTTTTTTTCTTGGGAGTTTCACTTTTTTTGCTTTTTTCAGATTTTTCTTTTTTCTCAAGAAGTGCATCATTTTTAATTTTAGCTTCACTAATTTCTGATTCTGTTCTAACTTTAACATCATCTGGCAGAACTAGATCAGGAGGCATAATGCTTACTTGAATGCCTATAGTTCCTGTTTTTAATTGTGCAGATGCATAAGCATGCCTAACTCCAGTTACAGCCAACTCCCCTGATTTTTTTAAATAACCTTCATAAAAGCGCCATCGTTTAGCACGAGCACTTGGAACTTTTCCAGCTATAAGGATTTCTATACCACGCGCTCCTGCTTCCATAACAGACTGCAAAGTCCTATGCCCAATAGCTTTGAATCTTTGAACACCATATTTTTCTAATGTTGAAGCAATTCTTTCTGCAACAATTTGTGCATCCAATAATGGATTTTCAACCTCTGATATTTCAATTTGCGGATTATCAAGATGAAATTTTTTCTTAAGAGTCTGGGTGAGTTTTTTAATATTCTCTCCTTTCTTTCCAACAACCAAGCCAGGTTTTGCTGCAAAAATAATTATTTTTTCACCTAAAGGTGTTCTTTTCAATATTGTGCGGCTATGCCCTACATTCTTAAGGCTCTGCGAAATATATTCTTGAATTTGAAATTCTTTTACATTTTCCCTTACAAATTTTTTTTCAATCATTTTCAATTATTTTCCTGTTTATTTTGTGATTTTAGTTTTTTTTGTTCCTCAAGTATTATTTCAACATGAGTACTTTTTGCTTTTCTTCTTCCCTTTCTTTTGAAATGATATGAAACAGGCCCTTGTTGTGCATTAATATGTTTTATAACAAGATCTGATGTGCTCAATCCCTTGTATTGAGCATTGCTTTCAGCAAGCGACAAAATCTTTATAATTCCCTTACATGCAAGAACAGGAAATCTTCCAGGACCCATGCCTCTTCTATGACCTACATTCCAATTATAGCGCTTAAATGGAATAGGATTTTTCATATCTATAGTATTTTGAAGTATCTTTTTTGCCTTTGAAAGCGGCAGTCCTCTGATATGAGCTGAGATTTCAACAGCATGTTTTCGCGAGATTGGCAGATTTCTTCCCAATGCACGTGCAGAATTTTCCCCACATTTTGCTGAGTAGCGATAGTTTGTTGTCATTTATCTCACCGATAAGCTTGCACTGCTTCTTGTAGCTCCAATACCAGGAGCTGAGTGCTGTACTTTCTTTCTTGTTAAAGCAAACTCTCCCAAGCAATGGCCTAGCATTTCTTTTTCAAGAGTTACTAGAACCCATTCTTTTCCATTATGTATTCTTAATGTTTTACCAATCATTTCAGGAAGAACAACCATATCACGAGCATGAGTTTTGACATTATTTTTTCCATCTTTAAGTTTTTTTAATAATTTTTTTTGAACATCAGTCAATCCTCTTTTAATAGATCGCCTTTTTCTACTTGTCAGCATATCTGCAAACTCATTTAAACTAAGTTTTTGAGTTTCTTCCAATGTTTTTCCGTAAAATGTAAATGTTTTTATTGCCATATCTTACACCTTATTTCTTCCTTCCAGTTCGCCTGGCCCATAATTTTCCAACTTTTCTTCCAGGAGGTGCGAAATGGCCTACAACCTTTTGTTTTGCTTTTCTCGCACTTCTTTTATTGCCAAAAGGATGATCAACTGCGTTCATTGCACATGCGCGTGATCTTGGGTATAGTTTATTTCTTGCCTTCATTGCATGATATCTTAATCCTGCTTTTAGAAATGGTTTTTCTTTTTTTCCACCACCTGCAATTTTTCCAACAACTGCTCTACATTGAGGATTTAATATTATTTCTTTTTTTGAAGGAAGCTGTACAACAACTCCTTGATCAGTTTTCATAATAACACGGCCATTTGATCCTGTTGTTCTACAATATTTCCCCCCATCATTTGGCTTTTGCTCAATATTATAAATAAAAGTCCCTTCAGGCAGTTCTTTTAATACAAGCACATTACCTGGCTTAACTTCAGCTCCAGGACCAAATGAAACAAGTTCGCCAACACAAATATTTTCAGGAGCGCTTAATAAACACTCATCTCCATTTTCATATTTTACATTAATTAACGGAGCATCATGCCCTGGACAGTTTAAAATATCTTTTACACTTCCACAAATAAGCTTATTCTGCGGTAGTGGAAGAGATATTTTTCCCTTATACCTAAAGCTAGGCGCACGATATGTTGTGCTTCCTTTGCCTCTTGCCTGTTGTATAAGATTTTTTCCCATTTTATTATAACAATCCTAGATTTGTTGCAATGTCAATTGCAGGTGTGCTTTGATGAAATTTAACATACGCACGTTTTTCGCATCCCCTAATAAATGTATTAACTTTTACAACTTTTACTTTAAATAAATCTTCTATTGCTTTTTTTACATCAGATTTATTTGCATCTTTCTTTATTGAAAATATTAATTTATTTTCTAACTCCATCAAACGAATGCTTTTTTCTGTTGCAATAGGATAATTGATTATTTCAAATGGCGATTTCATTTTACAAAGAGATTCTCCTTTTCTAGTTTTTCAATTGATTGTTTTGTAAATAATGTTGCTCTTCCTGCAACAGCTCCTGGCGCAAGCAGTTCTGTATTTAAACTCTCAACAGTAATAACATCAACTCCAGGTATGTTTCTTGCAGCTTTTAATAAAGGACACTTCTGTGCAACTACGAGAAGCAATCCTTTTTTACGAACATATTTTCTTCCTCTTAACTTTCCTTTTCCAGCACGCACATTTTTCTTTGAAGACCTTTCAAGTTCAGATTCAAAACCTAATTTTAAAAATAATTGTTTAACATCCTTTGTTTTTGCTAAAGACTCAATTTCACTTACAACAAAAGGATATTCTTTTGGAACTATATGGCCTCTTGATTCAACTATAGATTTTTCCATTGTTGCATGAAGCGCGCTTCTTATTGCTTTTCTACGTTCTTTATCATTTATTTTTTCAGCAAGTATTTTTTCAGCTTTTGGAGGATGTGCACGCCTTCCGCCAACTGTCCCCGGAGCCCTTGCACCCACCCAATATAATTGGCTTCCTCTTCTAGAAAGTATTTTTCTAGGAACCCTTGAAATTCCTTTACCATAACTTCCGCGATATTTTCTTCTTCTTTTTCTCAATGTTGTACTATGCCTCATTCCAGCTTCAATACTAGCTCCATATGGCTGTCTTTTATGCGATTGGAGCGCTAAAACAGCACGCTTAATTAAATCAAAACGTATTGGTTCACTAAACTGTTTAGGCAAATCAATACTTCCTAATTCTCCTTTTGGTGCAAGTATTTTTAGTTTCATTGCTGCGACCTTTGGCTTACTGATACAATAACAGGCGCTTGAATCTGAACATTTTTATTTGGCCTGATAGCTTGTGTTAGTAAAATCATTCTTTTTTTCGGACCAGGCAAACTGCCTTTGATAAGCAAACACGAATTTTTAACAACACCATATCTTAAAAATCCCCCTATTGGCGTTACTTTTTTGCCTTCTTTTTCTATTGATAAAATTAATTTATTATAATCAACACGCTGGTGATAACCCATCTGGCCTGCTTTTGCAACACGATGATAATTTGTTCCATGCCAAGGACCTAAACTTCCAGGGCCTCTTTTTGTTTTTTCTGATTTATGATGCCTAATTGCAACACCAAATCTTTTAACAGGCCCTTGAAGCCCTTTGCCTTTTGTTACAGCACGAGCATCAACATATTCGCCTGGCTTGAAAATATCTTCAATACTTATTGTTTTTCCTAAAACAGATTTTGCATATTCTAATTTTTTCTCTTTGCTTCCACTAACAGCCAATTCAAAAACATCTGGTGATTTTCTTCCAAGAGCTTGAACATCTTTAGGTTGTGTATGAACAAGCAATCTCAAATCATCAAAACTATCAAGAGAAACTTCATCAATTGTTGTTTTTTGTTTTGCAACAGAAGTTTGTCCTGTTTTACTGACCTGAACTTTGTTTAAATTTGGAAGTGGAAAAGAACGAGAAAGATTTTTGTCCTGTTGAGGAGATAAAACACAAAAACAAGAACTTAAACCATTTATTGTGTTTTTG
This sequence comes from Candidatus Woesearchaeota archaeon, assembly GCA_016188265.1. GTDB lineage: Archaea > Nanobdellota > Nanobdellia > Woesearchaeales > ARS49 > JACPID01. The sequence goes on along the minus strand of JACPID010000001.1, from coordinate 67,355 downwards.
TAAAATGTAATGCCACAAACTGTTATTGGCGGGCACTCAATAATTGTTGTTGGAATAACAATGTTATCCCCTTTTGTGATTGAGTTTGGAATATTATCTTCAATTGTAACTTGAGTCATTCCAGCTTTAAATCCTGGAAAACCTAAGGGAGCAATTTCTTTTTTAACAGACCATGACCTAACTTTAGCTCTTGGTTGTGTAGCGCGCTTTCGCGGCCAAACACCCATACTACTTTTTCTAGGGCTTCTTACTCTTGGCATATATACTCACTATCTAATTATATTACAAAACCATCTAGAAGTTCTTCTAACATCACATATAACATGTGAGCATTGTACTGACAGAACTTCTCGCCAGGCTGCTTACTCACTAAAAGTAACAACAGAAGTACGGGCTGATTTATAAACATTACTATTTCATAGAATTTCTTTGCGCTAATTTTTGCTTTAATATAGCATAATTAGCTGGATTTTTTATTTTAGCGCAAAACTCATCAGGATTGCACACTCCAAACCCTTTATAATAAGCTTCATTATCACAATTTGGCGGAAGCACTTTTTTCTTATTTCGTTGATGATACTTAAGGTGCCCTTGTAAAAGCACATCACGCAATTGTTCGCTGTTTTTTTTATTCCATTCTTTTAGTAATGACTCTGTTTCTTCATAATTCCATCCGCAACAAGTTAAAAAATTTGTTAAAATAAATAATGATCTTTTTTTACCGTCAGACAAGCCTTGAAGGATTTTTTGCATGCATGGCGGAAAATATTGCTGAGGAACTGCCAGCTCACTGCCTTGAAATTCTTTAAATTGTGTTTTTTTAACTTTAATTTGCTCTGGATCATGAGTGTAATCAAATGCTTGAATAAATAACTGTTTTGCTTCTTGCGATGGCACTGATCTTTTCAAAAATACTTCATCAACACTGACATTTTTTACATCGGCATCTTCTTTTTCAAAACAAAGAATTTCATTATGCTTTAAAGGAATACTTACTAAACCGCTTTTTTCATTAAAAGAATAAGGCATTCTATACAAATGCCTGCTTGAAATAAGTACAGTGTCAATATCTACAAAAGTAAACGGATCAAATATTCCTTTACTGATTAATTCTTCTTTTTTTTTCCCTGTTTTTTCTTGAATTTTCTCCAACGAATCAAAAGAGAGGATTTTATCAACAAGCAAAGGCTTAATCATTTTCTTCAAATAAGCTGCAATTCTTCTCGGCCCTTCAGGAAAAAGATGCTTTACTTCTTGATCATGAACTATCTCAGGAAAACATTCAAAAGGAACTGCTATATGAAAGCCGTGATTGCCACTATATTTTACTGAGAAACTCTCAATATCATGATGCTGCAACGCCCGTACAATAAGATCTGCAACAATTTTAGAATAAGCCAATTCTTTTGAATCAACATCCAATACTAAATCCCAACCAATTCTTAAATTATCAAGTTCATTTTTAGAAAGACTAGGATTGAGAGCAAGAGGATTATTCCATAATTCTTCACTGCAATGAAAACTTGTAGCGCCTTTTTTAGCAAACTCCAAAACATCATTTGAGTATTGCAATATATCAGGCCTTTTACCAAATCCATTTTCACCGTATTTAACAGCAACCTCTTTATTCTCAGCACAAACAACAAGAGCTTCTTGAATATCTTTTTGTTTGTAATGTTTAAGCAGAGTACTTAATTCAATAGCCATAATTTATAGAAAGAAATCAAGATATAAAAGATTATATGTTCTAAATATTTTTAAATAAAATATTTCTTTTTACAACTATGATTATAACTTATATTGGAACAGGTTATGTTGGCACTGTAAGCGGAGCTATAACTGCTAAAAAAGGCCACAAAGTTTATTGTGTTGACCTGCCAGAAAAAGTAAAAGAAATCCAAGAATTGCTTAAGAAAGGCAAAATACACATTTATGAACCTAAATTAAAGGAAATAATTGAAGAAACAATTTCTTCAGAAAAACTTTTTATTACCGACGTACTTGAAGAAGCAGTTACAAATTCTGAATTAATCTTTATAACAGTAGGCACTCCTTCAAATGAAAACGGTTCTGTTAATCTTAATTATGTTTACAATGTTGCAGATAAAATTGCAGATCATATTAATTCTTATAAGCTGGTTGTTGTTAAAAGCACAGTGCCTCCAGGAACTACAGAGCAAGTAAAGAAAAAAATCAAGAATAAAATAAAAATACCTTTTGACATTGCAATGAATCCTGAATTTTTAAGAGAAGGAAAAGCAGTAGATGATACAGAAAGGCCAGACAGAATTGTTATTGGCATTGAATCTGAAAAATCTGAAAAAATTCTTAAAGAATTTTATAAACCATTTGTACTTAATAATAATCCAATTTATGTAATGAGCCCTTTAGAAGCAGAGCTGGTTAAGTATTCTGCTAATGCACATCTTGCAACACGTATTTCTATTTCAAATGAAATTGCAAATCTATGTTCAATATTAGGAGCTGATTACAAAAAAGTTGCTCTTGGAGTGGGTTCTGATAAAAGAATTGGAAATTTATTTTTATATGCAGGAATGGGCTATGGTGGAAGTTGTTTTCCAAAAGATGTTAAAGGTTTTAACTATATTGCCAGAGAAAATCAGTCTCCACTTACAATTTTTGAAACTGTAAATGAAATTAATGAAAAACAAAAATTAATTTTAGTTAAAAAAATAAAATCATATTTTGGCGAACTATCTGAAAAAACATTTACTGTTTGGGGCTTATCATTTAAACCTGAAACTGATGATATAAGAGAAGCGCCTTCATTAAGCATAATCAATGAGTTGCTTAAAAATAATTGTAAAATCAAGGTTTACGATCCTAAATCTATTAATAATGTTAAAAAAATATTTGAAGATAAGCTAGTTTATACAAAAACCAAAGAAGAAGCGCTAATAGACAGCGATGGAATTATTTTATGCACAGAATGGGACGAGTTCAAAGCTCCTGATTTCAATATAATAAAAAAATTATTAAAAAATCCAATTATTTTTGATGGAAGAAACATATACGATTCTAAACATCTAAAAGAACTAGGTATAAAACATATTGGAATTGGAACTGGCAATTAAATCACAGCGAAAGCATTAAAACTGAGAACTAATTTTATTGAAGAAACATTTTGAGAGCATAAAAAATATCATTAGCTTCCGTAATAAGAGCTCTTTTTATAGCCATACTTTATTCTAGTATCGTCATAGCATTTGTGGTTATCCAGAATTATTTCAATAAAATTGTTGTTTTGCTCTTTTATTAATACCGCTCTTACATCAGAAGCTATTTTTCTAAAGAAAATATATAAGTGCTTATATTCTTTTCTAGAAGGAACTGAACCCAGTTCTTTGTTGTCTTTACATCTTTGACACCATTCTATAAAACTAACAACCATTCCTTTTTTCAATGTAGCAATATGGCCATCAAAACTCTTATTAAATTTAATTTGCACACCGAAAATTTCAATTAATCTATGCTTAACTTCTTTGCGGCTCCATAGATTAGTTCCTCGTAAGTTCTTTTGAAAAGTTTTAAATGAAAATTAGGAGTTATCTTTTTGATTGATTCTGTGAGTGTTTTAATATATTTATGTAATTCGACATATATATAATTTTTTGAGAAAAAGTGCTTTAACAGTTCTTTAATATTTTCACTTAATATTTTGGTATTTGTCTTTTTAGTTTTTTCTTGTAATTGTTTTGGATTTAACAAATTATTCTTGCAGTATAGTTCATAATCAAAAATTAGCCTTCTTGCAGCTTCAGGTTTTTCTTCATACATCATTAATTCAATTATTGCTTCATGGTATGTAGAGATAAGTTCAATTAATTTCATTTTTTTTTTAACTAATGCAGTGTGTATTGAAAAATTTGAGACTGATATTAATGCTGCTGATTGGAAAATTGGTTGTGCTAGTTTTTTTTCAGTTAAAAATATTAAATGTTTTTTCCCTTCAAACTTTTCGATATATCCTTTTTTTGTTATTATAAATATATCGATATCATGATATTTTCCTGAAAAAAGGAATGATCCGCTTACAAATATTTTTTCATAATCTTTTCTGTACTCTTCAATCATTCTTTTGGCTTCTTCTATCCTTTTAGTAATCATGTTTTCTTTTCCTTGAAAAAAGTACTCTTTTTCACTGCTTTCTCTATGCAAATAATTTAATGCATTTAACTTTTTTTTAATTGAAGTATACAATGCTTTCTTTTCAGCATTTGACAACTTTTTCTTATTATTATATTTTTTCAGAACAAAGAATTGCTTTCTAGTAAAGATGAGGGGAATAAACATGCTCTCTTTCGACAATATTTTTTTTAATAAATATAGGTTCATATTACCTTTAAAGGTAATCTAATATTTAAATATTTCTATAATTCTAAAAAATTTCTTAAATTATTTTTTCTTTTTGACAGAGGCATTATTAAAAATAAAAAAACATCAGTAAATTATTTAAACACTGAAATAATCAATACTTTGAAGGTTTAGAAATGATTAAAAACCAGCTTAAAACAGCGCTATTGTTAGGATTGCTTACAGGACTATTATTATGGGTTGGCCAATTAGTTGGGGGAAATTCAGGATTAACATTTATGCTATTATTTTCTATTTTAATGAATTTTGGAGCATATTGGTGGAGTGATAAAATTGTTCTTGCAATGTACAAAGCAAAAGAAGCTACAAAGACAAGCCATCAAGAACTTCATTTAATCATAGAAGATATAGCTCGTAAAGCAAAAATACCAAAACCAAAACTCTATATTATTCCAACACACCAAGCAAATGCTTTTGCAACAGGACCAAACCCAAAAAGAGCAACAGTAGCGTGCACTCAAGGAATACTGCAATTACTTGATAAAGAAGAACTAAAAGGAGTATTAGCACATGAATTATCTCACATAAAAAATAGAGATACACTAATATCCACTATTGCTGCAACAATTGCAGGAGTAATATCTTATATTGCTTATATGGCTCAGTGGTCTGCAATATTTGGCGGAAGAAATGGTGAACGAGAAAATAATATTGTTGGATTATTAGTTCTAGTGGTTTTAACGCCTATACTAGCTACGATAATTCAACTTGCTATTTCAAGAAGCAGAGAATATTTAGCAGATGAATCAGCAGCAAGAACACTGAGAAACTCAAATGGATTAATAACTGCATTACAAAAAATAGAAGCAAGCGTTCATAACTATCCACTTAAACCATCTGGAATTACAGAATCAACAGCACACTTATTTATCAGCAATCCTTTCAAGAATCAAGGACTTGTTAATTTATTCAGCACACATCCCAGTACTGCTGACAGAATAAAGCGATTGAAAGAAGTCAAGTTATAAAGCATAGAACGATTAATATATTAGTTCTTATAAGTCATTCCACTCTTTTTCACTAACATCTTTAATTCCTTTAGCTAATTTTTCTCCAATACCTTCAACTTTTTTCAAATCTTCTTCAGAGGCATTGGCTATGTTCTTAATTGTCTTGAAATTCTTAAGCAATGCTTTTCCTAGATAAGGCCCTATATTTGGAAATGAAGAAGCAATATATTCCTGCTGTTCTTTTAATGAACTCAATCTTTTTTCAGAATGCAGATGGAACAAATCTCCATCTTTTTCTTGCTCTTTTTTAGCAATCAAATAAATCAATTCAGCAGTTTCCTTAAAATTCTTTGTTTGGATTATTGGAATTCCAAAGCTTACAATTATTGTTGCAAGCATGCCTCTTATTGCATTCGGATGAATCTTCCTGACACTATACAAATCTTGTTCTCCTTCTATCAGTATAACTGGCCTTTCAAATTGTCTGCGTAAATACTTAACTTGCTCTAATAATCTTCCATCAATAATGCTATTAACAAAATCATCAACAGTCTTAAACTCAACACCAACCCTTGAACTTAAAACATAGTCAGCTTCACGCAATTGTTCCAATTCAATCTTTACATTCATATCAACAAGCGCTTTCAGAACTCCACTGCCCTTTTCACGATAATCTGCAATAATCCTAACACTGCTTAAAGAAGAATATTGTGAAATGCTTGTTTGTTTTATATTCCCCAAATTTATTTTTGTTTTCATATTCTGAAGAATAGTCTTCATTCTCTTTTCTTTATGATCAGCGCTCCATTGATAAGCTTCATCACGTGTTCCTTTTGTTATAAGCACAACTGCACGACCTTTTTCCTGCCTTCCAGTTCTTCCTCGCCTTTGAATGTATCTTATTGCGCTTGGAACTGGCTCGTAAAAAACAACAAGGTCAACAGCAGGAATATCCAACCCTTCTTCACCAACAGAAGTTGAAATTAAAACATTAAAAAATCCATCCCTAAACTGGCCAATTATTGCAATTTGTTCTTTTTGGCTTAATCCAGTTTTTTTTTTTTTTGTTTGACCAACAAAAATCTCTGATAAAATATTTTCTTTTTCAAAAGAATTTTTCATCAAAACAGCAGTATCTCTAAACTGAGTAAATAATATAATTTTTGATTTTTGATTTTTTCCCAGCTCTTCTTTTACGCACTCAACTGCTCTTAAAAGTTTTGGATGGACCAAGCCTGTTTCAGCAATGGCTTTTGACTTAATTAAAGCGCTTCTAAAATTTAAATCTCTAACAAGATTCTTAACAGCTTTTGTTTTGCTTATCAAAGCTTCATTATCAAGTTTTTCCAAATACTGTTTAAGCTGCTGAATTCCCTGAGTTTCAAGAAGAGCCAAACCATGCTCAATCTTAAGAGCCTCTGCAAGCAAAGAAATACTTTTCATAAGCTCAATAGAATGATCTCCATTACTCATTTGGCCAAATAATTGCCCTTGCAAATGAATAAGTTCAGTTTTATTTATAGAAATAGAACTAAGATAACCATATTTTTGAATTTCTTCAAGCTTGCTTTTATAACAATTGCTCAAAAATTTTCTAACATCCTTTAACTCAACAGGAAAATCAACCTTTACAAACTTAGTATTCATTTCTTGAACATAAGGAACAACATCAGGATCGTCCTCAGTTCTTATCTCAACTTCTTCAATATGCAGGTTTTTACATATTTCAGTTATTTTTTCTAAATCATCACCTGGCGAGGCAGTTAATGCAAGTATTTTTGGAAAATCAGCTTGTTTAACATACTGCTTTGCAATAAAAACATAAGAATAATCCCCAACAGCCCGATGAGACTCATCAAAAACAAGCAATGAAACGTCTTTTAAATAGATCTTGCTACTTAAACTATCATTCTCAAGGCCTTGAGGTGTGCTCATAATTATTTGAGAATTTTTCCACATCTCAGCCCTTTTTTCAGGGCTAACATTTCCAGTAAATAAAACAAATTTTTCATTAGGAAAATCTAAATGTCTTTTAAAAGTCTCAAAATGCTGCTGAACCAAAGGTTTTGTAGGAGCTAAAACAAGAACTTTTGATTGTGGAAACAATTTTAAACGATGCGCTGAAAGCATTAAAGCAACACCAGTTTTTCCCATACCAGTTGGAAGCACTACGAGGGTGTTTTTTTTAGTGCAAGTATCAAAAATAGTTTCTTGATATAACCGCGGAATAAATTCTTTTAACATTTTATTGATTTGATTGGTGGAATTCTTAGTGTTTAAAAAACCTACGTGTATAAATGTCCAGTGGCCAGTGAGGATATATCTTGTCAATAAATATATAAGTAAGATATTCTGAAAATATACAGATGAATCTTAAAAGTATTATTGATTATTACTTCTGCAAAGATGTTGAAAATTTATGTAAATACACTGAAGCAAAATATCGCGAATTTTATGCTTATCCTGATTTGTTTGTTGTGCTTGACGTTGAGTTAAAGAAAGACATGTACAAATTCTACTTTGTTAGAGCAGTATTTCCGGCAATATTAGAAGCAACAGGACTATTTCTTTCATTTAAAAACATTTATTCTTTACTTCCTTTTATTGTTTTAGGAGAGGCAGCTCGTTATGCTGGATTAAAATTTATTAAAAAGAACAAAGAATATTTTGAAGAATACTTTAAAATACTAATTGAACTTGAAAAAAATAGAGAAAAAGAATGGAAAAAAAGTTATAAAAAAACTCTTGATGAACTCTTAGGAAATTAATTTAATCCAAGTTTAAAAATTCTATTTGCATTTTCAAAAAAAACTTTCTTATGATGTTTTTCAGGAATTGCTAATTTAATTAATTTTATATACTGATTCATCAAGACAAGCGGCCAGTCGCTTCCATACAGAAATCTATCTGGCTTATGGCTATACTCCAATGCAAAACGAATATCATGCAAAGTGTTTTTTGAAACTTTATTAAAGTGCCCAATGCAGAAAGCAGAAACATCAGCATAAACATTTTCATTTTTGTAAACAACCTCAGCAGTATCTCTAACCCAAGGATTGCCAGAATGCGCTATTATGAATTTTGTTTTAGGAAAACGAACTGCAATTTCATCAACATCAAGAGGGTGAGCATACTTTATTAAATATTGAGATCCAAAAGTATCCCCAGTATGAATAACAACAGGAACATCATATTTGGCAGCTAATTTATAAAATGGAAAATATTTTTTATTACTAGGATATACTGGATGGTATCCTGCAAATATTTTAATTCCATAAATTAAATGTTCATCAAACAGTTTCTTAGTTGCATTTAAGTATTTTTTACTAACATAATTAGGATGAACACTGCAAACCGGCAATAATCTTTTCTCTTTTAATGCCTGCTGGCATAATTCTTTACTTTCTCCAGGTGTTTGTGACTTTTCAGATGATGATATTGTTATGGCAGCAATAACATTATTTTTATTTAATTGATTTTGTAAACCTTTCCAGGAAAAATCAATATTATATTTTTTAGCAAAGGCTTTACTATCAGCAATCTCAAAATTTGTATGTATATGTGCATCAATTATTTTCATTTTTTATTAAACACCTCTTTAGTATTCTGAAGTAAACTTTTAACTTTATTAATAAATCTTGCTGCTTCTGCTCCATCAAGAATCTGATGATCAAATGTGAGTGATGCTGGAAGTATTTTTCTAATAATAACTTTATCATTCATTACAATAGGTTTTTCCATAATTCGTCCCAGTGCTAATATTGCAGCTTCAGGAGGATTAATAATAGGAGTAGAATATAACCCACCAATAGACCCTATATTAGTGATTGTAAAACTACTTCCTTTCAAATCAGCTAAATCAATAGTTCTATTTCTAGCCTTATCAGCTAACTCTGCAATTTCTTTAGCTATTTTGTATAAATCTTTTTTATCAGCACCCTTTAGAACAGGAACTATTAAGCCATCTTTAGTATCAACAGCTATGCCTATATTGTAGTATTTTTTAATTATTATTTCATCGCCTTCAAGAGAGCTATTAATTACAGGATATTTTTTTAATGCAAGAACAACTGCTTTTATAATATAAGGAAGATATGTTATTTTAATTCCTCTTTTATGTTCAACTTCTTTCAATTTAGCCAGATCAGTTACATCAATTTCATCAATGTGTGTAACACTAGCAGCTTTTTTACTACTTTCTAACATCTTCTTAGCAATGGTTTTTCTTGCACCTTTCAAAGCAATTCTATTAATATGGCCATAAAGGTCATATTTCTTTTTAATAATAGGTTTTGCTTCAACTGCTTTCAAAATATCTTCTTTAGTTATTCTGCCACCAAGACCGCTGCCTTTAATACTTGAAATATCAATATTTTTTTCTTTTGATAATTCACGAACAGAAGGCAAAGCTAAAATTTTCGGAGATAATTTTGAAACACTATTAACTTTTTTTGCACGCACCACAACTACAGAAGAAGCTTCTTCTAAAAATCCAACAACTCCTCCGGCTTTTTCTGCACCTGTTTTTTTTCTTTTTTCTTTAACTTCAATACCTGCAATAACAGAACCAACTTTTATTACATCGCCTTTTCTGCAGTATAATTTAACTATTTTTCCTTTATGAGGCGATGGCAATTCAACAACAGCTTTATCTGTTTCTATTTTAATAATAGGCTGGTCTTCTTTAACATTCTCTTTTTCTTTAACAAGCCATTCTACAATTTCAGCTTCTGTAATTCCTTCACCAATATCTGGCAGTTTAAATTGAAAAATCATTAAAAACTCACCACTTTTTGCAATGCTTTATTAATTCTTTCAACATTAGGCAAATAAACATCTTCAAGTTTTCCAAGAGGAATTACACTATCAAAACCAGTTACTCTTATTGGCGGAGCATCCAAATATAATAATGCATTTTCATTTATGGTTGCAATAATTTCTGCACCAAAACCATTTGTTTTCGGAGCCTCATGAACAACAACTACTCTGCGAGTTTTTTTAACACTTTCAATTATTAAATCAACATCAAAAGGTTTTAATGATCTTAAATCAATAATTTCAGCATCAATTCCTGACTGCAATACAGCACGTTCACACTCACGGACCATAGCACCCCAACAAATAATACTAACTTGATTTCCTTCACGAACAAGCCTAGCTTTTCCAATAGGAATTATGTATTCATTTTCTTGAACATATTCTTTAACAGCCCTGTATATTCTCTTTGGTTCTAAAAAAATAACTGGATCAGGATCACGAATAGCACTAATCAATAAACCTTTTGCATCAGCCGGTGTTGAAGGAATAACAACCTTAATTCCCGGAATATGTGTATATAATGCTTCCATGCTTTCTGAATGATGCTCTAAAGCCTTTATTCCTCCAGAATAAGGAGTTCTAATAACAACAGGGCAAGAATATCTTCCTCTTGAACGATTTCTTATTCTAGATGCATGAGATATAATTTGATCAAAAGTAGAATACATAAAACCACTAAACTGGATTTCTGCAACAGGCCTTAAACCATTAATAGCCATGCCTATTGAAGCGCCAATAATTCCAGACTCTGCAAGAGGGGTATCAATAACTCTTTTTTTACCATATAATTTCAATAAGCCATCTGTAACTCTGAAAACTCCGCCATTAATGCCAACATCTTCACCTAAAACAACAACACTATTGTCTTTTTTCATTTCTTGCCTTAATGCAAGATTCAATGCATTAACCATATTCATAACTGGCATACAATTTCACCTTTAATACATTGAAAACTGCTCTTGAGGTACACTACCGACTTAAGTCAGTAGAAACGACAAGCAGTTTTCAACAGTGATCAAGAACTACTTGATCATTTTGTAGCTGTGTGTAAACACGCTACCTCCTTTAGTATGTAGTTCTTGACAAAATCATAATTTAACTCTTTTTTGAAACTCTCAACAATTTTTTTAACAACATCTTCTTTATTAGGAGTATAACCTAGTATATCTTCCATTGAAATCACACCTACTTGTTCTCTTTTAAACCCGCAATGATCAATTAAATCAAAATATTGCAAACCTTCTTTTTTAAAATACATTGAAAATCCATACATTGTTACATCTCTTCCATTGCACTTTTTAATAAACACTCCTTTTGCACCTAACTTATTTTCTTTTTCATTATAAAAATACCACACACCCTTATAAGGCCTTTGTGTTGTTGGATTAAAACCTGTACGAATATATGCCTTAAGATTATATGAACTAAAAACATTAAGCATAACTTTTTCAATAAGATTCATATAATTGCCAATACTTATTTTTCTTTCATTTAAATCAATAATTGTATAACAAACAATAGTTCCAGGAGCCAGACAAGTAGCACCTCCACCTCTTGATGAATAATAAAATTCAACACCTCTTTTTGCAAGTTCATCAATAGATACATGCATTTTATTCCACTTTTTATTAAAGCCAAAAGTAATAACAGGCGGGTGTTCTGTTATAATAAGAGTATCAGGAATTTTATTTTCCAATCTTTTTTTAACAAGTTCTTCTTGTAATTTTAACACTTCATAATATCTTTTCAATCCTAAATTCATAACTTGCAAAATACTCATATATCTCTCATCTCTTCTTTTAAAAACCAAGGCATTTCAGCATAAACATATCTAAACATTTCCTCTGGATTTTGTTTAGGGATTTTTTCAAATCTTTCAACAGCTTCTTTTACTTGTTTGCCTATTTTTTTTTTCAATTGTTTTTCATACATCTTTGTCCACATTTCTTTTTTTTTCATATACTTTCTTAAGCGTTCAATAGGATCTTTTTTAATCCAGCTTTCAACTTCTTTTTTTGAACGATAACGTGAAGCATCATCAGAAGTTGTGTGATCTCCGATTCTGTAAGTAAAACACTCAATTAAACTAGGCCCTTTTCCGCTTCTTGCTTTTTTTACAGCTTCAGAAACAACCTTGTAAATACCAAAAACATCATTGCCATCAACCTGAATACCTTCAAATCCATAAGAAATAGCTTTTTGCGCCAATGTTTTTGAAGCACTTTGTTTTTTTCTAGAAACACTTATTGCCCACTGATTATTTTGGCAAATAAAAACAACAGGAAGAGCCCACACACCTGCCATATTTAGGCCTTCATGAAAATCTCCTTTGCTTGTTCCCCCATCACCAAAATAGCATGCAACTACTTTTTTTTCATTTCTTAACTTTAATGCATATGCAATTCCAACAGCATGAGGAATTTGAGCGCTAACAGGAATAGTAATTGGAAGAATACTAAATTTTTTAGGAATATTCATACCTCTCTCATCCCAACCCCAATACTGGTATAACTGGTGCAAAGGATATCCCAATGCAATAAAAACACCCTGCTCACGAAAACTTGGCACAACCCAGTCATCATTTTTCAAAGCTAAAGCAGAACCAATTTGCGCAGCTTCTTGGCCTCTTGAAACAGCATAAGTTCCCAAACGCCCTTGCCTTTGAAGTAAAAGAGCCTTTTCATCAAAAGCACGAGTTAAAAGCATTAATTAATACATATTTTTAATTTGATTTTTTGAAAATTTTGGCATTAATTTTTTGTCCACTTCACCTCTTTCATCAAGTACTTGAATATAGTTTACTTTAAACTCAGCCAAAATCTTTTTCATTTTCCTCCAAAAAACTCTTTTAATTTTTTATAATCCTGCCTGCCACACAATCCCTTTTTTGTCTGCGTATTAAAGAAAAAAGGCACACCTTCACAAGAAAAATGCTTATCATATTCCTGACGAAGCTCATCATTTTTAGAATTATGCCATACTTCTAAACGAGCTATTTTAACATTTAACTCTTTTTCAAGCTTATCAAGTAATGGAAACATATCATGGCAAACATCACACTCTTCTCCATAAAACATAACTAACTTATCACCCATTTTAGAAAACATTCATTTTTTCTGTTTATATACTTTTTCGTAAAACTTTGCTATAATTCCACAAAAGTGTAATATAAGAACCAAATTATAAAAGCAATTAAAAATGCCCATATAAATGAAAATATACTAAACACTGCAAAAAGAAAAATATAAGATAGAAAAAAACCAACTAAAAGAACATACCATTGCCTTGAAGCAAAAAAAACTCGGCTACCATCAAGAGGCGGAATTGGAAGCAATTGAAAAAAAGCATACAATAAATTAAATACAAATAATTTTTGAACAAATAATTCATTAATAGGAATAATCCAAGAAAGTGTTTTAACTGAAGCTGCTAAAGCAACATTAGACAAAGGCCCTCTTAAAGAAGCTATTGCAAAATCTTTCATATTTGGCCCAGAAGGACGCCTAAACCTGCCTTTTTCAGGAATTAAAATCCAAAACGAACTTGCAGCAAAAAACCAAAATTTTCCATTTGTGATAATAGTTATAATTAATCCTATTATTAAACCACGCCACCATATTTTATGCTCTGGCTTATACTCAAGCAAGATCGCAGTAATGCGTTGAGTAGAATGATGAACAAAAACTGATAATCCTACAATAAATAACGCAAGCAAATAATTTTCTAACCCAATTATTAAATCAAATTTTTCAACACCCCATTCATTAAAAGAAAACATAAACGCAAATAAAAAAACAGTTATTATGAAAATTTTCCACTCATTTTTAGAAAATCTACACTTTTGCATTTTATATTTGATTTTGGCAAAAGTGTAGGTTCTAAACTTTTGCCTAATTTTAATAAAAAAATGCAAAAGTTTAGAAAACCAATAATTTACAAACTGATCTTTATACATTTCATATAATAATGTCTGTTCTTTTGTTTAAATACTTTTTGAGTAATTCAATAATATCACTTTCATGGCCTGCACCAACAACAGCTACAATATTCTTTTCTGGGAATTTTGCAGAAAGTGTTGCAAGCCTGCGCGCCATAACTTTATTGCGTTCTAAAACTAAAACTCTATACAAATTAGGATATCTTTTTTTGACTTTTTTAAGCAGTTCGTGAATAAGTTTTTCATCTGGAACTTTTGATATATCAAAAGTTATCTCTGTTCTTCCAAACAAACCTTTAACAATATCAACAATAAAATACCATTTTTCTTTCCAAGATAATGCTTTACTAAACTTACGCAAAGTAATTTCTATATCTTGATCAATTAATGCAACTTCTGCACCTTGTTTTTTTGCAATCTTAAATGCATTTAACATTTCAGTACCAGGAGCAACTCCAACTTTTTGGCCTAATTTATGCTCGATCCATGAACCAATTATAGAAAACAGCCAGCCTTTTACTCCTATTTTTTTAATATCTTTCCAAGTTAATCTACTTCCTTTTTTATTACTAAACAATGCTTGAAGCCTTTTAGGATCAAGCTCTAATGCAACAATTTCAGGACGCTCTTCCTCAATTGCTCTTTTAACCTCTTGAACACTTTGTTTTGCAATATGTGATGTGCCTATTAACATAATATTTTTAAAACGCATACTCGAGTATCAAAATGTTTAAATATATAAAATATTCTTGTACATCCATGCTTCGCGTTAAAAAAATCTCAGAAACATATGATATGAAAGTATTTACAGATCAAGGAGACTATTTTGGAGATATTGAAGAAACAATTCTTTCTATGAACAAAGTTTATGGCTGGAGAGTTAAATCAACTAAAAACTCTTTTTTAAGCAGAGTTTTAGGCACTGCAAAAGGAGTAATTGTGCCTCACCAGTTCGTAAAAGCAGTAGGAGACATATTCATAATCAGCAAAGCAGCAGTTCCAAGCGCAGATGAAGAAACAGAAGAAAAAACAGCTGCACCATTAGCAACAACTACTGAAGAATATTGATTAATAACTTACTAAACGCTTTTTAAGAGTATTTCTTCACCTCTTGATGTTGAAGCTATAGATAATAACCCTTGTTTTAGATTTGCTTTATTAGAAATTAAAGCATGAGTATAAGGGTTTAAAACCCACTTTGTTCCAGCAGAATGCACAAAAACTATTGTTAGAATTTTATGATTTATTATTTTATCCCAATTTTTAACAAGCTCATCAATATTTTTTGTTGTATCTTCAACAACAATAACAGTATCATTTTTTATTTTATTTTCAATATCCTTCCATTTAAAATCATTTTGAACTATTATAAACTGTTCTCCACGCTTACGCTTAACAACATAATCATAACCATCCTTATTTTCTTGAAATTCTAGAATATCTAGGGCTATACTATCACGATACTTTAAATAATCAACAATCCACTTTTTAAGATATAAAGGCATAAACTAAGTAAAATAAATAGAGTTTTAATATTTTTTCTATCTTATATGCCTTAGAACAACTATTCAACCAACGAAATTATTATAAATCAATTCACTACTTTTTAATTTAAAATGGGTGACGAATTTGATTCATTGATGGATGAAATTCTTAATAATAATGAACTTGTGAAAAAACAAGACAGCTCAAACCAGTTTAAAAGTTTAGTTCCAACACTTATTGAAAAAGGCATAGACAATATCAATTTATCTATGTTTTCTGAAGAAATAAAATCTCAAATTCTTAATGTATTAGGTGATGAATATTTAAGAAAAGGACGCCTTCATGAAGCAGTCAAATCATATGTTCTCGCTGGAAACCAGGCTAAACTTGTTAAAATCGGAGATGATTATGACCGTATTGGACAATTAGGCAATGCAATTGAATGCTATGAACTAGCCCAAGAAAGAAATAAATTATACTCTTTAGGAAAACGCTGCCTTGAAGAAGGTAAGTTTAAAGATGCTATGACTTCATTTAAAGCGCTGAATCATACAGAAATGCTCGGAGTTGTAGGAGAAGAGTGTCTTTCAAGAGGAAAATGGGAATATGCAATTGAAGTTTTTAAAGCACTAGGAGATAATACTAAACTATCAAAAGTTGGGGATCAATGCATGAATGAAAGACAACTTGCATATGCCTTTCAATCATATGAACTTGCAGGAGATCTTGATAAGTTAAACACTCTGGGAGACCAGTGTTTAAAAGAAGGCCTTTTAACACTTGCTCTACGCGCATATCAACTTGCACAAAATCAAGCAATGGTTGCATTTATGAAAGAAAACTTTAAATCAAATCTAAGATGACATCCCCCTGTATAGATCACAAAAAAGAAAGTATTGGAAGCTGTATGTGGTGCGGCAAAATGTTATGCCAACTTTGCATAGCTAAACAACAAGGAAAAAAATACTATTGTGATAAGTGTGTAAAATCTCTAGGTGTGTGAAATGGATTTAAATAAAATAAAAGAATTAAATGAGCTGACAAAAAGAATGAGAGAAAATCCAGCTCTTAATGTTGCCAAACAAACAATAGTTGAAAGAGAACAAAATACAAATGTACATCAAGAAACACAATCAAATACAGCCTTTTTAGAAAAAAAAATGCAGGTTTTACTAGATATGAGTACAAAACAGTTTAAAAATGAATTTTCTCAACTAAGTGAAAAAATTTCTTTGCTTCAAGACCAAGTAAGTATGCTTCAACAAAATGTTGCAAAACTACAATATTCTCAAAAAACAGAGCAAAGCCCTCAACAACAAACAAGCCAGCAACAAAAGCAGCAAAACTCAACACCGCCACAAAAAGAGCCTATACCTCTGCCACCACAAAATACAGTAAAATTAGAAGAAGTAAGCATAGAAAAATTCTTTTATTTTGGGAAAAAATGATTTAATTATTAAGTTACTTCTAAAACAATATGTTTTTATCAATTAAACATAAATCTTTTAAATCTCAATTACTTAAAATACATTAATGAAAGAGGTGCATACTAAATATAAAATTTTTTTAAGAGTTGCAATTACAGCATTTATTGTTCTTATAATACTTCAACAAGTGCAGTTATACATGCAAGAACGTGAAATAAATCACTTAATGCAGTCTCAAATTGGCTTAAGAGATTATATTGACTTACAAAACAGCATTATTATAAGGGAGAATATAAAAGAAGCTCAAACACTTGAAAATTATTTAAACACATTAAATGAACAAATTCAAAAAAATTTTGCAATATTAACAGAAAAAATTTCTGAAGTTAAAAAAGAAAACTTAGTTGAACTATCAAAATTTGAAGAACAACTAAAATATACTGCACCTGGAGGAGAAGACCTGTCAGGAATAGTAAAAATAGTCCTACCATCAGTTGTAAGCATAAGAACAGATACAGGAATTGGAAGCGGAGTTATTGTTCACCAAAAAGGCCTTATTGTAACAAATTACCATGTTGTTAAAAATGCAAATATTGGTTCTGCACTATTATACAATACTAAAATTTATCCTGTTCAAGTTATTAAAGTAAGACCAGAAAATGATCTTGCAATATTACGTATAGTAAGTGAAGAAGATAAATTTCCTTCATTAGCAATTGACACTGAAGTTAAAACAGGAGAATCAGTTATGGCTTTTGGCAATCCAGGAGGTCTTGACTTTACTGTAACCCAAGGAATTGTTAGCGCATCTGAAAGAAAACTTAACGGAAGAACTTATATACAAACAGATGTTCCAATTAATCCCGGAAATAGCGGAGGACCATTAATTAATAAACTTGGAAAAGTAATTGGCATCAATACAATGAAACTAAAAGAATTTGAAGGCGTAGGATTCACCATACATTCAAAACATGTTAAAGAACTACTTCAAGATACAATTAATCAATTAAAAAGAGATGGAATTATATAATGCTGCTCTAGTATAACATAATATTTATAAAAAAAACCAATTTAATTCTTTATTGGGTGATAATTATGGCAAAAAAGAAAAAAACAACAGAAAAACTATTACAAGCTACAGTGCAAAAACTTAATTATGCACCATTGCTTGTTAGATTAGGCATTGGTGTAATGTTTTTATTATTTGGATGGATGAAAACAACTAGCTTATTACAAGATGGAAGCCAGTCTTTTGTCATAGGGCTTCTTTCAGGCTTAGGATTTTCACCAGTAATGCTTTGGGCATGGCTTTTAGCGCTAACAGAACTTGTTGGAGGACTATTAGTTCTTTTAGGACTCTTGACAAGATGGGCATCACTGCCTTTAACAATTGTTCTTATTGTTGCAATATCAACAGTAACTTGGAAAGATCCAATGAACTTGCTTAAAGATCTAGGATTACTTGGCGCAACAGCCAGCCTTTTATTATCAGGATCTGGCCCTTGGAGCCTTGACAACCTTCAAAGTAAAAAATAATTTAATGAAAAAATATGTAATTATTGCTCCAGTTGGAGATGAACCTAATTTATTATTTGTAGGAATAAAAGAGTTTCCAACAGAGCATGTAGTTCTTCTTGCTCCAAACTACAAAAAAAAAGAAACTGAGCAATTAAAAAAAGATCTTGCTAGATTTAATATATCTTATGAAGTGATAAATATTCAAGGAGACATTTGGGAAAACTCATTTGAAAATATTGGAAAAATAAAAAAAAGATATATTGAAAAAGACATTCTTATCAATACTGCAACAGGAGATAAAATAACAACTTGTGCAGTAACAAGCGCGGCATTTGTTCACGGAATAAAAGCATTCTCTATTATGAATAACCAAGTAATGCTATTGCCAGTAATGAAATTTTCATATTATAAACTATTAACAGATAGAAAATTAAAAATTCTTGAATTGTTATGGAAAGACAAGAATTGTTGTGCTTCTTTAGAAGATTTAGCAAAAAAAACAAAAATGAGTCTTCCATTAATTTCATATCATATTAATGGCAATTATAAATCAGAAGGACTTATTTCTCTAGGGATTATTGAAACTAATGAAAAAAAAGGCAGAATTTCAGTACAACTTTCAACGCTAGGCAAACTTATCATCAAAGGAATAATCACACAACAAAATTAAAACTAAGTTTTAACAATTAAACATTAAATTAATAAATAAATTCTTTTTTTTGTTTGTTAAGGTGGTTTTAATGAAATTAGATGAATGTAAACTAGCTAACTGCTATAGCGAGTCCGGAAACTTAGTATTAAGATCATTTTTTGGAGTTGCATTTATAGTGGCAGGTCTTGACAAAATATTATCTTTTGGAATGGCTAAAGAAATGTTTGAAAACATTTTTGCTAATTTAGGAGAAATTATCTTAGTTATTGCAATATTAATTGAACTTAGTGCAGGAATATCGCTTCTTTTAGGATATAATACAAGATATGCAGCAGGACTTCTTGCATTTTTAATTTTAATAGCTTTTATTTCAACATTTAAACTAGGACCATCTACCAACATAATAGGCACTTTACGAGAGATTATGGTAATGAACACTGGCGGTGGAAATACTGCAGTTAATTTTGCTTACTTTGGTGCATTAGTCTCTTTGGTTTTTAGTGAAAGCAAAAAATGTACATAAAAACCAAACTAACAATTTTTTACATTGATTTTTAGCAAAATTTTATATCTTTATTTCATTATTTTTTGTTTTATACTGAAATATATATTATTACCATGAAAGTAATTGCAATTATAGGGGGAGGTTTTTGCGGAGCACAATGCGCAAAAATTTTAGATAAAAAAATTCCTATTACAAACTACAAAATTTTGCTTTTTGATAAAAAAGATTATTTTCAGTACACCCCTTCAATTCATAAAATTCTAACAAATAAATACTATGAATCAAAAATAAAAATACCTTATTCACACTTTCTCAAAAATACAAATATCATCCAAGAAGAAGTCATAAGTATAACAAAAAAAACAATTAAAACAAAAAACAAAAAATATTCTTTTGACTATCTTGTTCTAGCATCAGGCGCTCATACAGCAAAACCAATTATGAATGGAGTGCATGTATTAAAAACAATTGAAGATGCGCATAATATTAGAAAAATTCTTGAAAAAACAAATAATGCAGTAATAGTTGGAGGAGGTTATACAGGCACAGAAGTTGCAGGAGAGCTTTCAACAAAAACAGATAAACACATTGTAATTATTCAATATACTTCAAGATTATTAGAAAGACAATATGAAGGAGCCTCCTTATTAGCTTTTGAGTATCTTACAAAAAAAGGAGTTAAAATATATTTCAATCAAAAAGCTGAACATTTTCAAGGAAAGCATTTACATACTTCAGGGGGAGAAATGCTCTACTCTGATTGCGTAATATGGTGCACTGGAATAAAGCCCAACACGCAATTTCTTAAAGGATTTTCTTCACACCTAACAAAGAAAGGTTATATTAAAACAACATTAACATTAAACTTAAAAAACAATCCTAACATATTTGTTGGCGGTGATTTAACTGATTTGCCAGAAGAAAAAAGCGCTCAAAATGCAGAATACCATGGACAAATTATTGCAAAAAATATTTTAAACTTGGCAAATAAAAAAAAATTATTAACATATAAACCAGGCAATCGATTAATGGTAATTAGCTTAGGAGACTGGTACAGCATTATAACATATAATGAATTTGCATGGGGAGGACTTCTCGGGGCAGCACTAAAGAAAATAATAGAAAAAGCAATAGTTTGGAAATATAAATACTGGTAAAGTAGATAAATTTAAATAATTATTTTATCATAAATATTTTTTTATGGTAATAAAAAGATTTGTTGACATATTTGACTCCAGTATAGAAACATATTTAGAATTAATTAAAGACCTAGAACTGCCAAACTTGCAACAATTAACTAATTTTGTAATATATGTTTCTGATGCACACCAACCTAAACAAGATATAAAACCTATTTACTTATTACTTTACCTTGATCCATACGCAGGATACGGGTATAACTGGAATACAGATATTATACAACCAGGCAAAGAAATAATAACACTCTCACAAATCACAACCATACCTGTAAAAGAATGGAAAAAACGTTTTGGAAACTTAAGCTATGCAGAACTACACCCTTTATGTATTGAAAAAGTTATTCCAGAACTGCAAAAATTCACAGTGCCAGTAACACCAGTATTTAATCAACACCATATTCAAACTCAAAAAACATTGGACAAAAAAGCACTTAAAAAACTAAAAATAGAAAGAGAAAAACAATTACAAGATATAGTAATAAAAACAATAGAATTATTCAGGTATGTGAGAAATAATTAATTGTCATTATTTTGCAGCCTACCTATACTTTATTTAATATCTCATACAATTCTTCTTTCTCTAACCAAACTCTAGGATTTATTTCTTTAAGAGCATTAAAAACATAATGATGATTAGCTGTATAATGACTGTATCTTATAAAAAAAGCATTATTTAACTCACATCTTATTCCCATAATTCTAGCTCTTTTTATTGCTTTTTTAAATAATTTATTTATATGTTTTATTTTATTTTTCTCATAAGCTTTACTTAAACGCCTTTTATATTTATTAACAAAATTAACAAATCTTATCCATTCATGCAAATCTTTCTCAACAAAAGGCATTATACTTTTATCTTTATTGCTGAAATACATTATTGATCCCTGATATCCTAAATAATTTGCTGTAGCCTCTTCAATAGGATAATTTAAATAAATGCCATTTTTTCTACAATGAATGTGAAAATTTTCATGAAGAACATTAAATGCTATTTTTGTTATTGATCTTTCTAATAATTGCTTACTTATTTGGCAATCCTCACTTCCATAAAGTTCACTAACAAATTTAAAAGTATCATAATCTTGTTCTTCTAATTCTTTTTTAGCATTATCACATTCTTCCTCTTTTTTAAAAAATTTAAACTCATAAGATCCTTTGTTAATTACACTTTCAATTTTATTTTTTCTAGAAGCATACAAAAAATAAAGAACTTCTGAATCACTCACTCTCTCAAAAGAAGAATTAGAAGCAATTCCTAAATCTTCAACACTAAATCTCTTCACATCTTTAACAAGATTAATTTTTTCCTCAAGAGACATCATTTTAGTTATATTCAAGACAATTCACCTTCCAACTTCGCAGCGTATTGGATGAGAGTATTTTGTACAGCACATTTTTCATATTTGAGTCTGAATCATTTTTTCTCCTGTTCCAATTGTTCTGCAGTTCCATCTTCAAGAACGTAATACGCTCCTCTGAAAGCACCTACTTTTTTGATGTATTTGTACTGGATCATCTCATTAATCTCATTGACTGCAGTTGCACGAGAAACATTATTGATTTCTGAATAAGTTTGAGTCTTGAGCGATTTATGTTTCTTCAAATACTCCAGTGCCTTTTTTTGTCTGTCATTCAAATCTTTAATACTGTCAATTGGCTTTTTCTTGCCTTTAGCATTAAACAAAACAACTCTGAAAAAGCTCTCTGTAAATTTGAAATCTGGATCATTCAAACCAGCCTGTCGCATAGCATTTTTCATTCTTGGAATGCCTGTTCCCAAGCCTTCAACATAACCTAAGTCTCTGAGAAAACGATATGTGATGGGATTTCTTTGTACAGATATTGTCCCGAAGAGTTCTCTTGGAAGATTGTGCGGAAGCGATCCTGGATTGGTGATCTCTATTCTGTCATCGAATAAATAAATCTGAATGGCATCTTTACTGAAGTAATCTCTGTGGGCAACTGCATTGACAATTGCTTCTCTTATAACATTTAGCGGATATTCATAAATTTCGTCTCGTCGAGCTTTGGATTTTATCTCGATTCCTTTACTCAAATATTTTTCGACAAAAGAAATTGCCTGTTCAATAGCATCCATCAAATCTTCCTGGACAAGTTTATGTGCAACAATATTGACGGGTTCAATGCCCGAGAACTGAACAAGTTTTAGTTCAATTTGAGGATGGAATTTTATAGGATCCTTAGCAAATAGAAGTACAGCTGGATTCTTTATCTTAAACTGGCCATTCTGAGTTGCTATTTTTGAACTTATGAGAAAATCCTCAACTGAATGTTCATCAAGATAATTCTCTTGCTTTCTTATTTTGAGGTATCTCTTGATTTTTTCTATATCCAAGTCTTCAACTTTACAGGAAAGCTCGTATGATTCATCAAATGAGAGGATTTGCCGATTTCTAAGAAACTCTAAATGCGTGTTGCCTTCAATTCTCTTTGTTGTGCTTCCGATTCTTACATAAATTGCCCCTTGGAATGTATGATATGAGTTGTCTGGTGCTTTCTGTACAATAACAGCAACAAGGTCTTTTTCTTCTACCTTGTGCATTTCTACATTAATCAACGGCACAGGAGAAATTGATTGATTTGCTGCAGAAATGTTCTGTTGAAGCTTGTCCAAATTCTCATGCAAACCAATAATCTGACCAGCATCATCAACGCCAAGTATCAAAATGCCTCCCAATGTATTGGCAAGTCCACATAGAATTTTGCTTACATCTTGAGCACTGTGAAAAGACTGCTTAAATTCAACTTCTTGATTTTCCTCATGACTTATTATTTCTTTAAGTTGTATAGCATCCATTCTGTTAGAAGTAAATTAGAAGTATTTTAAAAGTATTTCTATTTTTCATCTGATTTTCAAAGATTAGAAGTAAATTAGTAGTAATTAGAAGTAACTGGAAGTATTTACCAAGTTTAAACGCCTCTATAAATCATCCTCCTTATTGTTCCAGGAAAGTAGCTAAATGCTGGAAGGCTCACCAGCCTCCTTGAAAGAAGTAAGTCCGAAGATACCTTCTCCTACACTCTTGAATACATTATGCCTATCTCTAAGGATTACGGCCATTACTGTACCTAGACTTTTGCACTTTTCGTCGGTGAGCTAGTTTTGTTTTTTTATGTTTTTGAATAGAAAATTTTTTAGGTGTTCCTGAACAGATTAAGTCTTTTTTAAATAACCTGATTGGAGTTCATATGACCAAACAAAATATTCATCAACCACCAAAACAAAGATGAAAAATATCTGGAAATAGGAGAGAGCATAAAGAAACATTAAGTAAAAAAGATTATGAAACTTATTTAATTAAAGGAGAAAAATACTTCATTCATACCAAAAAGTATTTGTAAAAGAATTAGGAAAACAGAAATTAATAATATCCTTTAAAGAAGGAGATGAACAATTGAATTTAATGTTGTTTAGCTGAAGGGCACTTTTTGTCTCCATAATCACAAAATACGCAGCATCCTTTTTTTCTTGAAACCAGTTTATTACAATTACTGCACCTGTAGACTTGCACGCATATATTTACAGGAATTTTCTTTTTCTGTTTACCCCCACATTCAGGACAGGTTAGAGTGCTTTCTATTTTTATCACCTAACACACTGCTTACACACAAAAATACTTCTACTAGCTAAAGATATAGAGGCTAAAAGTAAAATTAAACTTGTAATTAATATTGTAGTTCTGTGTGAGAATAAAAATAAGGGTATAGAACCTCCAATACCAAGTATACTAAAGAGAGTTATTAGACAAACAGGACACAGCTTTGCTGAAAATAATGTTGCAATAAAACCAACAAAACTAGTGCCTGCTTTTTTTCCTATCGCAACTTTTTTGTTTAATGAAGAAGCATAAATGTGCATTGCAATTGAAAGTCCAAAAAGTAATGAAAATAAAATAGTTAACGCGAGACTATCCCAAGTCAATAACGAAAGCTGAAAACTTAAACTATTGCCGGGAATAGTAAATACAGGAATAAAAACAGCTAAAGAAATTATAATAAGTGAAGAAAGCATGACTATTGCTAAATGCTTCTTAGAAGTTAATGTTAGTTTTATTGCACCAAATACTCTTTTCATTACCCATCCGCCACATTCTAATTACAATAGTTCTTTTAATAATTTTCGAGCTTCTGGTTTTAATGTTTTTGTACATACACAAATACAACACGAGCAGCAAGGACAAATTCCTCCAGCACAACAATTTTCTTTCTTTTCAACCATTTTATTTTCACCTCGATAGATTTAAATAGTATAGTTACTTTCTGAAGTAAAGTAATACTGGTATATAAATGTGTAAGTGGTAAAATGGTAAGTAATGAAAGCTGTGAGATGGTTGGTGAAGGTTATTGTCCGTGTCCTTTAGAAGGCGCTGCAGAGGTGTTAAGCCGGAAGTGGACTTTATCTATACTTGTAACTATAGGAAATTTTAAGAAATTAAGATTTAATAATTTACTTTCAAAAATAAAGATAAATCCAAAAACATTAACAGACAGGCTTAAAGAACTTGAAAAAATGAATTTAATCAAAAGAACAGTTTATGCAGAAACACCCCTAAGAGTTGAATATTCTTTAACAAAGAAAGGAGTTAGCTTAAGAAAAGCAACCATCCCTTTAATGAAGTGGGCGATTAAAGAAAAAAATTAAATATTTTAAAACACTAAAAATTGGAAAAGCATGGTTAACGATATTTTAAAGCCTGATAAAAGAGAAATATTTTTCTTAAGTAGCATTAGCGCTTTTGTCGCCTCTCTCTGCTGTTTTGCACCATTGATTTTATTCCTACTCGGATTAAGTACAGCATCTTTTGCATCAAGTTTAGCGGACGTGTTCTATGGGCAATATAAATGGTTTTTTAGATTTGCAGGAATTTTCTTTTTATTAGTTGCATTTATTTTTTATTTGAGAAAAAAAGGCATTTGCACTTTAGATCAAGCAAAGAAACAGAGAAATAAAATAATAAACTTATTCCTTATTTTAGTAATAACTGCAATGATTCTTTACGTTATCTGGTTGTATGTGATAATTGAGTATATTGGTGTAATATCTGGGTTGTGGAAAGGGTATTTTTAGCTAAGATATAACAAAGTATTCAATTATTTTCTACTCTGGGAGCTAGAATAAAGTTAAGTAATAACTTATCAACAACTTTATATTCTAATTTTAACGGATAATTCTGATTTAAGAAAACAGTAACTTTATCAGCTAATTTACTTCCCTGCATCATTTTTTTTAAGTACTCAACAGAATATTTTGCTCTTACATTTGCACTTGTTTCACTTGTTATTTTTACTGTTTCATCTGCTGGAATTTCTACATGAGCTTTACTTAAATCTCCTTCTGCAAGCACACTGAATTTTTGCGGTTCAATTTCCAGGGTTACACTTTCTGAAACAACTGTAGAATCTTCAACTGCTTGATTTAACACATCACTCGGCATTTCTGCTTGCACTGGAAATTTTAAGTTTGGTATTTTCTGTTCTCTTTCTTCAAGATCAAGCAATGGCAGATGAAATGTTCTTGTGGAATTAGAACGTAATTGAACTTTTAACTTATTATCTTCAACTTCAAGACTTACAACATCTGAAGCAGAAGATCGTTTAAGCACTTGTTTTAAATTAGCAAGATTTAATGCAAGTTCTTTTTTATCATCAACTTGAAATTCTGAAAAATTACTTGATAATAATTTAAACACAACCATTGCAACATTTGCAGGATCCATTGCAACAAGCTCCAAGCCTTCTTTGTTAACAGTAAATCTCGCTTCATTAACAAGTTCAGAAATAACTGTAATACTATCTTTTAAATAAGTTGGATCTTGCAATACTAGTTTCATTATCAAACCCCCTCGTTTTGATGACAAAGTACTAGTATAAAAGGATTATTGTAATAAATCATTCAATTCTAACTCTCAAGCCATTAAGTAGAGTGTGAGTGTTTTTTCCTTGTTCATACTTTAGATCACAAGCAATTTCTTGAAACTTATCAATAACATGTTTTTCACTATGTGCTGGAATAAGATGTTTAGGTTTTAATACGTGAATAAGTTCATGAATATCCTCTCTGCTTCCATGGCCACTAACGTGAACCCCTTTAAATATTCTAACATGAAAAGAATGTAATTGTTCTTCCAACAATTTTCTATGCTGTTGATTAATTAGTGTTGGAATAACATTGCAGCTGAAAATAATATTGTCTTCAGGATCAAATTTAAATGGCAATTCTCCTTTGGCGATTTTAGAGAGTATAGCTTTTGGTTCACCCTGATGTCCTGTAACAACTAGTAAATATTTTTCTTTACCCTCTTTCATTATTTGCTTTAATTTTTTAGCAACTTTGCTTGAGTACTGTACTATTTCAACTTCTTTTGAAAAAAAGCTTATTTGAGTATCTTCTGCAGCAAAGCAATATTTTGCTAATGAGCGCCCTAAAAAAACAATTTTTCTATTTAATTTCTTTCCAAATTCAATTATGCTTTTTAATCTTGCAATATGAGATGAAAATGTTGTTACAATAATTGCCTTTCCTTTATTATCTACACCCAATAAAACATCACTAAGCATTTCTTTTGCAACACACTCACTTGGGGTTTTCATAGCTGCATGCGAGTATAATGAATCAATAATTGCCAGTTTAATTCCTTTTTTACTTAATTTTTCAAGAGCAGAATAATTTGGTTTTTTCCCTAAAGTAGGAGTATTATCAAGTTTAAAATCAGTTCCATAAATTACTATACCTTCAGGTGTGTGTAGTGCAACCATTGCAGTCTCAGGAGTTGAATGAGTCATATTAACAAATTCAACTTTCAAATTCTTATTTATTTTATAAGAACTATTAATTGGCACACAAATTATTTTATTAGGAATACTTGCTTTTTGATCTTTTAAAATAGCTTTCAGCACTGCAGCTGTAAATGGAGTGCAAATAATTGGAGCATCATAAATTGAAGCAAGATAAGGAATTGCTCCAATATGGTCAAGGTGAGCATGTGAAGGAATTATTGCACGAACATTATTTTTCCAATCAGATATAACTTCATCATTAGGCACTGCTTGAGCTTTAATAAGATCTTTTCTCTTAAGCAATAATAATTCAGCTTCTTCTTCTTCAGTAAGTTTTATGTAATTTGGCAAGTGTAAACCCATATCAAAAATTATAACATCTTCGCCGATCTTCACTGCGCTCATATTTTTACCAACTTCGCCAAAACCACCAACAGCACAAACTTCCATTAACGTACTAGATTTTTCTAATTATTTAAAGGTTTTTAAGTAAACATTTATATTTTATTGATCTTTTACTTGTTTTATGCAGGAGTAGCGAAGTGGTCAAACGTGGCAGCCTCAAGAGCTGTTGGCTTAGTGCCTTCGCAGGTTCGAATCCTGCCTCCTGCATCACAAAATTATCTTTTTTAATTCTTTTATTTTTTCGAAATCTTTATCTAATGTTATTAATATAAGATTATTCTCTATAACTTGACTTGCTATTATTAGATCTGCCAATGAAATAGAAATACCCTGATTATCATATTTGGTCTTTAAATCACTTAGAAACTTTGCGGTTTCTTTAGTTAATTTTAGTATGTTAAATTTATTAATAAAAGAGAGAACCTTTTCCTTATTCTTAATATTTTTATTCTGCAAACCATGATAAAATTCAAAATAATTCATAAATGTTATTTGTGCAGGAGATGGATATAGTTCAACATATTTTCTTAGCTTCTCAATAACTGATATATTTTTTCTTTCTAATTCTATGAGTATTGAAGTATCAAGAACTAGAATCATAATCTAAACCCATGTTCTTTTCTTAACTTTTCTAGGTCCTCTGACAAATCTTTAGCTTCTTTATCGCTTAGTATTTTATCACCTTCTAGAACTTCTTTCCAAAATTTATTTGATTCTGATTCATATGATATTATCATTTTTTCTAATAATTTTCCCATAACAAGCTTATTCTTTACTGCCAAAGTTTTAAATCTATACCAAGTTTCTTCATCAACGTTTTTAATAGTCTTCAAAGTCATATTAAGTATTAAAGTAATACTAGTATTTAAGTATTACTTTCATTTATCTGAATGTTATCGCCTTTTTGTACTCTCCATTGTTGATGAAGTATGCTGTAATAAAATGAAATTCTTTGGAGTTGTTGAATAGTTTGTATGATAGGACTAATTCGTTATTATTTGTTAAATCTGCATTTGAAGGAGGTTGTCCTGTATGTACGTGAAATTCCATGTATTTTTCGCCTTTATCTTCCGGAATGCTGATTGGGCCTTCTTGAAGATAAATTCGACTGGCAATATCTTCACACATTTTGATTAATTTTTTTTCAGGAAACCTGTATCTTGCATCTACATTTCTTAATAATTCAATAGCTTCTTTATCTTGAATTATGCCATAATCTTCTGAATCACGTATCTTAATATCTTGTTTTATCAAAGCAATCAATCTATTTGCATACCATCTATTGCCTGTTTTGACAAATTTGTGGGAAAAATCAATAAGCCGGTCATAATAAGATCTTACAATATGAAAATACAAATCTGAATCATGCTTTAATAAAATACCTCCTACTTCAGATTTATACTTGAATCTATCTTTTAAACAAACTCTTTTTGCATTTTCCTGATTTTTTTTAAAACCTAATAAATAAGATAATTCTTCAACTCTTTCTTCCAAATCTCCCATACATTATTTTTAGAATTAAATATTTAAATTATTTATTGTTCTTTAGTAATAGTTAACGAAGAGCATTTAATCTTTTTTCTATTTCATATAATTTTTCACTTAAAATATCCTCAATTCTTTTAGATTCAACTGGCTTTTTAACACTGATTTTCTCTTTTCTTAAAGAAATATCAGGTGTTATCTCATTTATTTTTCTTAATGCACTGCTTGGAAATGTTTTATCTATTTTTACAGTATAATCACGAAGCTCAAGCAATTGATAATTTAGTTTTTTAAAAAGACTGAATTTTTGTTCTCTTAATTTTTTAAATTCATGATGCTTTTTTTGGTTCTGAACTATTTTTTTAATACTTAGCAAGAATTTTCTTCTTAATTCAGCTGGATCTTCTATATTAACATACAAATGTTCTTCTTCATTTACTCTTTGTTGCTTAGCAATAATTCATCAACCTCATTCATTAATTCATCAACTTCAGTTATCTCTTTTGACCATTCTTCAACTTGGTCATTTTCCTTTTGCCTTATATCTTCAATATTGCTAAGAGTTTCTTTTATTTCTGTAATTTTTTCTTTAGTTTCTTCAAGTAATTTATCTAATTTTTCATACTCTGCAATTTTTACAAAAACTGCCATTTATTGCCTCTTTTCATGACTTTCAATAATTTCATCTGCTAATGTTAATTTTTTCTCAACTTCTTGAACATACTCTATCCAAGATTCAACAATTTTTTCTTCTTCATCATGCAACTTTTCAAGTTCTTTAATAAACGTATTTGCTTCTTCTACTCTTGAACGAATTTTATTCAAGTGATCATTGACTTTTTTAAAATCATCAAGAGAAACAAAAATAGGCTCTGTTGGTTTTCTTAATGCTTTGACTTTTGGCAGTTGCTCTAAAGGATGGTGTTCACGTACTGATGGGTGAAATTCTTCTGATTCCCCTTCTTCTGCATGAATTGGAGGAATATCGGGCATAACAGGAAATTCAAGCCCTCCAGATTCGCTAATATCTGCTGGAGGTGGCGGCGGTGGAGGTAGTTCAGACTCTTTTTTCTTCTTTAAAAAATCAAATGGCATGCCCTTTATACACCCCTTTATTTTTAATTACTATTTCCTAACTTATAAACTTTTATCACCATTAGAGAATAGTGATTAAATTATTTGCATTGTGAAAACCTTTATAAATTGTTTAAAACTCCTTTTCATAAATGGATAGACCTATTCATATTCGAGCTATTATTGAGATACTTGGAGCGCCAAAAGAGTATATTGAAAATACTCTTAAAAATTACATTGAAAAACTCAAAAAAGAAGGCACTAATTTGCTCTCAGAAGTTTATCATGAAGCTATTCCACAACAAAAGCTATTCAGCACTTTTGCAGAAGTTGAAATACTTTTTCAAAAACCAAATGAACTGCTAAATTTTTGCTTTGATGCAATGCCTTCTTCTATTGAGATATTATCACCAGAGCATTTGATGTTTAATGCAGTAAACTTAAATGATTTTCTTAACGACCTACAAGCAAGAGTACATCAAGCAGATTTAATAGTTAAAAATTTTAAAGCTCAAAATAACATTTTGGATCAAAATACTCAAGCAATATTTAATAACTTCATAGTATATTTACTTAAACAAGGCCCAAAAACACTGGAAGAATTATCCCAACCAGTAGGTTTAACCCCTGCAGAATTATTGCCATTTGTTAAAAAATTAGAAGAAAAAAAAAGGGTGAACGTTGAAAACGGAAAATATGTCCTCCAAGGAATTGAAAAACACGCTTGAATCGCTGCTTTTTTCTACTGGCAAAAAAATGGATATTAAAGAATTAGCAAAATTAGCTCATACTAGAGATATTGATTTAGTAAAGCAAACACTTCTTGGTTTAAAAAAAGAATTAGAAGAAAAAGGAAGTTCTTTAATGCTTTTCCAAGACAGTGATAATTGGCAATTGACTGTTAAAGATGAATACTTGCAGTTTGTTCGTAAAATCGTGACAAAAACAGAACTGCCAAAATCCATCTTAGAAACACTTGCAGTTATTGCTTACAAAGCACCTGTTAAACAAAGTGAAGTAATTAAGATTCGTACTAATAAAGGATATGATCATTTAAATGAGCTAGAAAAATTAGGTTACGTATCTAGAAAAAAATATGGCAGAACAAAACTCATAAAATTAACTCAAAAGTTTTACGATTATTTTGATATTGATCAAGAAAAACTAAAACAGGAGTTTTCAAAACTTAACCATTTAGAAGATGCTAAAGAAAAAAATTCAGAAAGTGAAGTTAAAGCAGAAATTTTTCAAGAACAAACAGATAATGAACAAAATGATACGCATTAAATTAAGATGTCCTAGGTGTAAAAACACCATGCTTTACCAATCAAAAGACCTTGCTCTTTCAGAAAAGCATAAGAAATGTGTTTATTGCGGAAAAAATTATTCTATTAAAGACAACATAGTACATGACAGATAACTGTAAAAATTACACTCTACAAGCGCAATACTTATAAATACCAAAATTATTCTAAAAATACGATTTTCTCGTCGGAAAATCGATGTTCTTAATTTGAGAAAATGGACACTGAAACAAGCCAGCAGCCTACAACGCCTGTAGATGGAAAGATCATACCAAAACTCATTGAAAATGAGGTAAAAAAAGCATATTTAGCTTATTCTATGTCAGTAATCGTAGGTCGCGCTTTACCTGATGTCAAAGATGGCTTAAAACCAGTTCATAGAAGAATTCTTTACTCAATGTTTCAAGAAGGGCTGCTTTCAAACAAAAGATACTCAAAATGTGCAGGTATTATAGGAGATGTTTTGAAGAAATTCCACCCTCATGGAGATACAGCAGTCTATGACGCTCTTGTTAGAATGGCGCAGCCCTGGAATTTAAGATATCTATTAGTTGAAGGACAAGGAAATTTTGGTTCTGTCGACGGGGATTCTGCAGCTGCGTATCGTTACTGCATCACAGGAGATTCTCTTTTGCAAACAGACAAAGGACTAATAGAAATAAAAGATATTTCAAAAAGAAAAGAAGAAAAAATTAATTTAAAAATATTGTCGCACGATGGAAATATAAACAGAGCCTCTAAATTCTTCAATTCAGGCAAGCACAAAACAATAAAAATAAAAACTAAAACAGGTTACGAATTAGAAGGTTCTTACAATCATCCAATACTGACCTGGAGAGTTGGACTTAATTTTAAGCCGGAAATTTCTTGGAAGCTTTTAGAGAATTTAGAAGAAGGAGATATAGCAACAATTAATAGAAACGCCATGTTTTCTGAAGATTCTTTGAATTTAGAAAATTTTTATCCAAAAGATGGGTTCAAAAACAATGTTAGTCTGCCAAAAATAATGAATAAAAATTTAGCCTTTTTGCTTGGCGCATTAGTGAGTGAAGGAAGTTTTCACAATAAACAAATTTTATTCAATAACAAAGATAAACTCTTTTATAATAAAGTTAAAAAAATAATTCAACAGCAATTTAAAGGAATAAAACTTTATGAAAGGAAAATTAAGGGAGAGTGCACTGAATTAAGTATTTACGAGCAAAAGGTCGTTTTATTCTTAAAGAATATAGGTTTCAACGAATCAAAAGCAGACGGCAAAGAAATCCCATTTTCAGTATTGCAGTCAAAAAAAGAAGACTTACAAAGTTTTCTTGTTTCTTTATTTGAAGGAGACGGCTCAGTTCTTCACCATTTTGACAAAAGACACGGCGGAGAAAACTTATTGGTTTGTTATGATTCAAAAAGTGAAAAATTAATTAAACAATTAAAAATAGCGCTTCTAAATTTTGGAATTGTCTCTAACATTCCTCATTTAGACAAAAGAAATGATTGCAAAAAACTAATAGTATCTTCATTCGCTAATCTGAAAAAGTTTCATGAAGAACTTGGATTTTTTTCAGAGAGAAAGAAAAAAAAGCTCAGCAATATACTCAGCATGAATTCTTCTCGAATGAGCAAGTACGATTTCATTCCTTTTTTGAACGATTATTTACGAAACAAGTATTCAAAAGAATTTTTGTCAAAAAATAATTTAGACAGATATAATTCATTAAGCAAAAATTATTTGAAACTCATAAAAATCATCGATAAAGAAGACAAGAAGTTAATTGATTGGCTATTAAAAAACAGGTTTTATTTTGACCAAATAATTCAAGTTGAAAAAACAGAACAACTCAAAGAAGTATTTTCTATTAAAGTAGACAGTAAATGCCATTCTTTTGTTGCAAATGGTTTTATTAATCATAACACCGAAGCAAGACTTAGTAAATTAGCAGAAGAAATGCTTGAAGATATAGAAAAAGAAACAGTTAATTTTGTTGATAATTACGACACTACAAGAAAAGAACCAACAGTCTTGCCTTCCACAGCGCCAAATTTACTTATTAATGGCAGTTCAGGCATTGCAGTTGGAATGGCAACAAACATTCCACCACATAATATTGTTGAAATATGCTCAGCAGTTATTCATCTTATTGATAATCCAAGTGCAGATGTTAATGAGTTGATGCAAAAAGTACCAGGCCCTGATTTTCCCACTGGTGCACTGATTTGCGGATCATCTGGAATAAAACAGGCATATGAAACTGGCAAAGGAAAAATCACTGTAAGAGCAAAAGCACATATTGAAGAGAATAAAAATAAATTTCGCATAATAATTACAGAAATTCCTTATATGGTTAATAAAGCTCAGATTATAGAAAATATTGCTGAACTTGTCAAAGAAAAAAGAATTGAAGGCATTAGTGATTTGCGTGATGAAAGTGATAGAGAAGGAATAAGAATAGTTGTTGAACTTAAAAGCGGAGCAAATCAAGATATTGTTTTAAACCAGCTGTACCGTTATACACGCCTTCAAGAAACTTTTGGAATAATTCTCTTAGCGCTTGATGATCAACAACCTAAAATACTTACGCTTAAAGAAATACTTCAAAAATTTATTGAGCATAGACAAAACATAGTTCGTAAAAGAACAGAGTATGACTGTAGGCAGGCAGAACAGAGAGCGCACATTATTGAGGGGATTATAATAGCGCTTAACAATATTGATGATGTAATTTCTCTTATAAAAGCATCAAAAGAAGTACAGCAAGCAATAACTGGCTTAGTTCAAGATTATCAATTAACAGAAATTCAAGCTAAATCAATTCTCGAAATGCGTTTACAACGATTAACAGCCCTTGAACAAGAAAAAATTAAGGATGAGCATAAAGAACTGATCAAACTTATAGACGAACTTAGACAGATATTGGCAAGTGAACAAAGAATTTTAGGAATAATAAAAGATGAGCTTAATAATTTAAAAGAAAAATACGGAGATAATCGCAGAACACAAATTATTCTTGATGAAACTGCAGATTTTAAGGAGGAGCAAATCATAAAATCTGAAAATATGGCTGTCACAATATCTCATGCTAATTATGTAAAAAGATTATCTGCTGATATGTATAAACAACAGCGTCGCGGTGGAAAAGGAATTATTGGCGCTGAAACAAAAGAAGAGGATTTTATTGAAGATATTTTTGTTGCCAACACTCATGATACTGTTTTATTTTTTACAAATAAAGGAAAGGTTCATTTGCTTAAAGTCTACCAAATTCCAGAAGCAGGAAGATATGCAAAAGGAACTGCAATAATAAATTTATTATCGCTTGAACCTGGCGAAAGAGTAACTGCTCATGTTAATGTAACTGAGTTTAATCCAGATAAATTTGTATTCATGACTACAAAATTAGGCACTGTAAAAAAGACATCACTAGAAGAATTTTCTAGACCAAGAAGAGGAGGCATTGCTGCAATAACAATTGATGAAAATGACGAATTAATCAGCGTCATACTAACAGACGGCCAAAAACAAATAATGATAGCAACAGCAAATGGTGTAGCAAATAGATTTAGTGAAGAAGATATAAGGCCTACTGGAAGAACATCTAAAGGAGTAATCGGAATAAAACTTAAAGAAAATGATCAAGTTGTTGGTGCAGTTGCAACAGATGAAACTAAACAATTGTTAACAATAACAGAAAAGGGTTATGGAAAAAGAACCCCCATCACTGAGTACAGATTAATAAATAGGGGTGGAAGTGGAGTGCGCAACATAAATATAATAGATAAAAATGGAAAAGTAATAGGAATAAAACAAGTTTCAGATAGAGATGAGATCATGTTAATAACAAAAAATGGAATTACAATCAGAACAGCTGTTAAAGGCATAAGTTCAGTAGGAAGAAATACGCAAGGTGTTCGTGTGATACGAATTGAAGAACCTGATGAAGTAACAAGTATAGCACTTATTCAAGAAGAACCTGATGAAAATCTTAATTCTAACCAATCCGGGCCTGGAAGCAATTAGTGCTCAGGAGATTAAAGTTTTGTTTAATCTAAATTGTGAACTTTCTGAAGGAAAGCTTTTGTGTGATGTTATTGACGAAAAAGTTTTAGAATTGTGTTATATGCTAAGAACAATTAATAGGGTTATAGTATTAATTCAGTCATTTTCTTTTGACAAAACACCATTAGAAAAATTTGAATCATTCAAAACAGAACAATCCTTTAAAATTAACGGGCAAAGAGAAGGAACGCACTTTTTTACAAGCTTTGAGCTTTCAAATCTTTTAGCTAAAAAAATACAAGGCAGCTATAATCCTAAACAAGGAATTATTCATTATTATTTCATAGTTGAAAATAATATATTTTATTTTGGCATAGATATCTCAGGATTTGATCTTGGCAAAAGAGCATATAGATTATTTTTAGGCCCAGATAGCTTAAGAGGCAATATTGCAGCTTCACTGCTTTTAATTGCAGAATATTCCGCTAATAAAAAAATCATTGATCCTTTTTGCAGGACAGGAATAATTCCAATAGAAGCAGCCCTGATTGCAAAAAACAAATCACCGCATTTTTTTAATAAAAATAATTTTGCATTTACAAAAATAAAGTTATATGACAATTGGAAAAATGTTTTAGAAAATATTGACAGAAATGAAGAAGAAACAAATCCTTTTATTTATGCAATTGATCCTCAATTTAAAAACATAGCATCATCTAAAAAAAATGCAAATCTTGCTGGAGTTAATAAAATTATAAATTTTAGTAGAAAAGACCTTTACTGGTTGGATTTAAAATTTAATGACCAAAGCATAGACTGTATTATAACTCAACCTCCTAATTGGCTAAAAAATAATGACAAAACAATGATAAAATTATACTCACAATTTTTTGAGCAGTCTAAAAAATTATTGTCTCCAAAAGGAATTATAGTTTTATATATTCATGAAAATAAAAAACAAATTATAGAGTTAGCCTTAGGATTTAAGTTAAAAAAAGAAATTAAAATAAAACAAGGCAAAGAAGATTGGCATGCATTACAGTTTGTTTTATAATGCATTCCTTTGCTATATTATTACATATTCCTGTGCAATTGACAGGCTTCTGAAGGCTTGCATTTCATGCATTTGCCTACGCAAAGCAATAATACACTTACAGAATACCACAACCAAGGATAATACCATGTTTCTCCTAAAACTTGTAGCAATACTGCATTTAGCATTCCCCATAGCCCTAAACCAATAACAAGCACTCCTAATAAATACCAAACAAGATTAGTCCATGAACAAACACATTTTACTTTCTGGTTTTTCATAAAATATCACCTCTTATACAGTTATTTAAGAGGAAAACCTTTATAAATATTATCAAATTTCAAAGGTTTATGGCAAAAAGGCACAGCAGAGCTCGTGGCAAAAGTGGCAGCCATAAACCCTTAACACCAAAACCTACAACATGGGTAAGGTACAAACAAAAAGAAATAGAGCTATTAATTTCAAAACTTGCAAAAGAAGGAAAAACAACAAGCCAAATAGGCCTTGCTTTAAGAGATAATTATGGAATTCCTGATGTAAAACTTCTTACAGGCAAAACAATAACTCAATTATTAAAAGAAAAAAATTTAGCGCCAGAAATACCTGAAGATATTACTTTGCTAATGAAGAGAGTGATGCTTATCAAAAAACACATGGAAAAAAACAAGCATGACATGCATGCAAAACGTGGGCTTCAACTCACTGAATCAAAAATACAAAGACTTACCAATTACTTTAAAAGAAAAAAGAAATTACCTTTAGAATGGAAGTACAAACCAGAAGAATTAAGCACACTTCTAACACAATAATCAAATCACTTTCTGTGGCAACTGAATTCAGATTCAAACTAAAATAAGAAATGCAATTATTGGGTGGTTTATTGTTTGAAAATTGTCATCAATGCATTTTCAACTTCTTTTATTTTGTTTTCTTTGAGTGTTCCTGCTTTGTGAAAAATTAATGATTTATCTGCAGTAAATAATTTATTTGGTTTTATTATGCTTTCTTGAGGTAAGCTTCCTTGTTTGAAGTCTTTACTCGTTAGATTTATTGCATATTCGTCT
Organism: Candidatus Woesearchaeota archaeon; assembly: GCA_016188265.1. GTDB lineage: Archaea > Nanobdellota > Nanobdellia > Woesearchaeales > ARS49 > JACPID01. The sequence goes on along the minus strand of JACPID010000001.1, from coordinate 29,315 downwards.
TTCCTTTCTACGCTTGTTATTTGGGCAAGTATTGAGTCATTTCCAGTAAGTTTTGCGACTATTACTGCAGGTCTTTTCTTTGCTGAGCTAAGATCTGAAAAGGGAAATAATAAAATAACTACATTTCCTTTCACAAGGTCTTCCATGCTTTTTCGTCCTCTTCACTAAGCCAGTCTTTTGCTAAAGATTTTTCGCTAGCAAATGCAGTGAACATTTTCTCATTAAATTCTTTTAGAGGAATTAATTCTATTCGGTTCTCAAAAGCAATAACTGCTAACTTTTGTCCTTCTTTAAAGCCTTTTTTTTCACGAATATCCTTTGGGATGGATATCTGTCCTTTATCTGTTATTTTGGTTGTTTTAATTTCAAGTAAAGCCATATTTATCACCTTACAAGTAAGAAAAGTAAGAAAATATATAAATGTTTTGGTTTTTGAAAATGCACCAATAGTTGTATTTTATGGACGGTGTGTTAAATTCTCGGAAATTTTTGGGTGTTTGGTTTATTATCGAGATTTGTTCATTTATTTTTGTACCATTTGAAAAATTTTTCCAAAAGAATAACACAGTAAAAAAAAACAATCCTCGCCTATCAAGATACTATTTACTATTTTTTGAAGTGAAGAAATTAAAAAACAAATAATTGCATTTTTTTTATAAAAATGCTAAATTTGTCAAGTTGCAGAGAAACTGAATTTATAACAAATTTCTTATATCTGTAATTTTATTTGCAACATCTTGTCCTTTCTTTGTTAAAGAAAGCAGCTTTAATCTGCCTTGCTTGTCAAAATTAATTAATTCTTCATTCTGCATTTCTTGAAGAACTTTTACAACATGAGAATATGTGCAATCAATTTGTTTTGCTAAAGAAGAAGCATATACTTCTGACTTTGCATTACGCAAGTGAACCAACATCATAGCTGGTTTCTCTCTAAAAAATGTTTTAAAAATTTCTTTATTTTTCAAAGCAAACCACCTTCTTAATATTTTTATAAAAACATGCAATTTTTGGCATGTTTTTGACATGTCAAAAATCACCCTTAACATACACTACTGATTTTAATCAGTAAAAATGACAAGTGATTTTTGATCATGCTCAAGAACTACCAGATGATTTAGTAGCTGTGTGAAAACACGCTGCCTAATTTAATAGGTAGTTCTTGACACACCCCTAATCTTAATATTGTAATGAATATACTGCACCATATATTTAAAGGTTTCGAAATTAAAATTTTATTAGCCAGAAAATATTATAAATGCTTGTGAAGAGCAAGATCTATGGTTTTTTTTTTCCCATATGAAAAACTGCGTCCTACTCAGGAGCAGATTATGAAAGAGATCTTTCAAGTTATTCAACAAAAAAAACATGCAATTATCCACGCTCCCACTGGAATGGGAAAAACTGCAGCATCTCTTTCACCTGCGCTAACTGCTGCTCTTGAAAAAAAATTAACAATATTATTTTTAACATCAAGGCACACTCAACACAAAATTGTTCTTGAAACTGTTCAAAATATTAAGCAAAAATATTGTGTAAACTTCAATGTTGCTTCTTTTATTGGAAAAAAATGGATGTGTGCGCAAGAAGGTGCTTCAACAATGCCAACACAAGATTTTGTTGAGTTTTGCCGTTCTTTACGTGAAGACGAGAAATGTGAATATTATTTGAATTCTAAATCTAAAACAAAAGTTTCAGTTTGTAATGATGAACTATTACAAATTATTCCAACAACTGAAAATATTGTAACAACATCAATGAAGCACAAAATTTGCCCATATGAAAGCGCATTACACTTGGCAAGTAATTCTACAATAATTATTGCAGATTATTTTTACATTTTTAATGAATCAATAAGGAAGAACTTTTTAAGCAAGATTAATAAGAATCTTGAAGACTGCATAGTTATAGTTGATGAAGCACACAATCTTCCTGAAAGAGTCAGAGATTTAATGAGTTCTATATTAAGTACAAATATTATTCAGCGTGCAATAAAAGAAGCAAAAAAGTACAATATAGAACCAGTTATTCTTCCACTTATAGAATTGCTTCATTTAATTCAACAAATAGGGAGTAAATTAGTTGACGAAGAAAAAAAAATATCATCACAATTTTTAGTAAATGAAATTGATAAAATAAAACCTCTGCAGCAATTTATTGCAGAGCTAGAAACAAGTGCAGATTTAGTGAGAAATGAACAAAAGCAAAGTTCTCTGGGAGTAATTGCAAGCTTTCTTAAAAAATGGCCTGAAGGTGAAAAAGGATTTATTCGCTATGTGAAAAAAGAAAAAGAAAATGTTAAAATTTTTCTGCAATGCTTAGATCCTTCAATTATTACAAAGCCGGTAATTAATCAATGCCATTCTATGATTATTATGTCAGGCACACTTCTTCCAACAATAATGTATCAGGATGTGCTGGGTTTTCAAGATGGAACTTTTAAGCAAGAATACAGTTCTCCATTTCCTGAAAAAAACAAGCTCACTTTGATAATTCCTAAAACAACAACAAAGTTTACTTTAAGATCACCAGAGCAGTATAAAAATATTGCAGAAATTTGTGCACAAATAACCAATGAAATTCATGGAAATAGTCTTTTGTTTTTTCCCAGCTACAAAATTCGTGATGACGTGGCTTTTTTCTTTCAAGAATATAGCAACAAAACAATTCTTTTTGAGCAGCCTAACTTGCAAAAAAAACAAAAAGAAGAATTACTTAAAAAATATTCGAGTTATAAAGGAGCAGTAATGTTATGTACTGCAACAGGTTCTTTTGGCGAAGGGATAGATCTCCCTGGAATAAACAAATGTGTAATAGTTATTGGCCTCCCTTTAGATAAACCTAATCTTAGGTCTAGAGAATTAATACAATATTATGATGAATTATTTGGCAAAGGATGGGATTATGGATACACGCTTCCAGCTATAACTAAAACACTTCAAAATTCAGGGAGATGCATAAGAAATGAAAAAGATAAAGGAGTGTTGGTATTTTTAGATGAAAGATATGACTGGCCAAGATACAAAAAACTATTTCCAAGAGAATGGAATCTTATATCTTCTTTAAATTACATGAAAGAAATACAGCAATTTGTCAACCAAAACGCTTAAATATTTGATCTTAATACAGTAATTTATGCCCAATAAAAAAAGTGTTTTAAAAACTGATGATCCTAGAAAAACAGGAGTGCGCCCTGAAAAAAACGAGTTTCTAGATCCTGAAGAGCATGAAGAGTCAAAAGAAGAATTTAAGCAAAAAATTGAAACAGGAGAAAGAGATGAAGATGTTTACACTGAAGAAGGCAGAGAACAACTTCTAGAAGATGATGATATTGCTGATTGGGAGCAAGGTTTTAGTGAAGGCAGTGAAGAAACAGGAGAACTAACTAAATGTGCTTCTTGCGGAAAAGTTTTAAGCCAAAATAAAGATGAAATTATTGAAACAGAAACTCACGGAGAATTGCACTGGTACTGTTCTGATAAGTGTGCACGCAAAGGCGAAAAAAAACACGCTCAATGAAATCTCATGTTGAAGGAGATATATCTCTTTTTATATTTTATTCTGAAAAAATCAGTAAAAGCATGCCTGTATTCTATAATCCTGTAATGGAATTTCAAAGAAATTTAGCATTGCTAATTCTTAAGTGCTGGGAAAAAAATGATTTATGCATTGCAGATCCTTTAGCAGGTTCTGGAATTCGTTCTTTAAGAATGTTAAAAGAACTTCCTGAACACAAAATTTCATCTATCCTAATAAATGATGGAAATCCCAAAGCAGTTAAATTAATAAAAATCTTATTTGAAAAAAACAAAATTCCTACAAAAAAAGCAATAATTCTTAATAAAGATACAAATAAAGCGCTTTTAGAAGGCTCAATTTATGACTATATTGATATTGATCCATTTGGCAGCCCAAACCCATTTTTAGATAATGCTATAAAAAAAATAGCAAAGAATGGAATTTTAGCAATAACTGCTACCGACGTTGCAGCACTTGCAGGAACGTATAAGAATGCTTGTTTGCGCAAGTATTGGGCTCTGCCTTTAAGAAATGAAATTATGCATGAGATTGGAGTAAGAATTTTAATTAGAAAAGCACAGCTTATTGCTGCCCAATATGATAAAGCGCTTTCTCCTATTTTTGTTCATTCAACAAATCATTATCTTAGAGCTTATTTAAAGGTTGCAACTGGCAAAAGCAATGTTGATAAAATACTAGAAAATCACCTTTTTTTAAATTTTTGCAAGACCTGCCATAAAACACAAATTTCTCAATCTAATAAAATAAGTTGTTGCAGTAAAACAATGCAAAGTGCAGGACCATTATGGACAGGCAATCTTTGGGACGAATCTCTCTTATCATTAATGATAGATCAAACAACAAAACACAAACAATTTTTAGAGCTGATTCAGCAAGAAGCAAAAATTCCAGTTGTAGGATTTTTTCACATACATAAAATAGCCAAACTTCTTAGAAAACAACCGCCAAAAAAAGAAGTTCTCATAAAAACAATTCAAAATAAAAAATATTTAGCCAGCGGAACTCATTTTACTCCAGAAGCAATAAAAACAACAATGCCTCTTGATGAATTTAAATTATTATTTTAACCAACAACTCTTCTGACATCAGTAACTTCAACAGAACTTACTCCTTCTAATAAACTTATTTTTTTTTCTAATTTTTCTGTGTCTCCCTTGCTTTCATTCATAGCAAACATAATAACAATTTCTTTTAATCCAAAAGCAACAGGTTTTTGCTCAACTCTTAAAGATTCATCATCTTTAATTTCAGCAAATTCTTTAACTTCTTTCACTGCTTTTTCACTTATGCTATCAAGATCTACATCTGGACTTGTAGGCATTACTTTTAAAGTTACAACAACTCTAGACATTTTAATTTGGGCCTGTAAATTCACATTGAGGACAGGTAAATTTCACAGCATTTTTTCTGCACGAAGAACAACGAACAATATCTTCCTTTAAGCACTTAGGGCATTTAAAAAATACACTTCCCCGATCATTCATTATACTCTTCCTGCAAGACATGCACTGCTTCATTAATGTTTTGAACACTATTTTGTTTAAAAAGCTTACTGTTAATTCTGGAAAAACTTATAAATCCAGAAACATCCTACTGGATTATGCTAAAAAAGAGCGATGATTCTAATAGTGATATTAATGAGCACGAATTTACACTTAAGCAACTTACAAAAAAAGAAGAACACCTGCTGGAATTAGAAAAGCTTTCTGATGAAAAACAAAAAGAACTTAAAAAACGCATAAGTGAAGCTCAAGAAAAAGAAAAATTAGCAGTACAAAACGAAGTAAAATCACTTGAACATAGAAAACAAATCAATGAACTTATTGATGATTTAAGAAAAGAAAAAGAAGAATTAACTGAACAAACACGCGAAAAAAAACTATTATTTCATAATGTTGCTGAAATATGGCATAAACACTTTGAAAGATTAATGCAGGTTAAAGCAGATATATCTCGCGAAGTACAACATGTTTCAAAATTAATTGAATCAGATCTTCATTTACTGTACGAAAAAGAACATAAATTAAGCCACGATATTGAATCTATCAATAAAGAAAAAGAGGATATTACTAAAAATAAAGAGCAATTAGCTAAAGTAAAAATTTTAGAGGAAGCCTTAAAAAAGCAAGAAGAACATTTCAAAAAAGAACAACAAGCAGTGATTGAAGTCAAAAAAATAATGAAAAAAAATAAATTATCAAAAGAAAAAGCAATGCCTTTTCTAAAAAAACCTATTATAAATGCTAAAAAAGCTCTTCTAAACTCTGAAGAAAAATCAAACATAGATGAATTAATAAAATCTGCTCAACAAGCACTTGATTTTAGAGATCTTGCAAAAGCAGAACAAGAAATCAAAAACGCAGAAAAAATAGTTAAAAAAGAAACTAATCAAGATAAAAGAACTGAGTACGAGTTTGAATTAAAAGAATTAAAAACAAACCTGAAAATAGCAAGATTAGCTTAAATTCTTCTCACTACATTCTCATTAATTTTAAACATTTTTCCAAAAAAATTTTCCACACTAAAAATATTTGTTTTAGTATGATCTGTTATAAGACTTGTTTTAAATGCACTTCCAGAAAGCAAGCCCATCCAAGGAATAAGATTATCAGCTAAATGCCTATCAACACAAGCATTTTGTTTTATTTCTTTGTATAATTCTTTTGCAGCAATTCCTGCTACACTTTCAGCAGAAATATTTTTTTCACCTAATGCATCACAACCAAGAATAACAGGATTAAACTGATCAACTTCCCCATATTTATTTTCAAAAACAGCCCATAAAGCAATTCCAGAACCTTTTGATATTGCATCACTATACTCAACACTTATATTAACAGGAACATTGAATTCTTTTAAAATATTTTTTGCTGATTTTAGCTGTCTTTCAGCTACTTCACGTTCTGCTAAAGAAGCTGATGCATGAGAAATTCCCTTAATAAATAAAAGCTTTCCCTGATTTAACAATTGTATTGGTTTTAATTCTTCAATTTTTTTCAAGAAATCTTCTTTACTATACTCTTCTCTATGTATTAATGGCTTTATCTTAACTTCAACTTTTCCACCTCCTGCAGGATAATACCCTCTTTTTTCTTGATTAATGCTTATTTTTTCACAAAATCTCTGAATATGAGGCACTAAAACATTTTGAATATACTCAATAGGCATCGCCCATTTACCATGAGTACCTCCCTTCAAACGAATTGTAATTGATTTATCAAGAAAACAACACGGTAAAAGAATAGCCTGAAGCACTAAACCTATTGATCCAGCAGTTCCAATATCAATATTTAATGTTTTAGCTTTCAATTGTTTTGGAGCAAAAATTATTTCATCAGAACCTTCTTTACAACCAACAACATCAGCATCACAAAGTTCTTGCAAAGCTTTAACTGCATGCAAATGCTGAGCTTTTAATCCTGGATTAGGCCTATTTCTTCTAATATTAATTATTTTAACTGGTTCTCCAAGCAAAGCAGACATTCCAACAGCAGTACGAACAATCTGCCCGCCGCCTTCAAGATAAGAGCCATCTATTGTCAGCATTTACTTGCAGAACCAGAAGTAATATTTAATTAGTTTGTGGTTTATGGTTGGTGGTTTGTGGTGAAGATAATGTTTCAAACACTAAGATTCCACTAGTGTTTCACTAGTGGTTTAGTAGTGGAATCTTGGTGTGCTCAAGAACCACTGGATGCTGAAACCTAAGTTTCATGCCACTGGTCTATTGACCAGTGGTTCTTGACATAATCCTGTGTTGTTGTAGACCAGTATTTTTTGAGTAAACTTTTAATGGTAAAATAATTGGGGGGATTTAGTGTTTTGTTTGCCATAATAGTTCGAACATGTTTTTTTGTGTTTGGTGAAAATCCTCGTTGTCTATTATGATTCCGTAGTATGGTTCTTGTTGAAGGCTTAGTATTGCTACTTTTTTGTTGTAGATGAATATGCTTGATTTGAATGTGTAGTTTGATGGTATAAATTTGAATTCTCGGTATTGTTTTTTAGCTGTTTCTAGTAATTCTTTGTGTGCTGCTTCTTTTTTGCAGAGTATTTTGATTGGTATTTTCTTTTCTACTCTTTTGTTGATAAATTGAGGAAATATGTATTTTAATGAGTTTTGTAAAGATATTATGTCTCCATAATGAAGTATTTCTTTTTTTGTTTCTAGTGTGTCTTCCAGAATTGTTTTTATTCCTTTGATTCCTTCGTAAACTTCAACTTTGGGCTTTTCTGTAAAGGTTTCTGCGATTGTTAAGAGTTCTGGAATTATTTCTTTGATGTGTTTTTTCTGTTCTTCAAGAATTTCTGGAATTATTTTAGGATTTGCTGCTTGGAAGTATCTTATTTTATTTTTATCGATGTGGCTTACAAGACCTTTTTGTGATAAGCTTTCTAGGAGGTGGTATGTTGTTGTTCTTGGAAGTCCTGCATTTTTAGCCAGATTTTGAACACCGGATTCTCCAGTTTTTAACAGAGTTATGTATACTTTAACTTCATTTTCTGAAAGTCCAAACTCTTTCAAAACTTCACTATATTTGTCAATCATGAGTTGTATTTGTGTTTCAAAGTTTATAAAACTTTCTATTTGTCGACCTTTTAGGACAACAAAGTATTAAATATTCTGTTGTTACGATAGTATTGTAGTGAAATTTAACACTTTGGAGGTGTTTCAAAATGACTTGTTCAATTTGTGGAAAAATAATGTGTGATCACTCACCAAGTCAAAGAGGGCAAACTCTATCACAAATGTTAGACTCAATGTATGAAGGTGTGATTTCTTCAGCTCACAAAGCAATTGACGAAAGCTCAAGAAAAGTAGAGCAAAATAAAGATTTGGCAGATATTGTTCTAAAAATTAATGGTCGAAATGTGGTTGTTAAAGGAAGTCCAACATACATTAATGATGAATCTTACAAAGCTCCACCAGAAAATTCAAGAGTTTTAGCAATAGTTCATAATTTTGGGGTTAATTATGCAAAAGCATTTCAAGAAACTAAAAAAGGCAGAGAGATGCTTAATCCTTCAGAATTAGAAGCATTACTAAAAAAAGATAGAGGTAATAAAGATAGATATCATTTTTGGTATAGTGATGAAATATTTTTAAACTTAACCAGATATGAATCAAGACCTCAATTTATGCCTCTTCTTTTTGGTTATGATGAATGCATAAAAGCTGTAACATCTTATTACAGTAGTGATTTCGGTGGCTGGAGTGGCCATTTTGTGGATTTAGAAATTCCTTCACCAAATGAATCACCAAGACTAGAGATTGCACATCCTAAAAAACTTTTGGGAGTATGGAAAAAATGCCAACCAAAATAAGTTTAGAAGGAATTCTTGAAGACAGTGATGGATATATTTATTCAGTACCTAAAGAAATTTGGTATTGTAGAGAAGATCCATTAAAAGTTTTAGAATTACTTGTAAAAACTCATAGAATTAATGAATATAAAAGTTTTAAAAATCCTTTTCTAAGCAGAGTTCACTATGGTATTATTATTAGTGCCTCAAATGTGTCAAGAGAAAAAGCTCCTTGTTTAAAAGATTTAATTCAACAAATTAATAGAACTAGAAGTTACCAGCCTGAACAGAGGACATTTAGGGGAGGAAGTTATTGGGGAGATTACAATTACACACCTAAACCTATAAGATATCATCCACGCTCAACTCAAACTCAAGAAAAACTAAAAAAAGCATTTATTAAAGGGCTAAAGGATATAACAAAACATTATGATATAAGAGACTTTTTTGGTTCTTCTCAAGTAAACAAAGCAGCAATAGAAGTACTAGAAGTATTAGGCTTTAAAAACCCAAGAGAATATCTAAACAGTCTAAAAAAGACTACTGTTTATTTTTAGTGACATTAAGAGAGTATCAATCACTAAATTGGTTGGTGTCTTCTCTTTATTTTTCTTTTTTAATCAATAATTTTAAATTTAACAATGTTATTTGCTTGTTAAAATGAAAGCGAGTATAAGTCTTGGTTTAGAGATTGGTATTGATTTGTGTGTTGATGAATTGTCTATGCTTGAGCATGAAACTCTTAAAGGAACAGCTAAAGTTAGAGAATTACCTGCAGAATTGAATCCGATGAGAGAAATTGAGTTATTTCTTGGAAGATTACAAAATAATCTTTTTGTTGAAATGGAAAGTCTGCCTAAAGGTGCTTGTTTTGAAGCAATAACAAAGTATTTGATAATAATTTCTCAAGAAGGTTATCAAATGCTAAAAGATAGAGGACAAACTTGTGATAGGATTGGTTTTGGGCCTTGCAGAGTTGATCTTTATGTTAGAAAATAAGAAGAGAAAACCAGCTTAAAATGCCAGTTTCTCCCCAAAAATATCACTAATAATTTTAAATCACCATCTCCATTCAAATCCAATTCCTAAGCCTTCTTTGTCTTTTTTCTTGAATCCGTTGTGTCTTCCTTCTAATACAAAGTAGAAGTTTTCTCCAAGTTTTTTTCCAACTTGTAAGTCACTGACAATTCTTTTTGCATCTATATTGTAGTCAAGAAATGTATCAAGAGTTATGTCTCCTTTGTTGAAGCTTTTGCTTCCATAGAATCCTGCTTGCATTCCATGATTGTCTGTGGCTGTTGGGTAGAATTTTAATCCTATTCTTGTATTTTTTAGTATTTCTGCAAGATTTGGTTCATAAACAAATCCAGCTCTTGTAATTCCTTTTTCAAGTGAGAAATTTCTGTTGTATTCTGTAGCTATTCCTAGACCATTGCTTGCTTTTTTTGAAAGTTGAAGTTCTATGTAAGGATTTTGTAAGTTATCTGGATTTTCTTTTTCTGTTTCAACATCTGCAAATCCAAATAGTTTAGTTCCTAGTGGTAAGTCTGTAGCTCCTCCAGCTATTGTTGCTGTTGGTTGTCCTTTGGTGTCGTAGTAGCTTGCTACTTTTCCAAAAGGTTTTGTTTCAGCACAACCTGTAAAAGTGAGTGTTGTTGCAAGTAATATGTTTTGTATTTTTTGTTTAAGGTTCATTTTGAAACACCTCCAATTCATTACTTTATAATAGTTAATGTTAGAGTATATAAATATTAACTCTCTAAAAATAGAGAGTTAAATAGAAAATTTTATAAATAAGATTAAACTATGAAGTTTTGATGGATACTTTAATACTTGAAGATTTAGGGCTTAGTAAAGGAGAGATCAAAACATACCTAACTCTTCTTGAACTCGGAACTACAAAAGTTGGCGCAATAATAGAGAAATCAGGAATGGCAAGTTCAGCAGTTCATAATTCAATAAACACATTAATCGAAAAAGGACTGGTTTCATACATTAAAAAAGGAAAAATCAAGCAATACCAAGCAGTTCCTCCAAAGCAATTACTCGATTTTATTGAAGAAAAGAAAAAAAGATTGTCCAACATTCTTCCAGAACTTGAAATAAAACGAAAAGGTGTTGAAAGACAAGAAGCTGAGATTTTTGAAGGAATTAAAGGAATTATGGTGATGCTTACTTTACTTATTGAAGATGCAAAAAAAGGCGATGAATACTATTTTTTTGCAACATACTTAAAAGATAAAAATAAAGAAATACAAGACTTTTTCAGAAAATTTGACATTAAAAGGGCTGAAAAAGGTTTATACGTCAGAGGAATCGCCCAAAAAGATATCAAAGAATTATTTATTGGAAGAAAAATACTACACATGAAATATGCAGACTTTCCAATACCTTCAGATATAAGTATATGCCAAAGCAAAGTAGCATTAATAGCTTGGTCAGAAAAACCAATAGGCTACTTAATAAGATCAAAACAAATAAGCCAAATGTACCAAGAATATTTCAATAAAATATGGAAACACAAAAATACAACTCGAAAAACAAGAGAACAAACCAAATGCTCAAATATCCTTCAACAGTTCACACTCAACAATTAAGTCAATTATTGGGTGAATTATACTAATATCTAAATTTTCTTTCGTAATCTTTATGGTTGAACCATTCTAGAATTGCTGAGATTAAGTCTACTTCGTTGTCTGCAGTTATTGTATACAAAAGTCTCCAGCCTCTAGGTAGGTCGTATTTCCATAAGTTGGTTATTCCATACTTTTGAACATATTCCTTAGGAAACAGTCTTTTTGGTACTTGTATTCCTGAGAACGCATTTTGTTTTAAGTCTTGAATGGCTCTAATCATTGCTTTCTTGATGGGATCATCTGGTTTAAGTGAGTTGAAGTCGTCTTCTAACTCTTGCGAGATAAATACGACTTTTGATGCCTTAATCATACTTTAATCTCCTTTCTTTGTCTAAGCTTTTTTGCAAGATCAGGATTCCATATGTAGGCAATTTTTCCTTCTTTATCAAAAGCAATTTTGTTAATGTTTTCTAAATAATCCAAAATGACGAGAAAAGTCTGCCACATTACTTTTCTTGGTAAGTTTTTCCATAGTTCAGTTCTGTTATATTCTCCACTATTTTCTTCTATAATTCTTTCCACCATCAAAACAGTATCTAAAGTAGGAGATCTTACAAAAGGATTCTCTAAAAGTTCAGCTTTCATACACAATACAATATATCAATTGATATATAAATCTTTGCATTCACAGAATAGTATTTTTAGAACTTGCAGCAAATCGATAAAACTCTCAAAGTTTTACACTCTATATTTGTTTTGTGAAGGGAAACAAATAATCGAGGGTTTAATGCAATAAGAAAAAAGAGAAAACCAATAATGTTGGAAATGTTGTGATGTTTTGTTATTCCAACTCTTCTAAAGATTTTAATTCTTGATCTAAATCATCTAATTCATTTATTTCAAGTTCTTCATTTACTTGAGATACTTCATTTAATTCTTTTTCTACTGTTTGCGCTCCTTCACTTACTTCATTATTAAACTCAGGAGCTTTAGATTCTTTAGCTAAAGGTTTTTGGCAAGCAGATATAAGCAATAATAATATCATTAGCAATCCTAAATTTTTCATTTTTTATCTCCTTGTTTTTTTCTAAGTTCTAATGTTATTTTTTTAAGCACTTCTTGGGCATTTTTAAGTTCTTCCTGTGCTAATTTTAATTTTTCTGTTGCTTCTTGCATTGTTTCACTTGTTTTTTCTTTTATAAATAATTCCTGCGCTTCTTTATGCAATGCTTTTGCTTTCTCAACATATACTTTAAATTCTTTTAATAATGATTCTATTGTTTGTGTATTTTCTCCAGTTTCTTTTGCTCTTTCAACAATTTTATTTAATTTTTCTTCTAATTTTTCACTTCTTTTCAGCACTCCGCCTATTTTTGAAGCTGCTACTAAACCTACTGCACTACGTACATCTTGTTTTGCTTTTTGCCATTCTTCTCTCATTAATCTTGAAGCTTCTTTTACTTCTTTTTTTGTTACATTTTCATCTGTTGCTAAAGTTTCTTTTAATTTTGCAACTTCTTCAATTCTAGAATCAAGTCTGGCTAATGCTTCTTGTTTTTGTTCCTGATCAAGCGGAGAACGTTCTACATTTTCTTTTGCTTTACTTAATAAACCAATAATTTGTTCAGATGTTCTTAATAAGAAATCATTTGCGTTCTCTTTAACTTTCTCACTTAATTTTTTACATTCTTCTGATGCTTTATCTTTACATTCTTTTGATTTTTCTCGCACATCCTTTAATCTTTCTTTTGTTTCATTTGCTTTTTCCTTTATTGTTTTATATTGTTTGCGCGTTTCTTCTGAAAACTGTTTTATTTTTTCTTTTTCAACACTTCTTTCTTTTACACGTTCTCTTAATTCTTTTACTTGTGTTTCTGTTATTTTTTGTCTTTCTTTAATAGCTTCTTTTAATTCTGATCTTACTTCTTCATCTTTTGCTTCTTTTAACTTTTCTCTTAACTCGCTTATTTCTTTCTGAGATTCTTGCTTTTTTTCTACATATGGTCTTATTATAATATCTGCTGCTTTATCTTTAGCAATATCAGCTCTTTGCATTCTTTTATCTTCTTTCTCGGCAAATACAGCTGGAAGAAGCAATATAATAATTAAGGTAATTAATGATGCAGTTATTATTTTTTTCATCTTTAAAAAAAAAATATTGTGTGAAGCATTTTACTTCACACAACAACTTTTAGTTCAGATAGCCAAATCTTTAGTTCTAAAATTAACCATTTTCTTTATAAATATACTTATTTTTGAAAAATTTTTAATTAATTATTACTCCTTTTGAAGCTTTATAAAACTTTAAAATTGTTTTTTTATCGAAAATAAGGATTTTTCAGCCATTTTTTATTCATTACTGTCTTAAGTTTTATATACTAATTATATTTTAAAGCAATTATGAGGTGGATAATTTTTGCAATTCTATTATTAACTTGCATAACTTCAGCTTATAGCGCCATTGTTCAAGGTAGAATTTATGATATTGAATTAACGCCTCAAGAAGGAGTTGTTGTTGAAATTTTTCCTGAACGACAAGTATATGTTTCTCAAGATGGAATTTATTCTTTCACAGTTAATGAAGGAACTTATATTCTTCAAGCCACAAAAAAACCAGATTTGAAAATTGAAGAACAAATAATAGTCAAACAAAAAGAAAATTATACTATTGATCTTATACTTCTTCCAGATATTAGTGAAGAAACTTATCTGCTACAGGAAACAGGAGTTTCTTTAGAAAAAGAGGAAAAACAAAAAATATCTTATTGGTGGCTTACAATACTTGTTTTATTCATACTTTCAATTATATTCTTCATTAAAAAAAAGCGAAAACAAGAAGTTAAACAAAAATCTGATAATTATCAGCCACAAGTTTTGACAGAAATAAAACCACCAGCAGATAAACTTGAACAAATTATTATTTCATTTATTAAAAAAGAAGGCGGAAGAACATCTCAAAAAGATTTAAGAAAAAATATTCCTTATTCAGAAGCAAAAATATCATTAGTTATAACGCAATTAGAATCTGAAGGTAAAATTAAAAAAATAAAAAAAGGAAGAGGAAATATTATTGTGTTAAACTGATTTGATCAAAACTAACTTCTATTTTTTTACCTGACTTAGCATGCTTCAAACGTACTTTTTTCTCCCAACTTAAAATAATGTAATCTTCACCTTTAAACTTTATTATTTTATCAGTTTTTATAGGAACATATCTAAATAAAACAGTAACTCTGTATAAGTCTTTTCCTTTTTTTTGTGTGTGAAGAGTAGCTGAAACCTTTAATATGCCTGGAAATTTTTCTTTAATTTTTTTTCCAATTGTTTGAACATACTTTTGAGAACTTACATACATGTCTAAACCGTTTTTAACTCTTTTAATTTTACTAATTACTGCCCTTGCATCTTTTACCGCGGTTTTTCTAGTATAATCTACAATTTCTTCACTAGGATTTCTTAACTGAATGATTCCTTCAAAATAATTTGGATGTCTTTGTTTTAACAGTTTCATAATACTAAAAAGAAGCATTACTTTTTATAATTAACTAATTATACAAATAAATGTGGATCTCGCCATAGATGCTCAAATAAGGCTAGATGCTTTAGATTACCTAAAGAATTAACAAGCAAATATAAATTGAAGCCATCAACAAAAGTCAAATTGATTCCAGAAAAAGAATGGATTAAAATAATTCCAGAGTGATGGAAACTATTTTAAACTTTAATTATGTTTTTGTTATTTATGTTAAAAAAAGCATGGGAATACTTTAAGCAATTTTGGCATTTTACTTGGTATGGCGAAGGTGCTTTAAGTTGGTTTACTTGTTTAATTGTTTCTTTTGTTTTAATAAAATACGTTTTTTATCCAGTTCTTGGCTTAATATTTGGTTCGCCATACCCCATAGTTGCAGTTATTTCTGGAAGTATGGAACATAAAAGCTCACTTGATGACTGGTGGAATGGTTTTACATGTTGTGAAAATACCTGCATTATTAAAAAAATTCAATCAGAATTATACTTCCCAATTCAATTAACACTTGAAGATTTTAAAAAATACCCTTTTAAAAATGGCTTTAATAAAGGTGATATAATGATTGTTTCTCGTCCAACAAACATAAAAGTTGGCGATATTATAGTATTTAAAGGCAATCAAAAATTTGATCCAGTTATCCACAGAGTTATAAAAATAAAAGAAAATGGAAAAGTTTTTAAAACAAAAGGTGACGCAAACTGTGGTATACATGATTTTGAGGAAAACATTCCTAAAGAAAATGTTTTCGGAAAAGCAGTCTTCAAAATTCCTTACTTAGGCTGGCTTAAATTAGGATTTGTTTCCCTCTTAGAAATACTAAAAAATCAGTGGTGATAAAATGTTTTGTCCAAAATGCGGTTCAATACTGGTACCAAAACCAGATAAAAAAGGAAAAAACCTGCTTTCATGCAGTTGTGGCTATAAAAAAAAAGATGTTGAAGAAATAAAAATCAAAGAACAAACAAAAGAATCAGCACAAATTGAAGTTGTTGAAGAAAAAGAATTACTTCCTTTAATAGATGCTGAATGCCCAAAATGCCATCACACTAAAGCATATCATTGGATTGTTCAAACAAGGGCAAGTGATGAAGCTCCAACTCGTTTTTACAAGTGTGAAAAGTGCAAGCATACTTGGAGGGAGTATAAATGAAATTTTCTAAGAAAAAGAAATACCTAAATGTTACTCATCAGATTATAAGTCATTAGGGCAATGGTTTCAAAAAATTCCAGATCAAAGTAAACAATCAATAGAAATGTGTATTGGTTATGGAGTAACTCGTGCATTAACTCATGAAAAGTGTAAATTGGAGGATATTGTTGCATACCGAGTTCTTGAACCCGGTGAAATAATAGAATTTATTCATTCAATTGAAGAGCATAAGTATGATTATAGCTTGGAATGGTGCGGTGTTGAATATTTTACTTTAAAATAATAGAAAACGAAATAAATAATAGGACAATAGTTTCGTTTTCTAAATAGTACGCGTCATAAAGAGTGTCCTACAAATTATGGCGCGTACTATAACTAATATGCGAATAACAATTAAAGTTAAATCAAACCAGCCAGAAACTAAAAAGCAAATTTAGAACTGCTTAAATTCCTGCATAAATACACCGGTAAATCAGTAAAGATTCTGTCAGGATTAACTTCTAATGTAAAAATTGTGGAAATATTAGAATAATTTTAGATCAATTGTTTATTTTTCAAAAAATTTTCCACAACACAATTAAATGATTATTTTAAACTACTTTTATGAGTTATGTAACACTTATAATAATTCATGAAAATTACATATACACTATTAATTCACATTACACAAAAATAATAACCTTGCTAAAAAATGATATTAAAAGAATACTTTCATCAGTCTCAAAAAAATCAAGCTTAGACGGAGGATATATTTTACTTGATTTAAATAAAAAACAAATAATCAATGCTCAGGATTGTTTTTCAGTAGAGATGTTTGTGAAGGATGATGTATTGAATCTATAACAGCAAGATATGAGATTGAATTTGAGTTGTTAAAAAAAATCAAGCCTTTGCTGTTTCTTGTCAAATTCTTCATATAATTTTGGAGGTTGAACTTTTGCAAATTTATATCCCCAATCTTGAAGCATTTTAAGTGCATTTTGTGTTATTTTTGGAGCAGCTAATATACCTCTAACAGAATTTATTCCTTTGCTTTCCATTAGCTTTTCAACATATCTTCTTAATTGTGTTACTGAATTAAGATCTGCTTGATATCTTTTACATTCAATTATTGCCAGAATACCATTTTTATCAGTACACAATACATCAATAAAACCATATTTTGTTTGCTCTTCCTGACTCACTGGCTTCAATCCTTCTTCAACAATAGATGGATTTTCATAAATCATTTTTGACATATCAAATTCTGTACCCATTATTGAAATTGTTTGGCCATCTTCAAGTTTATATGAATTAAAAAAATAAATACGATCAATATTTATGTTAATATTTTCTTTTTGAAAAGAATTCTGCGATTTCAAAACAAGTTTATCATTATACATGATTAAACTATGCACAGATTGTGTTTTCATATAATTAATAGGACTATTGCCTGCTGGCTGGTGAACTAATAAAGTCCCATCGCTTTTAACTATAATTAGTCTATCGCCAGTATCTAAAAAGCTTTCAGCTCTTCCAGAATACCTAATCCTACACTTGCACGCAATAACAACAGACTCTCCCCTCTTTACAGAATCTTGAAAAAGATTACAATAATCGCTTGTGTTTAGCATTTTCAACTAATTGATCAAGTTTTTTATATAATTCTTCAAACAATCCTTCATTAACAATCATAACATCTGCAAGTTCTATACACTGCGCAATTTTTTGGCCATGAGCTTCTTTTCTGTTAGCTTCACGCTCATCTAGTTTTTTAAATTCTTCAAATGTTTGAGGATCATTTTCTCTTCCTCTGCATTTTACACGCTCAAATCTTATTTGCTGGCTTGAAATTAAGCTTACTAAAATAAAATCTTTTCTTTTTCTTAATTCATTAATTTCTTCAGGACTTCTAATGGATTCAATAACTGCATTTTCATTATTTTTTAAAGATTTTAAAGCAAGCTTTGCTAAAACACCTGGGCCTTCATTTAATCTTAATTCATTGCCAATCTCAATAAGCATGTTTCTAGTAACACTTAATCCTCTTTTTATGCATTCTTCTCTCAAAAAATCACTAAGAGGTATTCTTTTAAAACCTTTTTTTTCAAAATACTCTGCAGCAACTCCTTTTCCAGCCCCAATAAAACTTGTTAAACCAATAAGCATAATTATCTTTTTTTTTTACAGTTTTTAAAATTATATCTGCTAGAATGAATAGTTTGCTTGTTCAAAAGCCTTATAAATAAATTTTTATTAGTTTTTAATTAATGAAAAATATTACTCTTGAAATGATTATAATGGGTTCTTTAGGTGTTACTGCAGAAGTTATGTTCACTTCTGTTTTTGATTATTTTTCAAATAAAAAAAAGCACTTAACAGGTTATAGTTATCCTATTATGTTTCCAATATATGCAGCAATGGCTCCAATGTTTGAATATATTGTACCTGAACTAAATATTAATAACATAAATGTGTTTTCAAGAGCAGTAGTGTATGCTGGTTTAATAATGACTGGTGAATTAATATCTGGTTATTTACTTAGAATATTTTTTAATGAAGCTCCTTGGGAAGAACATTATAAAGGAAAACCAGATACAATCGCAGGACTTACTCGCCTAAGCTACGCACCCTTCTGGGGTTTATTTGGATTAGGCGCAGAACTAATGCATAACTCTTTGACGCACTTACCTTAAAAAAATAGTTAGATTTTAATTACAACAGCCATTCCCAGACTAGCTTAACAATTATTTTTTTGCCTTAAATTAAAAAATTGTCGGTTTGATTGTATGTTAAAATAAACCCATAGTTTGGTTGGTGGTGAGTGGTTAAACTGTAAGTTCAAATAATCCTATGCTGTTTTAGGGACTATTTTTTAAGAGAGATTTTGAATGTAAATAATGGAGGGATTAAGTAATAATAAAAATTGGAGAGAAACCTGTCTTTTGGGTTGATTTCTCTCACTTAATGTCACTAATAATTTTTGATTAGGATTTCTTGAGTACAGCATAAATTATGTTTCTAAAATATGTTAAAACACTCTGCTGATTAAATATTTCTTGGTGAACTGTTACAAAACCATGATTTTTGTCTTTACAAGGTAAAACTCCAATGATCTCACAAAGAGTTTCAATAGTATCTCCGACTAAAATAGGTTTAAGAAATCTTGCTGTGTAAGAGTGTGCTAAGTATACATTTAACCAACCCGCGCTTCCTCCTTGACCGGCAATTGTTGATAAAACAATAGGTGCAGGAATTATTTTTTGTTTTCTTACTTCTTCCAACCTTTTGTTTGGCCAATCTTCACCATAAATCTGCACGTGTCTATCACGCATTTCCTGAGTTATTCTTACTTTTGGTAACCTGCATAAGTCTCCAACATTAATTTCTTCAAAACATAAAGGAATCCGTCCATACTCTTCGCTAACTCCTAACAATTTCTCTAAAACAATCTTATCAGTTAGATTTTCTGGAACATCTTCTCTTTTAATTAGTCCTTGATTTATTCGTTTTTCCAACAATGCTTGATATCTTGATAATTGTTCAATCATATTAATAGTACCTGTTGAATACTAATGATGCATTTGTTCCTCCGAAACCAAGAGAGTTTTTAAGAATAACATCAACTTTTTGCTCTCTTGCTTGATTTGGAACATAATCCAAATCGCAATCTGGATCAGGATTTTGATAGTTAATTGTTGGAGGAATAATTCCTCTAGAAATTACTAAACTGCAAATTACTGCTTCTAAACTTGCTGAAGCTCCTGATAAATGCCCAGTAATAGATTTTGTTGAGCTAACAGGTATTTGGCTAGATCTTTGACCAAACAGCCTTTTAATTGCTAAGGTTTCCATTCTGTCATTTAATCTTGTTGCTGTTCCATGAGGATTAATATATCCAACTTCTTCAGGATTAATTTCTCCTTCTTGTAACGCTAACTTCATTGCTCTAATCATTCCATTTGCATCAGGAGGTATACTTGCAGGATGATAAGCATCAGAAGTCGCTCCATAACCTGCAAGTTCACAATAAATATTAGCTCCTCTTCTTTTTGCATGTTCTAACTCTTCTAGAATAAGGATTCCTGCACCGTCCCCTAAAACAATACCATCCCTTTCTTTATCAAATGGTTTGCAAGCTCTTTCCGGGTTTTCATTTTTTCTGGACATGATTCTCGTTGCTTCATACATAGCAAAAATCTCAGGAAGCAATGGATTTTCTGCACCACCACAAACTACAACATCTTGTTTGCCATACTTTATTTTTTCAAAAGCCAAACCTATAGCGTGAGCTGAAGACGCAGAAGTTGAGGAAATCAAATGATTTACTCCCTTTAAGCCATATTTTATAGCAATAGTCGTTGATAAACTCCCATGACAACAATCAGACAAATGATAAGAATCAATAGGTATTTCTACGCTTATTTTTCTTATTGCACTGCATATTGTTGCAAATGGTCCTTTTGAAGAACCAATAACTACTCCAACTCTCTCGGCATCAACCTTATATAATTCTATTCCTGAATCTTTAATTGCTTGATCTGCAGCGTATAAAGCATAACCAGCACATAAATCTAAAGGTCTTCTTTCTCTTTGTAAAAAAAGTTCAACAATAGTTGGGTTAATTTCTCCACCAATTCTTGTTTGGAACTTAGAAACATCAAACTGAGTAATTGTTTTAATTCCAGACCTACCATTAAGTAAATTAGTCCATAACTCTTCTTTATCTTTTCCTGTGGAGGATATTGTTCCAATTCCAGTAACTACTATTTTTCGGGTCATTTTAGTGTGTACATTCTTGAATCAAACCAAAATGTTTTTCCAGTAACATTTTTGGTTCTATCTGATAATAAATAAATAATAAAATTAGCAAAATCCTCAAGATCTCCGTGAGTTCCAAGAGCACTTTCTCCCACAGCTCTTTGTTCAATAACTTCTTTTTTCTTGTGTCTGTAAAAAGAATCTGTTTTGATAAAAGGTGGAGAAACTGCATTAACTCTAACACCATGCCTTCCTAGTTCTCTTGCTGCAACTCTTGTAAGTGCTTCAAGACCAGACTTGCTTGCTGCATAATTAGCTTGACCGAATGTTCCTCTTTTACCTGCACTTGAAGATACATTAACAATGGCACCTTTACTTTGTTTTAAGTAAGGTATTGCATATTTTATAATGTAAAAAGGGCCATACAAGTTAGTTCTAATCACTGCATCCCAATCTTCAAAACTCATGTTTTCAATCAAAGAATCTCTTATAATTCCGGCATTATTAACTAAAAAATCAATTCTGCCAAATCTTTTAAAACTTGTATCTACTAATTTTTCAACTTGATCTTGTTGAGAAACGTCAGCTCGTACAATAATTGCTTGACTGCCTGCTTGTTCAACGTGCTCTAATGTTTTTTGGGCTGATTCAACGTCTTCTTTATAGTTAATGACTATCTTAGCACCTTTTCTAGCTGCTTCTATTGCTGTTGCTCTTCCAATTCCTCGGGAAGATCCTGTTACAATCCCAACCTTATTTAAAAGCATCATTTAATCACTACACAATAGTCATAGTATAAAAAACATATTTGTCCATTAATGGACTAATAAAGTAAAGATTTAAATAAAAAAAGCAATTAAGATGCTAAAATGAGCGAGAAAGATCAATTAATAAGAATTGGACTATCAAACAGAGAGGCCGACGCATATTTAGCACTATTACAGCTCCAAGAAGCAACTGTAGCGGATATAGCAAAGAAAACAAATGAATCCAGAACACACCTATACGATACATTAAGAAGTCTCATAAGCCGCGGATTGGTTTCTTATGTTGTCAAAAATAATATTAAATTTTTTCATGCAGCACCTCCTGAAAAGATTTTAGATTACTTAAAAGAAAAAGAACATTCTATATTAAGCATTTTACCTAATCTTAAAGCGTTTCATCAAATAGCATTCTCAAAGCCATTTGTTGAAGTTTATGAAGATAAAGAAGGAATGAAAACAATTCTTAATGATATTCTAAGAACCAGAAAAGATTGGTTTGCCATAGGAACCACAGGAAAAAGTAGACAGATCTTACCATTATTTTTTATTCAGAGATTTCATAAAGAAAGAATAAAAAACAAAATAAAACTTAAAACACTCATTAACCAAACAGGAGAAGGAGTCAAACTAGGTGAAGAATTTAAGACTTATTCTTTAACAGAAGTAAAATATCTTCCTAAAACACATGAAAGCCCTATGACTATATATATTTATGGAAATAAAACGGTTCTACTCTTATGGTTAGCAGGAGACAGACCATTTGCAATACTAATACAAAGCAAAGAAATAAGCGCGTCATTCAAATCCTACTTCAACATATTATGGCAAACAGCAAAAGAATAATTCTCTCTAAATATTTATAGAAAAGCTATTTACTCAAAGAAACACAAGAGATTTGCAAATTTACAACTCGCTAAAGATATGGTGAGTTTTTCTGGTTTTTAAACAAAAGATTTATATATTATATGCGTTTATATAATTATATAAGTTTATGCAAGGTGGTTGAAATGCAATTATTAATGAAAAAACAAAAAGTTGAAGTTATACATTATCCTCGTTTGGATACTATTTTAATGGTAGAAAATGCAATTAAAAAATCAGGAGAGTATCCTAATAAGATGCAGTTATGGAAGTCTTTACCTAAAAAAATAATGTATCAAACTTTTAAAATAATTCTTAATTATTTGGAAAGTTCTGGGAAAATAGTTATTGATAAAGATGGTTCGGTATTATGGACGCATAACCCAAAACTGTTAGAAATGAGTGTTAAATCATGAAATTTCAAGACAAGAAAATAAAAAGCGAGATTCTAAAATAAAGTATTTAACCTACAAATTTAACACTATAAAACATTAAAAAGCATAGTCAGTATTTTTGTATAAAAGGATGGTTTTATGGCAGATTTAACTAAAAAAGATCTAGAAGAATTAATTAAAGAATTAGATATTGAACCTAAATTAAAACTAGTTATTAATTCACTTGTTGAAAAATATGGAACACGATCTGTGCTTTCAAACACTGCAATTTTAAGGCATTTAGAAAATAAAACAATAACAATACACCCATTTGATGAAAAAAAATTAAACACATCAAGCTATGATGTTTCTCTTGGAGAAAATTATTTCAGAGAACAGAAAGTTGAGCTTCCATTTAATATTTATAACCCTTATAATGATGAACATGTAAGCAAGGTATGGGGTGAACCTTTATATGCTAAAACTGCACTGGAATTATTTGAAGAATTAAGATCACAAACATACGCAAGACATCAAGCATGGACAAAACTTTTTTTTGAAGATGTTTTTGGAAAAAACACTTTAGTAACTCCTAATTCTCAAATCATTTTACTTGAACCAAAAGAAACAATTCTTGCGCACACTCAAGAGTATATTGGTGGCAGTGGAAGAAATGTTACAACAATGATGAAAGCGCGCTCTTCATGGGGGCGCAATTTTATAGAAATAGCAAAATGCGCAGGATGGGGAGATGTGCCTTATTTTAACAGGTGGACTTTAGAAATAACAAATAATTCTGATAAAAAGATAGTGCTTCCAGTTGGAGCAAAAATCGGGCAAGTTGTTTTTATGGAAGTAGAAGAAATATTAGGTGATGATTATACTTCAAAAGGAAAATATCAGCAGGGAAAAACTCTTGAAGAATTAAAATCGTCATGGACGCCTTATGCAATGCTTCCAAGATTGTCGAAAGATTTGAAAAAGAAATGATAACATGAAAGAATACTTAAGAATTGTTCAAAACATTTTGGAAAATGGTGTTGAAAAACTAGATAGAACTGGTGTTGGAACAATAGGTATAACTGGAGAAAGATTTCAACACAATATGAGTCAAGGATTTCCTTTATTAACAACAAAAAAAATGGCTTATAAAAGTGTGAAAGTTGAATTAGAGGGCTTTATCAAAGGGATAACTAACAAGAAATGGTATCAAGAAAATGGATGTCATATTTGGGATGAATGGTGCAATCCTAAGAAAGTGCCTTATTCTCATGATGGTGAAACAAAAAAAAAAATGTTAGAAGAACAAGATTTAGGACCAATTTATGGATTTCAATGGAGGCACTGGAATGCAGATTATGTTGGTGAACAAACAGATTATACTAGAAAAGGGGTTGATCAATTAGAACAAATGATTGATAAATTGAAAAATAAGCCCAATGATAGAAGAATAATTGTAAGTTCTTGGAATCCTGAACAGTTAGATCAAATGGCATTACCTCCCTGCCATTTATTATATCAAACAATAGTGCAGAGTGGAAAACTAGATTTAATATGGTATCAAAGAAGCGTAGACACAATGTTGGGATTGCCTTTTAATATTGCAAGTTATGCAACACTGCTGCACTTGTTAGCAAAAGAGGCTAATTTAAAAGAAGGAACATTAACAGGATTTTTAGGAGACACACATATTTACTTAAACCATATTGAAAGATCTGAAGAACAATTAAAAAGAGAACCATTGCAATTGCCTGAAATCATTACTGAAAACTTTACATCAATCTGGAATTGGACTCATAATAATACAAAGATTGTTAATTATCAAAGCCACCCAGCAATAAAATTTGAAATTGCAGTTTAAAATGAAATTAACAATCATTGCAGCCGTAGCAAAAAACTATGTTGAAACTAAAGGATATCCTATTGGAAAAAATGGAAAAATTCCGTGGCATATTCCTGAAGATTTGAAGAGATTTAAGCAATTAACTAAAAATCATGCAATAATCATGGGTAGAAAAACTTATGAAAGCATACCTAAAAATTTCAGACCTTTGAAAAATCGTTTAAACATTGTTCTCACAAGACAAAAAGATTATTTTGAAGAAGGTATTGTTATTGTTAACTCATTAGACGAAGCAATACATTCTACAGAACTACTATACTCCGCTGCAATGGAGATTTTAATTCATAGACCTGCTTACATTATAGGTGGAGAAAACGTTTACAAAAAAGCCATGCCTTTAACAGATTGTTTAGAAATAACTCATGTTGATCAAGTGGTTGATGATGCTGATGCATTTTTTCCAAAAATAGATGAAATCTGGAAAGAAATTAAAAGAGAAGATCATGCAGGTTATTCATTTGCAACATACGTGAGGCGTTAAAAAAGTGACTCTTGAAAAAGTACTTAATGATGGATTGTTTATTGTATTGGATGGCTTAGATGGCTCTGGTAAAGGAACTCAAATCAAGTTACTAGCAAATTGGCTGTTTGATAATAATAAATATTTTACAATTATTTTGACCAGAGAGCCAGACAATACTGTCTATACACGCGAAATAAGGCGTATTCTTAAAGAAAGCAAAGATCCTAAAGAAAATGCAGAACAACTTGCAGAACTATTTGTTGAAGATAGAAAAGAACACTGCTCAAACCTCATTGCGCCAGCGCTACATCATGGAAGAATAATTGTGAGCGATCGCTATAAATATTCAACACTTGCATACCAGCAAACACAAGGTATTTTTTTGCAAAAACTTATTGATATGCACAAAGGATTAATAGTTCCAAACATAGTATTTATTCTTGATATTCCTGCTGAGATAGCATTACAAAGAATTGCAAAAGACAGTGGAAGAGAATATAAAGAAGTATTTGAAAAAATTGAATTTCAAAAACAGCTGAGAGAAAATTATCTTAAACTTCAATCACAATTGCCTGAAGAAAACATATTAATAATAGATGCAAATAGGCTTGTTCAAGAAGTTCATGAAGAACTAAAAGAATATGTTATGGAGGAGTTGAAATGATTTTTGTTAAACTATTCTTCTTTACTTTTTTCTTCACTTTCTTCTTCTAAAAAAGAGCTGAGATTTTTATTTTCACGAACTTGTTTCCAGTTTACTGCTTGCATAGAGCTACACCTCTCTTTCTTTTTTAACAAGCGAGGATTTATCCCCGCTGCGTCAACAAGGGCAGTGTTGACTTGACCTCTTTTTGTGTTACTATGTAACAAAATTTTAGAATTTCTTATTTATAAATAATGTTGAACAATAAAATAGAGCAAAAAAAATATAGACTACAGTTGTTGTGTTGTTACTCTTGAGAAGTCTGTGAAACTACTCTTAGTGTGTGACGCTGTTTTTCCGTCGATGGCTGAGATTTTGACAGTAATTGCATTAAGTGATTTTGTGAAAAAAGTAATTGTGTAAATTGGCAGTTCACCTAAAAGTTGTAACAGAAGAAAAATTTTCAAAACTTGTTCATTATTATAATTTTTTTCTAAAACTTCTTTAGCTTTTTGTATTGCAATTGTTTCAGTAACTTTAACTTTATCAACTGGCAATGGTTTAACAGGCTCTCCTGTGGAAAAAATTTCCTGATTTTCAATTTTACTAATATCCTTTTCAACAATAAAGGTTGTTATTTTGTTATTATCAGGATTATACCATCCAAACTGCCACGCATTTTCACTCATTAAAAAAGCATGAGCAAGAAAAGCTTTAGAGTGCAAAGATATCCATGAACGAAACATTTCTGAAGAAAGAACTTTCTCAAGAGCAGAATGTAATGTCATTTGCTGGAAATAATATATAAGCTTTATATAATTTATGGCAACTATATAGTCGGTCAACAGTTGGTAGTCTGCAGGTAAAGCAAATGGTAAGATACTAAGACAATGGCAATAACAACAATAAGTAATTTAGAAAAAAAAGATTTAGAAAATCAAGGATACAGAGTAGTGGGCAATCATTCTGTTGTTAAAGTCTGCCACTGGACTAAAAAATCTTTGAAAAGTGAAGATGTTTGTTACAAATGCCAGTTTTATGGCATTAAAAGTTGGGGCTGTGTTGAAATGAGCCCAACATGGCTTTGTGATCACCGCTGCGTTTTCTGCTGGCGCAATACTAAATATTCTTGGCCTAAATGGATTGGCCCTGTTGATAATCCTAAAGATATTGTTGAAGGATGCATTAAAGCGTGGCAAGGATTGCTTAATGGATTTAAAGGCAATGAGAGAACAGACCAAGAACGTTTTAAACAAACAAGAGACCCCCTGCATTTTGCAATTTCTCTTACAGGAGAACCAACAATGTATCCAAAACTTCCTGAAATGATTGATGTGCTTAAAGAAAAAAAAATAAGTTCATTTCTTGTTACTAATGGTACTATTCCTGAAATGATTGACAAACTTACAAAACATCAACCAACACAAATTTATGTAAGCGTGTACGGTCCTGCAAAAGCGATTTACGAAAAAACAGCAATGCCTCTGCCAAAGCAAGCATGGGATAATTTACAAGCAACACTAAACAAGTTAGGAGAGTTTAATAGAAGTGTTGTGCGCTTAACATTAACAAAAGGCTACAATATGGTAGAACCTGAATTATGGGGTAAATTCTTAAGCAAACTTGACATGACTTTTGTTGAACTTAAAGGATACATGTGGATTGGGCACAGTAGAGAAAGATTAACTATTGATGCAATGCCAACACATGAAGAAATACAAAACTTTGCACAAAAAATAGCACAAACTGGTGGTTTTAAAATTATTGATAATAAAGCAAACAGCAGAGTAGTTTTGTTGATGCGTGAAGGAACAAAAGCAGAAAGATTCCTCGAGTATGATGCAGAAGGAAAAGTAACTATGCCAGCAATAATGTAGTGGTTAACTAATTAAAATTATTATATTGCTTATATGTTATTGACGAAATATTTATATATTTGTAGTGGTTAATTATTAAGATGGTAAGTATTGTCATTAAAAAAATCAAGGGGAAAGAATATCTCTACTTAGTTGACTCTATAAGAGCAGGCGATAGAGTGCTTCAAAAAACAATAAAATACATAGGGCCTAAAAGACCTGTCTTAAATGAAGAATTTGAATGTATGAGGCTATCTTATTCTAACATAGATTGGGTTCTTAAAGAATTCAATGATGAATTGTCTTATATAGACCATAAAAAAATGAAAGATTCATCAAATTTGTACAAGAAATATATGATAAATCTTGATGAAGTATCGCGAGAAAACGAAAAGCAAAAATTTTTGAGTAGATTCATTGCAAGCAGCAATGCTATAGAAGGATCTACTTTAACACCGAAAGAAACACATAATCTTTTGTTTAACAATCAAGCTCCAAAAAACCATACAAAGAAAGAAATATTCATGGCTTCAAACCTTCTTGACGCATGGATATATTTAGAGAACAATTATTCACATTTTCCAACACACAAAGATTTGTGTGAACTTCATCGACTTGTTAATCAAAATATAGAGTCAAATCAAACGCTTGGCAAGTACAAAAAGGTTCAAAATTACATAGGAGATGTTTACACGACATCATATCTATTTACAGATGAAAGAATGCAAAAATTATTGCACTGGATAAAAATTGCTTTTAAAAAAATAGATGATCTTGAAGTGGCTTTTCAATCACACGCCCAATTCGAAATAATACATCCATTTGTTGATGGAAATGGAAGAGTCGGAAGACTTCTCATAAACTGGTTATTGATGATGAAAGGATTAATGCCTTTAGCCATAAGGTCAAAAAAAAGAAATGAATATATTTCAGCTTTAGAAAATGCCAGAAAAGGCAAACTAGAAGCAATATCAAAATTTTGTTATGAAGAATATCTAGAAACGTACAAATTCGTTAATTACTAATTAAAACACTTCTAATTTGCACTCTTGAATTGATGAAGTTATTTCTTCTTAACCAACTTCAAAGGCAGTGCAATCATTTCTTTTAATTCAAGCGCAGTTACATGCGTTAAATAATGCACTTCGTCCATTGGGTGAATGGAGATTGTTCTTTTTAGAACATAGAATATTCCATATTCATGCTTTGCTCTAGGCTCTTTAAGCCCTAATATAAATAACGGGCTTAAAGACCTAAAGACACAACTTATTGCAAAAACTAGAGGGATTCCACTCAAAACTAAAACAACACTATCTGCGATATAACCTCCAATTACCGGAGCTATTATTAGTGGTATTGATTGCATTGTTTGAAATTCAGCAGATACAACTGCTCTTTTCTTAGAATCAGTAAGATCAAGTAAAAGATTTACAACAACAATATCCCATCCAGCCCATACTAATCCAGATAATAATTGTGCTGGAATAACAAACCAAGCGCCGAATTTCAAAGCCAACAAAAACGCTAAAGGTATTAGCGCTGTACCAAATGAAGTAATTACTGCAACAGGTTTATCTCCATAAAGATCACAAATCTTGCCCATGTGTCT
>JACPID010000004.1 GCA_016188265.1 Candidatus Woesearchaeota archaeon | reverse complement strand
ATAGTGCTTTCCAAGAAGCAGAGTTCCTTCTGTTCCAAATAATTCACGTTCCTCTTTTTCTCGGCCTAGAACAATTTCATAAGCCATAATACTTAAATTAAAGGACAACTGGTATAAAAAGATTCGTGAAAATTAGCTCTGTAGCGATGAGAATTCTTTTATAAGTTCAGAGGTTATCTAAAAAGAAAAGCCAAGAATATAATACAACTTAAAGAAATATTAAACAAATACATTCTAATAAAACACGACAAACTGCAATGCAGTTTGTGTGCGCTGAAATTCAAAGAATTTCATGCGAACGCAAAAGTCTAGGAGCCGAAGGCGAGAAGGTTCACGAAGTGCGCTTTTTCCCTAGCAATTTTATCTTCTAAAGAGGCAATTCTAGCTACATGATCTACCCAACTTCTTTTCACAACTGATTTTGAAACATCAAAAGAAATATCTTCATCAGGGCTTCTTAAAGACAATAATTGAACAGTTGTGAAACCAGAATCTGGATTGCTTAAATAATCATCAGCAAATTTTCCTGCCATAGACATAGCATTTTGATAAGCAACTTGATGACTATCCGCAAAAATTACTTTTTGTTCTCTCACATAATCAGAATATACAATTCCAAAACCGTGAGAAACCCCGCCATCAATTCCAAAAGTTGCTTGATATTCCATTTTCAAAATAAGAAAATTTGCCGGAATTTATAAACATTGTTATGCTGACAGTATTTCCGAGTTTACTTTGTTCGTTTAGGAAATATTGTTATTGCCGTCAACTTTATATACTATTGATAAGATCATCATACTGTTATGACACGTATTAATCGTTTAGTTTTAGATGGTTTTAAATCTTTTGGGAAGTTCACTGAATTGCGATTTGATAAGCCGTTTTCTACAGTTATAGGCCCAAACGGCAGTGGCAAATCAAACATTCTCGACGGACTTTGTTTTGTTCTGGGAAAATCTTCTTCTAAGTCATTAAGAGCTGAAAAAAGCGCTAATTTAATTTATAATGGAGGCAAAACAAAAAAGCCCGCAAAACAAGCTGAAGTTAGCATTTATTTTGATAATTCAAATAAAACATTTCCAATTGAAGATGATGAACTTAAGCTTACAAGATTAGTAAGGCATGACGGTGTTAGTAAGTATTTGATCAATGGAAAAACAAGAACAAGACAAGAAGTTATTGAAATGTTAAGTGTGGCAAAAATTGATCCTGATGGTTATAATATTATTCTACAAGGAGATATCGTGAATCTTGTAGAAATGTCTCCGATAGAACGCAGGCAAATAATTGAAGAAATTGCAGGCATTTCTGTTTATGAAGAAAAAAAACAAAAAGCTCTTAATGAACTGCAAAAAGTTGAGGAAAAACTTGGCGAAGCTGAAATTGTTCTTAAAGAAAGAGAAACTTATCTCAAAGATCTTAGAAAAGATCGCGATCAAGCGCTTAAATATAAAGAAATCAATGATAAAATAAAATCATACAAAGCAACACACATTGAAAAACAATTAAGTGCAAAGCAAAAAGAACACAAAAGCTTTGAAGAAAAAAAACAAAGCCATCAAGAACAACTTGAAAAAATAAACAATGCCATACAAAAGATAAGGGATGAAATTAAAGAACGCAAAGAGTCTATTAAAAAAATAAATGAAGAAATTGAACAAAAAGGGGAAGTTGAGCAGATCAAGCTTCAAAAAGAAATTGAGCAATTACGCGTTGATATTGCAACAGCACAAACAAATAAAAAAAATTCATTGGATGAGCTTTCAAAACTTGATCAGAGAAAGCAACAGCTTGATCTTAATACAAAAGATCTTGAACAGAAATATAATGAATTGCTTGCTCAGAAAAAAGCAGTTGAAGAAACAAAAAAAGCAGTTAAAAAAGATTCAGGGGTTTTAGAAAAAGGTTTGGCTGATTTCAAAAAAAAGCATAAACTTGATGAAAGCCACAGCATTGAGGAAGAAATATCAAGGATAGATCTTGAATCAGAAGAGCTTCAAAAAAAGATTCAAGAATTGCGTGAAAATCAACAGAATTTATTAAGAGAAAAAGATAAGTGTGAATTTCAACTTAGTGTAATTGATCAAAAGATAGCAAAATTAAGAGTATTGGAAAAAGAACACAAACAAGAATTAGATGATTTAAAAAAACAAAAAGTTGAATTTAAAAATATAGTTCTTGAGCTGAATAAATTATTAAATCAAGATAGTGAAGATGCAAGATCATTGGCAATTGCAAGAGAAAAATGTCTTGATAAACAACAAGAATTATCACGTTTAGAAGTAAGGCACACTCATGTTCAAGAAGCAATTGCTGGAAACATTGCGGTTAAAAAAGTGCTGGAAAACAAGAAAAGACTTGGACTAATATATGGAACAGTATCAGAGCTTGGTGAAGTTGAAAAAAAATATGCTCTTGCTTTAGAAATTGCAGCTGCTCAAAAAATTCAAAGCATAGTTGTAGAGGATGATAAAACTGCAGTTAATGGAATAAAATTCTTAAAAAGTAACAAATTGGGAATAGCTGCTTTTTTGCCTTTAAATAAAATCAAACCTTATCCTGTAAAGCCTGAAATAAAAGAATTAGCCAAAAAACGAGGAGTTTATGGTTTGGCAATAGACTTAATTAAATTTGATAATAAGTTTAAAGATATATTTAGTTATGTTTTTGGAAACACGCTTGTTGTAGGCGACATTGAAACTGCAAGAAAATTAGGCATTGGAAAAGCCAAAATGGTTAGTCTGGAAGGTGATATAGCTGAATTATCAGGAGTTATGATCGGAGGATATAGGCACCAGAAATCAGGTAGTTTTAAAGAAAAGGATATTGGCAGAATTCTTGAAACAGCAAAAGAAGAAGTAGAAAATCTTGGAAAAACAATTGAGGATCTTGAAATCACACGCAAAGAAAATGATGAAAAAATAATTAAGTTGCGAGAACAAAAAGCAATTCTCGAAGGAGAAGTTATCAAAAAAGAAAAGGCATTGCATCTGCATACTGAAGATCTTGAGGCAGATCAACAATATAAAGAAGATCTTATAAAAAATATTAAAAAATTTGATGAAGAACTTAGCTTAGAGGCAGTCAAAATAAGCAGTGTTGTTAAAGACTTGACAGAACTTAAAATAAAAAAAGAGAAGTTAAGAAGCCAGATTTTTGAAATAAGAAAACCAACAGTTATTGCAGAATTAAATGCCTTTGAAGGAAAAAGAAAAAAGCTTCAAGAAGATTTAATTAAACTAGAAGCTGAACAAAATAGTTTCACACTGCAAGAAAAAGAAATTTTTGAAAAAGAAAAACAAAATACGGAAAGATTATACAAAGATATTGAAAAAGAAAGAGACTACTTCAGTAAACAAAAAGAAGAACTTGCAAAAAAAATAAATGAAAACGTAGAACTGCTTAAAATAAAAGAAAAAGACCAGACTATGTTTTTTTCTCAATACAAAGGATTGTTTGATGTGCGCAATAAATTACAGGATGAAATAAATTCAATAGAAAATAATGTTCTTAGTTTTGAGGAAAAATCAAGAAAAGAAGAGCTTGCACTGCAGTCATTTTCAATAGAAAATGCAAGAATAAAATCAGAAATATCCGGACTAGAAGCAGAACTCTCGAATTATGAAGGGGTGCAGCTAGTTGAAAACAAATCAATTGAAGAATTAAAAAAATCAATACAAAATATGGAACGTTCAATATCCTCAATTGGAAATGTGAACATGAGAGCTCTTGAAATTTACGAAACAGTTGAGCAGGAATATACTAATTTACTCCAAAAAAAAGAAAGTCTGCATACTGAAAAAGAACAAGTGCTTAATTTTATGCAGGAAATAGAAGTAAATAAAAAAGAAATATTTATGAAAACATTTGAAGTTATTAATAAAAATTTTCAAGATATTTTCTTGCAATTATCAACTAAAGGAGAGAGTTATCTTGAATTAGAAAATCAGGAAAAAATATTTGAAGAAGGATTGCGCATAAAAGTCAGATTAACAGGAGATAAATTTTTAGATATTAGAAGCTTAAGCGGCGGAGAAAAAACAATGACCGCGCTTGCATTTTTATTTGCTATACAAGAACATGAACCAGCAAGCTTTTATATTCTTGACGAAGTTGACGCTGCTCTTGACAAGCAAAACAGCAGCTTGCTTGCAAGATTAATAAGAAAATATTGTGACAAAGCCCAGTATGTTGTTATAAGCCACAATGATAATGTTATTTCAGAAGCAGATATTCTTTATGGAGTAAGCATGAAATCTGGTGAAGGTGCTAGCAGCATAGTTAGCTTAAAGATATGATTCAATTGTTTTCAAAATTTGAGCCAGAGTCTTATTCCACTGCCTTTTTTTAATTATTATTTCTCTTCCAGCAATACTTAATGATTTTAAAAGTGTTGAATCATGAAATAAAGTTTCGATTTTTTCCTGTAGTGCACTAATATCTCCTCTAGGAAATAAAAGGCCTGTTTCTTCATCAATTACATATTCTTTAATACTGCCAACAGGTGTTGCAATAACAGGAACACCGCAACTCATTGCTTCCATTGTACTTAAACTACTGGTTTCAGTTAATGAAGGTATAACATAAATATCCATAGCTTGAAAAAAAGGAATTACATTTTTTTTAGAGCCAACATTAATTACTCCGGGGTCTTTCATAAAATCTAATTCAATGCCTTCACCAACAATTAACAATCTAGTATTTTGATGTTTATTTTGAACAAAATCAAAAGCTTTAAATAAAGTAAGAAGATCTTTTTCACGACTTAAACGACCGCAAAAGCCTATGATAAACATTTTAGGGTTTATATTAACACTGGCTTTAGCACGGTCTTTGCTTTCAGCAGGAACAAACAATTCAGTATTAATTCCTAAGGTAATAACTTTTTTTTTTGTTTTAATTTTTTGTCTGGTTAATAAATCTTCCATTTCTTTTGAAGGAACCATAATTAGAGCGCATTTATTGTATAAATATTTTGCAAGGCATTTTACTGCAGATCTTACAAAACCATGAAAATGCTTAACTCCTTCAGCAGCAAGATCCCACTCAACACTATGAACATAACTAATAACTGGTTTTTTTAGTTTGTAAGCCTCGCGAATTGCAGTTATTCCAATAGGCCCAATAGTGTTATTAAAAATAACATCATTTTCTTTAACAAGTTTTTTAATTTCTGTTTTGCTGAATTTTGAAAAATATATATCGCCAAAGCGCATTTGCAATAATGGAATGCGAATAATAGAAGTTCCTTGAAATACTGGATTTTCACCTTCAAATTCAGGAGCAATAATTGTTACTTTATATTTTTTAGAAAGATCAGGTATAAGTTCTGATAGAAAACGTGAAACACCATCTAATCTAGGTAGAAAACTATCTGTGGTTATTAATATTTTTTTCATTAGTTTAATTTATAAAATACCTCAGCATATTTACAATGATTATTCCATCCATGGATAATAGCTTGAACATGCATCTTCCATCTTAATGCAATAACTGCAGGAAGATTATACTGGCTTTTATGAGCTTTAAATGCTTTTGTTTTCAAACCAAAAGTTTGAGTAACATCAACAACTAGTTTAGGAAGATTTCTCTGTTTAAGCTTAACAACATTCCAAACATCAAAAGAATAAACATTACAATTTAATCCTGATTCTCGCACAAGTTCCAAAACAAGTTTTGAAACTGCACGATGATCTGGGTGAATATCATCATCACTATGCGTAAATATTTTAACAGGTTTTTCTTTATGTAAAATATTTCTCAATTTTTGCTTAATATTTTTTTCTTTGAATTCTTCAGGAAATCTTCCTTCACAAAGCCCATAAAAAGCAGTTCCTTTAATTCCAAGTATTTTATCAGCTTCAACAGCTTCCTCAATTCTTTGCTCTTGAATAATCTCAGGTTTTAAATGCGGATGGCTTTTTTCACCAAAAGAAAAAATAATAGATTTAACATTTTTTCCTTCCTTAGCATATTTTGCAAGAGTTCCTCCTGCACAAATTAAATGGTCGTCATTATGAGCTCCTAAAGCGAGAATAGTTTCTGGCATAAAGAATAATAATCAGATAATGTTTAAAAATATTTGCGCAAAATCAAATTCGCTTATATTACTCCGATTACTTTCAGTATAAGCCATATCGAGAGTATAGTCTAAGCTACGTAAAATATTATTTGCCATTTAGAATATTTATTTTCTGAAATATTTTTTTGCATGATTTATTATTGATATATATTCTTAGTAAACCTTTGCACGAAAATTCCGTAATATTTCAGGCGAAAAAACTGATCAAATCAAAAAAAACATCAAACAACTTCAGAAAGGTAAAGTATTACGCCTTGATGATTATTCAAAAGACGAAAAAAGATTTCAAGAACAAATTATTGACAAACTTATTATAATTTTTCTAAATGATTCCACGTCGAGTAGCATTTTGTGACGTTTGCATGATTCTTAAAATAGATGATAACATATTATACTGCTGATTGGATCTTTGATCCAAAGTCTGAAAATAAGACAAGGTCTGTTGACGTCTATCTCTAACCAGTTGTTGTTGAGCTCTTGTCTCTCTAACTTCTTGTTTTAACTCTTCTCTAGACATAGTTCTGCCTTTATTTTTAACTAACGATTCTTTAATAATGCCTTCCCTCACTGGAGAGACCAATCCTTTTTTCTTTTTTTCTGATTCTGTAAAATTGTCAAGTAAATCACTTGAGTACCCTTTTTTGCAAGTGTTTTCTACTCCTTTAACAAAAATAATATCTTCAAGCGTTTCTTTTTTATCAACTATTTTATAATTGCTTCTTGCAGAATTAAAGTTTTTATCAGCCAACCTTTTCTGACCTTGAAGAGCCTTAACAAATCCTTCTTTTTCTGCTTTTGTTAGCCCTGGCTCATGTTTATCAGTGCCAGTAGTTATACGTTGATTTATATCTTGGCAGAGTCTAAAAACATTATTATTAATATTGCCTGAAAGCTGACATATTCCTTCCACTTGTCTTGTAAGAGCATCAAGAGCTTCTCTTATTTTATATGAACCATTTTTATTAATATCATTCAATTTATTATAATTATAATCAATATCTAATGATTCTTGCATTAATGAACTGGTTGTTTCAGTTATACCTCTACCTTCTATCTCATTAACATTATTAACCTCTTGAATAAGTTTTTTAAGCTTTTGATCAAATAAAGATAAATCATCTCTAGCTTGTTCAAAACACTTTCTTGCAGTTTCTCTGATTTTTTGTATATAATTATCTGCTATTTTTCTTTGTTCTAATAATTCACAATCTTTTAAGTTTTCATATGTTTTTTTTGGAAAATCAATCTTTTTTGGCTCAAATTCATAACAATCAACTGAAGTTGGCTTTGTTGGTAGACTTTGTCTTGTTTTTAATAGCTGGTTTTTAGATAGTTTTGTTTTTGTATTAATTATTGATTGAAGTGGTTTTTTTAGTGAAGGATTTATTGTATTTGGTTTTGGAATTATTGTAGATTTAGGCTCTAAAGGTGTTTGAGTGATTTTTTTAGAAATAGAGGAAGCATCTTTTGATATCAAAAAATCGCTTGGAATATTAAAAGCTCCAAAAACAAAAGGAATAGTAAATAAAAATACAATTAATAATATTATCTTTTTCATAAGTCCTCTTTTAAGATTAAAAATCAAATCTAATTTAAAAATTTATCTCCTACCTTAGTATTTTCGAGTTCACTTCGTTCACACGGAAATACTGAAACAATGGAAGGATTTATGAATCAACAAAAATTTATTGACGATAAATAAAAAATTGCATAAACCTAATATTTTAAGCTAAGAGCGCCAGTAATTATTATTTGTGGGACTGAGCGAAGCGAATGTCGCACAATTTGATTAAACTTTTTTTAAAAGTTTATGCGTCGGCCGGGATTCGAACCCGGACACGCGGCTTTCGTCACAAAATTTATGGAAGGCCGCAGTCATAGCCATTAGACCACCGACGCATTGTTGAATTAGAAAAGATAAGTATTTTTAAAATTATCGTACTGATTAAATATTTTTTTTCAAATTATCTATAAATTGTTCAAAATCTTTTTCTTTAATAGCAGCGCCGCAAGCTTGTTCATGGCCTCCTCCATAGCCTTCAATGCCTATTAATGATTTTTGAAGCGCAATATCTAAACGTACTTTTTCCCCAGATCTTAAACTGCACCTGTACTCTCCGTTTTTTCTTCTTCCAAGAATAATTACTTTATCAGGATGTCGTGCAATAAGCTCATTTGCCAAATCCTTTGTCAAACTAAGCTTGTCTTCTTCATAAGTAAAAATAATAAGTTTATTTTTTTTAACATTTGCCAGAGCCTTTTCTAAAAGCTTATTATACTCGTCAGCAACTTTAAGATATTTATTCCATAATAATCTTCCAGCAGAACTTGATTGCTGAAGAATTTCATAAGGCGACTCAATTCTAGTAAGTATTTTAATTGATGTATTCACTTCACTTGTAGAACCTTTAAGATTAAAAGAAAAAACTTTAACTAAAGTGCCAACAGGAGTTTTGTACAATGCTTCTTCAACAGGCATAACTTTAGGAAGAAGTTCGGGATATTTTTTTGAAAATTCTTCAGCAAATGGAGGCATGTACCAGTCACCAATAGAACCAACAGTAGCAATCCAAAGATCCTGCTGTACTACTTCATAACATAATGCAGGTGTAGGAATATTTTTGTTATATTCAATTCTAGAATTAAAATATAAAGCTCTTTCTGGTTGTTGAGGGGGGTGATGATCAATCCAAGTAACAGGAATTTTTAATGCATCAATAAATTCTTGATCAGCCATAGCAATATCAAGAATAAAAACATGATCAGCATCATAATCTTTCACATTTTTAACATTATTTAGCTTAAGATGAGGAACTGCCTTCAAAGGATATCCTTTGCCTTCTTTAATATAACGATAAAAAAGAAGAAAACTAGAAAGACCATCAGGATCATCGTGAAAAAAATAAAAAGGTCTTTTAACACTATCAAGGTGTTCTTTAACCTTTTGAAGCAAAGGATGCATCATTTTTTATTTTTCTTAATAACCCAACCCATTTCTGTTTTTGTATTTGGCCAAAACGTTCTTCCAGGAGCTATTAAAGTTCCTACTCCAGTTTTAACATTATCTCCCATTATAAACCCAAATTTTTTTCGTTCTGTTGAAATAAGTTCTTCTTGTTTTATTCTAATAACCTCTCCATCATGCCTTGCATTTGCACACTCAGTTCCAGCTCCGAGATTACAGCATTCTCCAATTATAGAATCAAGAATTCCTGATTTATGCGCAGCGCTTGAATTGTTCATTATAATGCTATTCTTTACTTCTGTTGAATGGCCAATAATACAGTTATTTCCAATGCTTGTTGCTCCTCGTATGTAAGCATCAGGGCCTATTATGCAATTATCTCCAATTACTACATTTCCTTCAATACTTGATTTTTTGATTATTGTTCCTTTGCCAATTTTGATTTTTGAATTATCTTGAATATAGCATGGGCCTCTTAATTGTTTTTGAACTTCAACAAATTCTGTTTGAGGCAGTTTAGAAAGCAAGAATTCATTTGCAGTTAATAAGTCCCAAGGATAAGCTAAAGGCATCCATTTATCGCGCGCATCACAAATTGCAAGGCCTTGTTCTTTAGTATAATTATTTACTGCAATTGTCAAGTCATGATGTTGTGCGAGATAATTAATAAATTTTTCAGGCAGTACAAAACACATTGTGCTAACTTGGCATGATTTAGGTTGTTGTGGTTTTTCTTCAATATATTCTAGCAAACCGTGTTTTGCAGTTACAACACCAAATCGTTCTGGATTTTTAGATTCACTTACTAATAAAACACTAGGATAATCTAAACACTGTTCTAAATCAAAGCGTGAATAATAGTCATCTGCAGGCAATAGTATGAATTTGTTTTTTATATTTTCTTTAGCTAACCATAGTGCGTGGCCAGCGCCTTTTTGTTCTTTTTGTTCTACATAAGTAAGCTTGATATTTTTGTATGATTCTCCCAAATGATCTTTAATCTGCTCTCTAAGATAACCAATAACAATGATAGCTTCATCAACTATTCCTTCTAAATTATTTAAAGTATGCTCTATTAATGGCTTGTTTGCTACAGGAAGCAAAGGTTTTGGTTTAGTGAGTGTTAAAGGATACATTCTAGTAGAAAGTCCTGCTGCTAAAATAATTGCTTGCATTTTTTAATAATTAAATTGTGCATTCTTAAAAGTTGTGTTTTAATCCTAGAAATTTTTATAAACCTTCTCTTGATTTAACTTGCTTTATGCGGAGGTGGCCAAGCGGCTAAGGCGGTCGGCTGCAACCCGACTAATCAAGGGTTCGAGTCCCTTCCTCCGCTTTTTTCTAATTTAAAGATCCGGAAATAATTAGTATAATTGTGCGCAAAATAAAGGATTAGAAATTCAGAAAATAGGACTCAACTTAACATAGAACTAAAAAATTAGTATTAATAATACTATATTATTAGTAAAATATTTAAATAAGAATGTCTTTAAGACTAATAAAATGGTAAAATTATTAATTGATTACAAAAGTCAAGGAAGTGTTGTAGAATTAACTCCTCAGGAAAAAACATATTACGAACAATTTCTGCAATACACATACCAAGACAACATCCAAACAGCAGAATTCTTGCTATTAAAACATCCAAGATGGAGTATAATAGCAGCATATTACGCAATGCATGACATTTCCAAACTATACTTAACCAAGAAATTCAACTTGAAATTCTCAAATCCAGAAATTCATGCAGCAGTAATTCAAGCATTAAGAGAACTAGTAAAAAGAAATGACATTCTAGAATTAATAGAAAGTGCTGAAGAAGAATACTCAGAAATAATCTTATTACACTTGACTCTTTTACAAGGCAAAAAAGAAAGAGCCAAAACACAATACTACACTAACGAAACAATTAAGCCAGAAGTAGCAATGCAAAAAGCATCATACTTCCTAGAAAAACTAATTAAACCATACCTAAAACTCGTGGAAAAACTGCTAAAATGATACCTTCTATATTAAACAACAAAACAACATGGTATTTTCTAATACTTGCTTCGTACTCAAGCGGTTCTGGATACACGAGAAAAGAAATTAAAGAACTAACCAATCTAGACAACTTATCGCTTGACAAGGTATTAAGAAAATTATTATTTCATAAAATTATTCGCAGAGAAAAAAGAGTAATCAAGCTAAACTTTGACAATCCAGAAACACAAATTATTCTGGATTTAATAAATCAAGAAAAAATTAGGCTAAACCAACCTTCATACGAATTATTTATGATAATTATAGAATTCATGCACTTAATAGAAAACAATTATATTGACTTTATTTATCTTTTTGGAAGTCATGCTAAAAAAACAGCATCACAACACTCAGATATAGACATAGCAATATTCTCCCAGCAAAACATCAATTTAATTAAAGAAGAAGAGAGAATAGAGACAAAATTCAACAAAGAACTGCAAATACATTATTTCAAAACAGAAGATCTTAAAAGCAAAAATAAAATCATTGAAAACATACTAAAGGATGGAGTCAAGATTTTATAACGCTTTTCTATTTATGTTTTTTTATTCCTCCTGACATTAGTCTTAGAAATCTTTGTACAGTTCTTATTGTTCTCGGGATGATTCTTGTTTCTCGAACTATTCTTGTTTCTTTTTCTGCTGCTTTTATTTCTCTTAATAATATTGCTTCATGTGTTATTTGTTGTGCTTCTTTTATTTCCTCTCCAACTCTTATTAGTTCTGTTATGAATACTCCTGCTCTGAATATTAGGTAAAATGGAAAAACTGCTATTAAGTCCAGCCAGTAGTATTTTACAAATTTCTTTATTGTTTTTACATGTAGCCATTTAAAGTATAAGTCTAAAATTAGAACTCCGACTATAATACTGTCGAGCATTCCGATCCATGGCTGGTAATCTTCTAAATGAACCAAAATCCAAAATGGGTTTTCTAGAATTATGATTATTCCTAAAATAATAACTACTATTGGAAGCGCTTTATCTACTAAATAATGTATTTTATATTTTATCCTCTTTTTCACTATTACTATTTACGCGTATTGTATTATAAATTTTACTATAAATAAGTAACATTTTTATTCTCTTTCACACTATTCATCATTTATGCCTGAAGAATCTGAGCGTACAAGAAAAATTTTGATTCAAAAAATCAGAAAAGCTTTTGTTAAGGAATTAGATAAAGAAGTAACTACTGTTAAAGCCCGCCAATATTTTATTGAGGATTTGAACAAGGATTTTCAAACAGCTTATG
This sequence comes from Candidatus Woesearchaeota archaeon, assembly GCA_016188265.1. GTDB lineage: Archaea > Nanobdellota > Nanobdellia > Woesearchaeales > ARS49 > JACPID01. Next base: position 17,115 of record JACPID010000004.1, on the reverse strand, counting down.
CAATTATACCTAAGGCAGAGCTTCAGAAGGAAGGTGAAGTGATAAATGTTCAGGGCAAGCCTTATTTTATATTTTCAACTAAATTTATTGATGATTTTAAGCGCATCAGAAGGCTTCCTCAAACAATTCCTTTAAAGGATATTGGCTATATTATTTCTCAAACTGGCATTAATAAGAATTCACGGGTTCTTGATGCTGGTGTCGGCAGTGGCGCTTTAACTTGTTTTATTGCACACTTGTGCAAAGAAGTTATTGCTTATGATATTCGTGATGATCATATTGGTATTGCAAAAGAAAATGTAGCCTTTTTGAAATTAAGCAATGTGATTATAAAGAAGAAAAATATTTATGAAGGTATTGATGAAACTAATCTTGATCTTATAACTCTTGATGTTCCAGAGCCTTGGCTTGTTATTAAGCATGTTTTGAATGCTTTGAAAGTCGGTGGTTTTCTTGTTTCATATTCCCCGACAATTCCGCAGGTTCAAGATTTTGTTAATAAAGTTTTAGAAGAGGAGAAGTTTTTGCATGTTAAAACTGTTGAGGTTATTGAGCGTGATTGGGAGGTTTCTGAGAGAAAAGTACGCCCTAAAAGTGTTCAAACAGGTCATTCTGGATTTTTAACTTTTGTGAGAAAACTTGCAAGATGAAAAAAGAAGTTCGCGTTGTTGGTATTGACGATTCTCCTTTTGACAAGTTTAAAGACAAAACTGTTTTTGTTATTGGTGCTTTTTATCGTGGCGGGAATTTTTTAGATGGAGTGCTTTCAACAAATGCAGAAGTTGATGGTTCTGATAGTACTGAAAAGATTGCATTAATGATTAATAATAGCAAGTTTAAGTCTCAGCTTCGAGCAATATTTTTAGATGGCATTGCAGTTGGAGGTTTTAATGTTGTTGATGTTCCGAAACTTAATGAATTAACAGGTTTACCGGTTATTGTTGTGGTGCGTGATTATCCTGATTTTAAAAAAATATTTAGTGTTTTGAAAAAAATTGGCATGAACGAAAAAATTGAGGTTATTAAAAAGTTAGGAAAACCTGTTAAGATTGGCAAGATTTATGTTCAACATGCGGGAATTTCTTCAGATAAAGTCAAAGAACTTCTTAAAATAACATGTACGCGGTCTTTCTTGCCTGAACCAATTCGTGTTGCTCATTTAATTGCTGCAGGAGTTGTTAAAGGAGAAAGCAGAGGAAGAGCATGAGTAAGATTTATTAATAACATAATACATACTAAGTATTTATGGGATTGCTTGATTGGTTTAGGAAGAAGCAGGTTGTTAATCAGCTTGTTAATTATGAAGTGTTATTAAGTGACGCTAAAAGAAAATTTTTAGATCAAAGAAAGAAGCAAATACTCTCTGCATGTCTGGAAATATGTTATGTTCTAAAACAAGCAGAAGATAAAGAGCTTATTATTCTTGATAAAAACAAACGAGATTTATTAATTAAACAAGCCCAGTATGCTCAAAAAATAAATCTTGATAATTTTAATGATGAACAAGTTTCTGCTATGTCTTATGTTTTAGTGAATGTATTAAGTAAGAACAGGCCTCTTAAAGTGGTTGTTGAAGAAGCTGTAGAATTTTTTAATTGTGTTCTTGCTGTTGTTAAGAAAGTAAACAAAAAAGCAGCTTAATTTAGTTAACCGTAATAATATTCTCCTTTTTCTTTTTGTTCTCTGTCAAGCACACTTTCAGGTTTGTTAATTCTAGGCCTGTTGCTTTCTTGATCTCGTCTTAAGGTTATTTTTAAGCGTTTTAAGAAAATATTCATTCCATTTCTTAGTGTAAAAGGACCTTCGCCAATTCCTTTTTTTGCAGGAATACCATCAAAGACAATCAATCTATCAGAAACATAATCTAAAAATACTAAATCATGGTCTACAATAAGTATTGATGATTTTTTTAATTCAGTGAAATTTTTCATTATTTTTGAAAGCATTAAACGCTGTTCAATATCCAAATAAGCTGAAGGTTCATCTAATAAATACAAATCAGCTTCTTGAGAAAGGCAGTGAGCTATTGCTACTCTTTGCAGTTCTCCACCTGATAATTGATTGAGATTTTTTTGAAGAAGGTGTTTAAGCTCTAATGGCTGGATTAATTGTAAATCATATTTTTGAATTGCTTCATGCAATACATTTGCAACAGATTCATCTGTTTCAGCTAAAAGATATTGTGGCTTGTAACTTACTTTTACAAACTTGTTAATTTTTCCAGAATCTGCATTTATAATCCCTGCAAGTAATTTGACAAATGTTGTTTTTCCAATGCCATTTTCACCAAGCACTCCAACAACTTCATTTTGGTGTATACTTCCTTCTTTAATTTTTAGATTAAACTCATCTAGATTTTTATTAATTTCAGTCCAGGAAGTCAACTCGATTTTCATAGATTTTTTTTCAGGTGGCCTGGCAAGAAACTTAATTGATTGATCTCTAAAACGCATATTTTCATCTTTAATATAACCTTCTAAAAACGTATTCATTCCTGTTTTTGATGTTCTAGGAAGGCTTACAACACCATATGCTGCAGGTTTACCATACATGACTTGGAGTAAATCAGTCATGTAGTCAAGAATAACTAAATCGTGCTCTACAACAAGAACTGCATTATTATCTTCTTGAGATAATGATCTTAAAAATTGTGCAACTTTAATTCTTTGCTTTATATCAAGGTAAGATGTTGGTTCATCAAAAATGTAAATATTTGCTTTTTTTAATGATGCAGCAGCAATTGCAACTCTTTGCAGTTCTCCGCCTGATAACTGATTCATATTTCTATCAAGCAATTCTTTTAAGTCAAGAATATTTACTATTTTATCAAAAGCATTTTTTTCATCAACCTTCTTTAAAACTATGCCTACTTTGTCTTTAATAATTGTTGGAAGCATGTCAACATGTTGCGGTTTATAGCTTACAACAATTTTTTTTTGTTTTTGTTTTTCAAAAAAGTGTTGAGCTTCAGTTCCTCTAAAATATTTTATTAGCTCTCCTAGTGGTACAGATTCATCTTTTCCTAAATTAGGTTTTAGCATTCCTGCAATAATTTTAATTGCAGTGCTTTTTCCAACGCCATTTCTTCCTAAAACGCCTACAACTTTTCCAAAAAAAGGAATTGGCATTTTGTACAGGTGAAATCCGTTTCTTCCATAACGATGAATAGGCTTGTCAAGTGCTTCGGGAAGATTAATTATTGAAATAGCATCAAAAGGGCATCTATTAGGGCATATGCCGCAACCTGTGCATAAATTTTCTGCTATTGCAGCTTTTTTGGTTGTTGGGTTTGGAAAAATACATTCCTGTCCTTCTTTATTCACAGGGCATACTCTAATACAAAGATAATTTCCACAACCCTGCGGGTTGCATCTTTCTTCATTAATAACAGCTATTCTAGGCATGAATGGTTGATATTTAGGTAGTTTAAAAATATTCTTGTTTAAATCAGTGGACACTGGACATGTGTGTGCATAGCAAATATAAACAGAACCGCAAATAGTTAATGTATGAAAAGGATAACAAAAAATCACTCAGAAAATTGGGAAGTGTCTATCATAGAACTAAGAGAAAACGGTTCTTTGAAATACAAAGTGACAAGACATCTTCCAAAATTCTCTGTAGCAGAAACAAAAATGTTTAATAACAAAGAAAAAGCAAAAAAACAATTTGAAGAATGGCTACAATAATGCATTCACTTTTTTTTTTAACAAATTTACTAATTCTGGTTGATTATATTGATAAATGTCAGGTATGTTTAAAGTAAGTATTTGCTTTTGTAAATACAATTCAGGAAATCGTATTGAAAGTTCTTGCCTTTGTACATCTTCCATAACAAAAATAACATCAGCCCAGATAATTTGGTGATTAGTAACAGAGGATTTATTATATAACCCTGCTGACTTTGTTTCAAATCTATTCCTAAAAATAATTTCTGCAGTTTTACTTCTATGTTTATTTTGGTTGCATATGAAAAGTACTTTCATCATTAGGATTAATATTTAAAGATTTATAATCTTTTGTAAGCAGCAAGGAAATATTTCAATAGTAACAATTAAATACAATAATACGTTTCACATTTGTATGCCTAAAACTAAGTTTTACATAACAACTGCAATAGATTATGTTAATTCAGCTCCGCACGTTGGTCATTCTTATGAGAAAATAATAGCTGATGCTTTAGCAAGATGGCATAGGTTGAAAGGTGAAGATGTTTTTTTCTTAACTGGAACTGATGATAATGCTAGTAAAAACGAAGAAGCAGCAAAGGTTGCAGGCATGCCTACAAGAAAGTTTGTTGATAAAAATGCAAAAGTATTTCAATTATTATGTAAAAAATTAAATTTGTCTAATGATCGTTTTATTAGAACAGTTGAACAAAGTCATGTTAACGTTGCTCAAACAATTTTCAAGAAAGTTTATGAAAAAGGAGACATATACAAAGGTATTTATTCTGGTTTGTATTGCAAAGGTTGCGAAGCGTTTTATACTGAAAAGGATTTAATTGAAGGCAAGTGTCCTGAGCATAAAAAAGAACCTGAAAAATTAGAAGAAGAAAGTTATTTTTTCAAGCTTTCAAAATATAAAGATCAAATTCTTAAGCTTATAGAAAATCATAATTTGATATTTCCTAAAGAAAAAAGTAATGAAATCATCTCTCGTTTGAAAAGTGAAGAATTAAAAGATTTAAGTGTTAGTAGAGTAAATAAATCCTGGGGAATTAAAACACCAGTAGATCCAAAACATACAATATATGTTTGGTTCGATGCACTTTTGAATTATATATCAGGAATTGATTATCCTAAAGCTAAGTTCAAAAAGTATTGGCCTGCTGATGTTCACTTTATAGGAAAAGGGATCAATTGGTTTCACAGCGTTATTTGGCCTGGAATTTTGTTTTCTGCAGGTATAGAGCCTCCTAAAACAATATTAGTTCATGGCTATCTTACTGTGAATGGCCAGAAGATTGGTAAGAGTTTAGGTAATGTGATTGATCCACTTCATTTAATTGATAAATATGGCGTTGATGCATTACGTTATTTTTTTTTAAGAGAAATTCCTGCAGGACAAGATGGAGATTTTTCAGAAGAAGCTCTTGTTGAACGTTGTAATGCTGATCTTGCAGATACTGTTGGCAATCTTCTTCAAAGAACTGTTGTTTTAATTCATAAAAACTTTGATGGAAAAATTCCAAAAGTAGATTGTTTGCATGATATTGATGCTGAGATTATTAAAAAAGTTCATGTTGCTCATGAAGTTGACCAATTAATGCTCAATTACGAGTGGAATAAAGCTCTTGAAAAAATTCTTGAATTTGTTCATGATTGCAATAAGTATATTAATGAAGCCCAGCCTTGGAAGGTTAATGATAAAAAACGCTTAGGTACTATATTATACGTTATTATTGAATGCTTAAGAATTGTTTCTATTTTGTTATTTCCTTTTATTCCTGAAACTGCGCAAAAAATAGCAAAACAATTAGGCCAAAAAATAGGTGACTGGAAAAATATTGAATTTAAAAAAGCTACAAAAGGAAAACTTCTTAAGCCAGAGATTGTATTTCCTAAACTTTCTAAGCCTCTTGTTGATAATTTTTCTGATTTTAATTTAATAGTTGGTATTGTTAAAAAAGTTGAACCTCATCCAAATGCTGATAAACTATACAAGTTAAGTGTGGATATTGGTGAAGAAATAAATCTTGTTGCTGGACTAAAACAACATTATACTCCTGATAATTTAGTTGGCAAGCATGTTATTGTTGTTAAGAATATGAAGCCTGCTAATATTAGAGGTGTTGAAAGCCAAGGAATGCTTTTAGCAGGAGATAAAGATGGAATTGTTAAAGTTCTTGAAGCTTCTCATGCCAAGCCAGGAGATCAAGTTACTGTTGAAAATATTTCTTTAAACCCGAAACCGCAAGTTACTATTGAAGAAGTACTTTCACTGAAATTAATAGTGCAAGGTGGCAGAGCAAAGTATAAAGAAAAAGATTTACTTGTTGCAGGAAAGCCAGTTATTTCTGAAGCTTTTGATGGCGCAAAAGTAAGATAGCACCAAATAATTTTTTTACAGAATATATTTTGAGAAAACGAAACATCTATATACTATCCTATTTTTAGGATTGTTTAATCCTAAAAAAAGAAAATGTTGAGAAAAAGTCATCGGATTTTGTACTTGTTCGCGAAAGAACCTTGTAAAAGTTTCACTTTTAAGGAAGTTAAACTCTTAACTAAATCTAAATCTGAGAGTTATGTTTATAACACCATTAAGAATTTTGTAAAAGAAGGAGTTTTAATTCAAAAAAAAGTAGGAAACGTGGTAGTTTATGAAATTAAATGGTGTGAAAAAGCAGTATTTCACTTATCAAATGTTGTTGAATATATTTCTTGGAACAGAAAAAATATTCCTTATGAAAATTTAGAAGAAATTATGAGCAAAATTCCCACTTATTTATTTAGTTTTATCATAACCGGAAGTTATGCTAATGAAAAACAAAAAAAAGAGTCAGACATTGACATTGTTATTTTATGCTCAATAGCTCCAAACAAAGTTTATGCAGAAATTAAACATTTTTGCGAATTAAATATCCCTAAAATACATCTTTATGTTTTTAAAGAAGAAGAATTTTTACAAATGCTTCTAGACAAAAAACCAAATTATGGAAAAGAAATAGTTAAAAACAACCTTATACTTACCGGCGCTGAAGCATATTATAAAATTTTGATGGAGGCGATTAAAAACGGATTCAGTGGTTGAAATTTATCTGAACAGAGCAAACAACGAACTTTTAGCAGCAGAATCTCTCAGAAAATTAAGCGAAGAAGATGAAGAAAAAATACATTTTCAACTACCTTCAGAAATAACATTCTACAGCTCAGTAATATCTCATTCATACTATTCAATTTTCTATGCTACAAAAGCAATACTACTAACTAAAAACATAAAAACAGACTCGCCAGAAGTTCACAAGAAAACCTACAAAGACTTCAAAAAAATATTTGTAGATACAGGACTTTTAGATGTAAAGTTGTTAGAAATTTATAAAAAACTAATAATCAGAGCAGATCAACTATTGCAAGTAATCAAAGATGAAAAATGGAAGAGAGGACACTTCACATATGAAACAATACCGCAAGCAAACAAAAAACCAGCCCACGATTTAATAAATAACGCAAAATTTTTCATAGCCAACATAACAAAAGTTGTCAAAAAAGAATAACACTTTTATAGTTTGACTTTGCTCCAAAGGTTATAGAAAACGAAATTATTGTCATATTATTTATTTTGTTTTCTAATTCAGTACGTCACTACTATCAAGTGGTGTTCATGTCGAAACATTTATATACTTGCTATCATAATAACAGTAATTATACAATAAATATGGAGGTATTAAAATGAAAGCAGACGACCGTTTAGTCTATAGACTAAGAAAAGATTTTGGATTCAATAATATGTTTTTGTGTGTAATGTTGGGTGGACTTTTAGGAGTTACATCAGTTGGTTATTTCACTGCAAACAAAATTCCGCACACTGAGAAAGTTCAGCAAGGATATGTAGTTCCTAGCAAGCTTGAAATAAAACTTCAAGATTTAGATGGCAATGGAGAAAAAGAAGTTTATATGAATTATGACGGAAAGAATTTCTTGCTTAGACTCGATGAACAAGGAAATCCAAGAGTTCAAAAGTACGAAGTTAAACCCGTTGAAGTTGTTCCAAAATAGTAAAATCTTTTTTTTATTTTTTTTTAAAGAATTGTTGTGATGTTTTATGGGTAAAATAATCAAGATTCTTCAAGCAAGCGACTTGCATGACAATCCTGATTTTGGTAAATTAAGATCTATTCATGAACTTATTAGAAAAGAAGGAAATATTTGTGCTGCTTTTTTACTTGGTGACTTCTTTAATGAACAAAGATATGCTAGTATTGGCAGTAAAAGTCAAAATGCAGTTCAACAAAGAGCATTCCAGCAATTATCTGATCAAGAAAAACAATTAATGCAGTTAGAGATTTTAGCAAAACAAATGGGCGGTATTGAAAATATAAAAATAGCATTGCCTAACTTACCTGGTGAACAAAGAGAGCAAATGCGAAAATTTGTTTTTCAATATGAAGCTAATAAGGAGCAATTAATTTTAGCTTTTCAAAAATTTAATAAAATTTACCAGACTTTTTCAAAGGAAGCAAAATCAGTTGATGATGTAATTAAAGAAATGGAAGCAATGTTTCAAAGTGATATTTCAGTTTTTGATTCAATAATTGGCGAGTTTGGAGTTCCTGTTTATGGTGTTCGTGGCAACTGGGATCCAGATCAAATTTATCAATTAAAAAATATGCATTTTGTTGAAAAACAACCAATACAGTTGGAAGGTCTTAATATTGCAGGCGTTCCTGGATGGTATGAGAAGGTTAGGATTATTCCTAATTGCTTTTATAAAGATGTTGAAATAGAGCCAACAAATCAAGAAATAGAAGAATTATTACAAGAAAATGAAAAAGAAGCTAAAAAGCTTATTGAAAACAATCAAGTGTTAAAAAGGCTTAAAGATCAATCTATTGATATTCTTGTTGCTCATAAAGGACCTCATGCTTTAGCTGAAGACTTGTCTGGCAGTAGCAATTATGGTTATGGTTATGGTCTTGGCAGAATTGTCGAGGAAAAAAAGCCTAAAATTGTTTTAGGAGGCCATATTCATCAATCTCTTTTTGATGGAACTCATAATTATCAAGGTGTTCGTTCAGGTGATGAAAAAGCTTATGTTCTTCATATAGATGCAGGTTCTAGTAAAATAGTGCAGATTGTGCTTTGCATTTTTGGGATCCTGAAAATCTTTGATTTTCATGATGATCAAAAACTGCTAATCCTATCTACAAACTGAAGTTTATAGCGTGCGTCATAGCAGTTTTCGACATGTCAAAAAAGAAATGTTTATATACTATATTTGACTATAGTTAATTATAGTGAGGTGTTGCTATGCCAACTACAATACAACTAACTGAAAAAACAAAATACAAATTAGAAAGATTTAAACATCATCCGAGGGAAACTTATGAAGAAGTAATTACTGAACTTATGGAATTAGCAGAAGAAGATGGACTTGAGTTCAATAAAAAAACCAAAGAAAGCATTGCCAGATCTAGAGCAGATATTAAAAAGGGAAGAGTTTATTCTACAAAAGAACTGATTGAAGAATTGGGGATTTGAATGAGCTATGAAGTCAGATGGACTGGTGAAGCGAAAAAAAATTTGAAAAATCTAGAAAGAGAGTTAATTATAAGATTAATAAAAAAAGTAGAAGAAGCAAAAGAAAATCCATTTCATTATTTTGCAAAATTAGTTGGCAAAAAAGAGTGGAAATTAAGAATTGGAGATTACAGGGCAATTGTAGATTTAGATAGTACTAATGAAATAATTTATGTACTGAGAATAGGACATAGGAAAAACATTTACGATAAAGATTAATCTACTTTAACATTATAAAAAATTTTCTTTTGCTGTTTTAAATTCTGGTTCTTGGCCAAAAGATTCTCTGTATTGTGTGCAGATTCTCTTATTTTCCCAGTAAAACCAGCACTTTTCTTTAAATAATTTGTAATTCTGGCATCCTTCACAGACTTTCATAGTACTTTGACAATTGACCTTTTTTAAATAATTTACTGCAAAAATATTTAAAGTTAACTAATTCTTAACAAGCATTAAAAAAAGCACAAGTTAATATAAAAAAAAGTGAGGTGTGTATGTTTGACATTATCAGTGTAGGTGGTGCAACAATTGATGTATTTGTGAAAACAAAAAATCCTGAGATTGTTGTCCATAAAAAACACAAAGATGTTTGTTATAATATTGGATCTAAAATTCTTATTGATGAATTGCACATAAAAACAGGCGGAGGCGCAACCAATACTGCAGTAAGTTTTTCTCGTTTAGGGCTCAAAACAGGCTTTCTAGGTGTGCTGGGAAAAGATTATCACAGCAAACTCGTCAAAGAAGAATTAACAAAAGAAAAAATATCATTTTTAGGCAATACTCAAGAAGGACAGCTTGGATACAGTGTAATTTTTATTGGTTTAGGAAAAGATAGAACTATTCTTACGTATAAAGGATTAACTAACAAATTAATAGTATGGAAGCCAGTAAAGACAAAATGGTTATACATAAGTTCAGTGCTTGGCAAAGGATTTACAACTACTAAAAAGATTATTAATTGGGCAAAAAATAATAATATCCAATGGGCGTTTAATCCTAGTTTGTATCTTGCTCAACAAGGGCTGAAGAAATTAAAGCCTTTGCTTGATGGTTGTTCTGTGCTTGTTTTAAATAAAGAAGAAGCAAAAGCCTTAACAAAGCAAAAAAAATTACTAAACATGTTGCAATCATTACATTATTTTGCTAATTTTGTGGTCATTACTGATGGCCCGCGAGATGTGCACGCGTATGACGGAAAAACATGTTTTATCTTAACACCTCTAGCAACAAAAATTCTTGAAACCACTGGCGCTGGAGATGCTTTTGCTTCTGGAGTAGTTGCAGGAATTATTTTAAAAAAAGATCCAGTCTACGCATTGCAACTTGGCTTTGTTCAAGCAAGCGGAGTTCTTCAATCTATTGGTGCAAAAGAAAAATTATACACTAGAAAAGAAGCTGAGCTAATAATGAGAACAAAAAAGTGTAAACTAGATAAAAATTTAAAAACAAGCTAGGTTTTCTATGTTGTTATCCCCGTGTAGCTCAACGGCAGAGCGTTCGGCTGTAGTTTTACACACCACCTGACATTGTCTTTAAGACAGAGTATGAGGCGTGGTCAGCTGATCCCGAAAGGTTGGCGGTTCAAAATGGTTTGTGGTTAGTGGTTTGAGGCTGCAAACTACCCACTACAAACTATAAACCATTGAAAGTCCGCCCGCGGGGATTTATTTTTAACAAATCTTTTATATGTGTTGATTCTTTAATCTTATAGGTATTTTATGAAAAATGAAAAAAAACCATGAAGATGATGATTTTAGTAGTTTTGTAGATAGTTTTCTAGGTATTGATACAAATTCATTTAATAGCGCTTTGCAAATTACGCAGAAGTTAGGCGGGCTTTGTGACAAGTTTGGAAAAAATTCTAATCTTTTACTGCGTGTTGAGGATGATCTTAGAAACTTGCTTAATAATTCTAGAAGTTTAGAAGATTTTTTTAATGATTATTTTCATCCTGCAACTTTTTTTTCATTTTTTTATAGAGAACTCTCAGAAAATGTAGTTAATTTAATTAAAGCGTACCAATCAATTAAAACAATATATGATAATTTTGTTTCTAATAAATTAAAAAATAAAACTAAGTTAGAATCACAAAAAACAGATTCTTTGCGTTCTAAGGATATTCAGTTAGTTGAAGAATTATGTATTAAGAGTATTAATTTGTATGATTTTATTTCTGAACAATTTCCAAAAATATTGGAAGATTCCTACAAGTATGTTGGATCTTATGATCAATATCTTAAAGACAGGTTTGTTAAGCGTATTGATAAAGAAAAAACAGAAATTGAAAGAATTTTATCTCATATTGATCATGAAAGAAAGCCTATTGCAGAGTATGTAAAAATTAAACTTGTTGAAGATAATCCTGTTCTTACTGATTTGCTTCTTAATATTATTGACAATCTGCCAGAATATAAGGAAAGGATTGTTGAAGATAAAAAAGGCAAAACAAAAATTATCAAGGAATTAAGCAAGTACACAGTAAGTGAAGCTGCTGATAAGTTTATTGAATTATCAAATCCTTTATTTTTATCTTATGTTAAAAAACCGCATTTTTTTTTTAAAAAATTAGGTTCAGCTCTTGAACAATTTTATAATATGTTTAAAAACTTAGAAGTTGAGCATGCAGCTATTGCAGGACTTCCGCAAATAGCTCTTGAAAGAAAAGCATTGTTTGTATCTTCTTCTGAAAATACTGCTAAAATTAGTAAGTATCTTAAGAAAATCAAAAAAGCAGATCTTGAAGGCATTGTACAAGAAGAAGATGATGTTCTTCCTGAAAATAGAAAAGAAAAAGACTCATTTAAATTAAGAGATGAGTTAATCGAGCTGTTATATAAAACAATGCTGGTTATTTCTGAAATAGATTATACTAAACAAGATTTTGAAAAAGTTGAAAGTATAGCAACAAACGCTATTGTCAAAGCAGTTGAACTTAAAAAACAAATAAGTGAGGTGTTATCTTCGCAAAGTAAGCGCAGACTGCGCAGAGATAAGCTAACTGATAATGAGTATTATGAAGGAAGGCAAGGAGATATTGGCATGTTTTATTTTAGCAGAGAACCTACACCTCGAGTTAAACTAAGTGAAGTTATTGGAAAGAGTTTTGATCAGGCAAAAAAACACCTTAATGAAGTTATTGAAACTGCAATTTATCCGCACATCATGCGTTTAAGCGCTCCTGGTGGCAAAGTAAGAAGTAATATTTTTTTAATTGGCCCATATGGGTGTGGAAAAACTGAACTTGCAAGAGCTGTTTGTAGTGATGAAAGAGTTATTGGCGCAAGTGTAAGTGTAGCTAGTACTTTGACTGCTTACATGCATGAATCAGTTAATAATGTTAAAAGAGTTTATGATGCAGCAAAAAAGCTTTACATTGATGGTAGAGAATTAAAACCAGTTGTTTTGTGTCTTGATGAATTTGACAGCTGGTTTGCACAAAGCGATTATGGCTATACAAGTGTTGATATGGAACAGATAGAGAATGTTCTTCTTGAAGTGCTTGATGGAATGCACGACTATAATGGTATTATTACCATGGCAATGACTAATCAACCTATGGAGATTCCTAAAGGCATTATGAGGCGTTTTAGATATGTTGATGTTGTTGGTGAACTTAGTGAAGATGAAAGAGTTTTAATGCTTAAAATGTATTTAGAAAAAACCCTGCCTGTTAATGAAGATGTTTCAAAACAGTATGTTGCTTGGGCTAAAAGATTAGAGGGCGCTCCTGGTGATGTTATTAGAAAGGTTGTTGATGAAGTGCATTTTACAATAGTTCCTGAATACTTAAGAGCTCATCCTGAAAAAGCTTTAAGAATTCAACGTACACTTCAAAAAAGAGAAGATAAAAGAGGACTTACTGATGATAAAGATATTGAATATTTAAAGAAGCAATTAGCTGAGCATAGGGTTGTAATTCCTGAAGATGTTGATAATGCTATTGAAAAACTGCTTAGTCAGCCTCCAATACAAATGCAGATAAAAGCTGCAAAAGAACTTTATGAAAATACCAAAGAACTATTAAATGAATTAAGTGATAGAGATAATTCTGGTTTTGGATTAAAATCCAGAGATAAAGTTTTTGGAAGCAATGATTAATATGCACTTATCTTTCTTCACTTTAAAGAATCAACAAATTTAAAAACTTAATAAAAAAAGAATATAAATTATGAAATGCGGAATTTGTAAAAGTACAATTCAAGAAAACTTTTTGAAGAAAATTATAGGAACTCATGTTAAAGATGAGAAAGGAAAACTGCATACTGTTTGTTTTGAATGTCAAAAAAAATTAAGGACAAAAGAAGCAATTCTTAAGCATTTTAAGTAATGCCTCCGTGGCTTAATCTGGTTATAGCGGCGGTTTCGTATATTTAAGAAACAACCGCAGGTTGGGAGTTCAAATCTCCCCGGAGGCTCTCAAAATTAACAGAATTTTGGATCCTTGAAGTGCAAGGCACATTCGAGGCTTTCATCTTTCTAGATCACTAACGGGGCTGTGCAGTTCCAGCAAGGCTTGCATAATAATCTCTTTGTAACATCAAACTATCATATGCTGCTTCCCATTGAGCGTTATTTGCTTCACAAACAGAAAGCTTGTTTTGCATCAAGTTTACATCTTTATTTGCTTCACTTATTTTATTTGATAAAAACTGTATTCTTTCTAGAAGGTCTTCATTTTGTTTTTTAACTTGAGCATACCTCATTTGTAAGTCTTCAATCATTTCTGATTTAAGCTGAATCTCTTCATTAATCAAAGAAAGTGTTGATTGTTTTTCTTGAATTTCACTAGTTATTCCAATCAGCGCTCTTCCTTTAGTAGAATATTCTTTATTTAAGTTATTAATACTTATCTGAAAAAAAACTGCAGAAGCTACAAGCCCAAATCCTGCTAACACTAATAAAAATAGTAAAAATAAACTTGCATTCTTCTGAATAAACACCATATTCCTCTTTTTTTAACAATTATAATTTAATAGGTATTTTAATCTTTCTAGCTGAAATATTTATAAATCAACAGAATTTCTCCTAATTTATGCTGTCTGCATCGCAAGGAGATGAATGCGGGCAAAATGCCGCCGTGGCACAACTTGGTACTGCGCGGGATTGCTAATCCCGTTTCCGAAAGGATATCTGGGTTCAAATCCCAGCGGCGGCGTATTCCTAGATTTGAACAGTAAATAGTCCGAACCTGTTCTTGTCAATTCAGTCGACTTGCTCAGAAGAATAATATCAGCTCAACGAGAATATCTTTCAGTTCACCTTCACAAAACTCTGTTCCGAAAATCAGTGATGTGGCCCATCTCTGATCGAATTTTCCTTTTTCGTATCTGCAAGTTAAGCTTTTTCCATTTAGAAGACTTTTCATCTCTTGGGTATCGTTCGCGTTTAAACTGATCAATGTCTTTGTAAAAATACAATCTTTTGAAGATGAGTATTTGAGAACTCCAGCATCTTCAGTGAGTGTCAAATCAATGTCTTTGCAATCATTTGCCGATGAGACAAAGCATTCCTTGGTTGTGCAATCAGGAACTAGCAGGGCGACAGGTTTTGGAGTGGCTGGCGTTGAAGGAACAGTAGTTTCAGGCGTGGCGCAGCCTGCAATCAGGAGTAGCAGCAATCCGGCTGTCAATACAGCCAAGTATTTGGTTGCATGAGTTCTGGTCCTGCTGTTACTTTTGTGTTTTTCCATGTGCTTTATTCTGGCAGTCCGACTATGTCATTCACAAGCTTGTGAGAGTTCTGGTTGAACAGCGTCCATATGTTGAAGCTCCACTTATTGTCAGCTACCTCTTCTTTTCGGAAGTTCACATTATACAACAGTCCGCTGTTCCAGTTCTTGAGCTCATCTTGTTCTATTCTCAGTATTGGACTTTTGTCTCGCGTTGGCAATTCTGAAAGGTGCAAACGCCTGGCTGCGTAATTGTTCAGTTGCTCGCGCGTGTCTTTGAATATATTCTCGTTCGTGGCTGCATTGTTGAAGTATTGGAGGTATTCCCTGTAATTGCCTTGTTTCTTTCTCCGCTCTGCCATGTCCCAGTTCGCCCAGAAGTTCTTAGGGTCATTGGCAAGGATTTCAGCGTAGCGGCGCTCTTTTTCAGCCTCAGCAGCAGCGCGAGCTTCCAGTATGGCTTTTTTCTGCGCTGTAGTAGGACAGCCTGTGCCATCAGTCCTTGTGCCGCTCCATGTAGTGTCTCCGCTGCATTGCTGGTACGCGTCGCTGTAATACCATTTGTATGTTGCAAAGAACCAGGAACAGTCAGGAGTAAAGGTTACATCATACTGGTCCAGTATTGATTTTCCAATGCCGTCTGGAATTTCTTTGCTGCGGATTCGGAGAGTGTTGCCCACGA
This sequence comes from Candidatus Woesearchaeota archaeon, assembly GCA_016188265.1. GTDB lineage: Archaea > Nanobdellota > Nanobdellia > Woesearchaeales > ARS49 > JACPID01. The sequence goes on along the minus strand of JACPID010000004.1, from coordinate 1,520 downwards.
ATACCCCGCTGGTCTTGCCGTGGCCTAAATCGCCAATCTCTGCTGTGTTCTTGTTGTGCTCTATAGACGCTGTCAGTTGAACAGCTGTAGGCCTTTCTGCTCCACAGCCGGTCTGGTCTTCAGTTACAGTCACACGCCATTGAGTGAATCCAACATAATTTTCCCACGTCCCTGTAGTTTGCATTTGTGCAATAGCAGCTTGCGCTATCAAAAGGCCAAAGATTAATACAAATGAGACAAAATGTGTTTTCATTTAATTTCTCAAATATTTCATTATTGCTTGTTCAGGAAGTTTTACTTCCAATATTGGTCCTGCATGTCCGTACTTCATTTTTATGCTTACTTCACCACTTAATTTATCAACTGTTTTTTCAAAATAAGGAATAACATGTTCTGGTATTGGCGTCAGTATTTCATAATTTACTTCATTAAGAAGTTGTACTAATTCACTTGTTTCTAATATTTTGTTTTTATTCTTATCTGCTTTTTCAACCATTGCAGTTATGTGCAGGTCTTCATACATGTATTTATTTAGCATTTCTGTTGCATTTACTTCTTGCAAAATTTTACGTTCTGAAATTGCTGATGAAACAGCAAATCCAACAATTCCTCCTATAACAAAAGTTGTAGTCTTTTTTATAAAATTTCCAAAAACACCTGATTTAATTATTTCGATTGACATGTTGAAAACCTCCGCGTTTAAATTAGAGATAAATCATTAAACTTAAATCTTTCGATAATTTAGTCAGGCTATTTAAAATAGTGAATTAGAACATGATCTAGGTATTTACTTCTCAACTCCTTGATTTAATAAAACTTATCTCGGTTTTGATGAATGAAATTTCTGATTGCATATTTGATGTGTTAAATTCTATTTTATCTACTTTATTTCTTATATAATCTAATTCTCTTTTCGTGTTTTCTTTAAACTCTTTTAATTCTCCTATGGTATGATGGTGTTTTGCTAAAACAGTGCCTAGAATTCCCAGAGCACCGCCTATTATTTGATCAAAAGTTGGGCTGTGATTTGTTAGTTTTAGAACTAGCCAGTAGATTAATAAAATACCAAGGCTCCAGATAATGATATTAGTGATTATTTCAAACCAGCTTTGTTTTTCTTTAGATATTTTTTTCATTTTATTGATATCTTTATTAAGTACACTATTAAGAGTATAGTAATAACACACAACAATACTAAAGTCCAGTCAAAATGGTATTTTCGCAAAAACTTTGTTGTCTCGAAGTAGATTTGCATTATTAAATGATTTCAAGATTTACTTATTAATATAACTTTTGCATAAAAAACCGGAAACTTTCCGACGGAAATCAGAATTTACTGCCTCTGTAGCACAAACTTTTAAGAAAAGTTTGATCAAAAAGTGCTACTTCACTTTGTTCAGTCCCACAAAATTATTTAAAAACATAGCCTTTACTCACCTAAAATATGCCTCTGTAGCATAGTAGCTATTGCGCTACCTTGGTAAGGTAGAGGTCGCGGGTGCAGATCCCGCCAGAGGCTT
>JACPID010000012.1 GCA_016188265.1 Candidatus Woesearchaeota archaeon | reverse complement strand
TGGAATTATTATTTTGTTTATAAGACTTTCTAGAAATTATAGTTCTATTTTCTTGTCTTGGAATTTCAACCTTTAATTCTTCTAGCGCTTTGTTAATTAGAGGTTCCACTAGTTCCAGATCAATATTTTCGTACCCTTGAGCGATTCTAATGTTTAGCTCAGAATTAACTTTCTGCTTGACTTTTCTTTTGATTTTGTCAATGTCTTCATCTGGCAGCGGAGTGTTCAAAGGATTAATTTTTTCTCTATACTGCTTTGCTATATCCCAACTATTCTTAATTTCTTTGATATATTTTTTAGAAATATCTATATCATCTATTGCTTTTTCTAAGATTCTATGAACTACTGTATTTGCTACATTTCCTATGAATAAGTCTATTAATTTATGCCTATTTTGTGCCATTTTTAATTTGGCTCATTATTAGATTAAATGTTTGATCATATGTTTTCGAATAGGTTTTCAGAAAGATCTCTTTGTCCAGCAAATTCTTTTTTATTAATTCAACAGATTCTAGATTAAACAACTTCTTAATGTCCTTATCTATTTTATCCCTACTAACTTTTTTAAATTTCAAATAATCTAATATTGCAATCATGTTTCTAGTCAAATAATACTTTTCAGAACCGTCTAAAATATCAAAATTGTCTATTAGTATTTTGCTTTTTAACAAATGAAAGTCAAGAATTTTATAGTCGATTTTTGGTTGTATTTTGTAAATGAACCTTTTCTTAGCAATGCATTTACTCAACATTGTTTGATACAAAGGATCTGTTGACAAGCCATTTAATAGTGTTTCAGTATCTATTAAAATAATGTGTATCTTGACTCCAGTTATTGTCTCTAACTTCTTTGACAAAACGTCAACATTAACATTTTCGTTAGATATTAATAAAATATCAACATCATTAAAATTAAAACCTTCATCCAAAAAAGAGCCAGTGATAACAATGTTATCATATTTTTCTATCATTTTGTCTAATTCTCGAAATAGCTCATCAACTATTTTAAGTTTTATTTGCTCTAAAGACTTGATATTAACAAAATACTGCCTTTCTTTTTTGATATCCTCAGTTTGCAGAGGTTTAATTATAACATAACTACCCACAAGCAAACCATGCCTATTCTTAGGTAAGTAAATCTGATCCATTTTAGTTCCCTTGCTGATTCTACTTATGCATTCTACCATATTACGTAATATTACGCTACTAGTATAAAAAGCTTACTATTAGTGTACTGGTAAAACTAAAAGAAAAGAACAAGATCAGACTTTAACAAAATGACTATAACTTCCATTATACACATAGCCATTATAGCTGATTTGTCGAATCAAATTAGCTCTAATTTACTAAAGTTTTGTGTTCGCATGAAATTTTTTGAATTTCAGCGCACACAAACTGCAATGCAGTTTGTCGTGTTTTATTAATCTAGGCAAAACTTTAGAACCTATACTTTTGTCTATTTACTTATAAAATGCAAAAGTCTAGATTTAGAAAGATTTATATACTAATAGTGTCTAAAATACACTAATTATGGTAAAAACTATGCTTAATACTATGCAACTTGAAATGAAGTTATTAGAAATAGATTCAGCCATAAAACAAACTGGAAAAGACCAGCAGTTAGAGTTTCTAGCACAGAAAGATATTGTAAGAAAAATACTAGAATTGCAGCAAAGCAAAAATGCATTAATCCTCGGCCATAATTATATGGCTCCATTAGTATTTCATATTTCTCCAAAAGAAGCCAGAGGAGATTCTTTACAGCTGGCGCAATATGCAGCAAAAGCAACAAATCCCCTCATATTATTTAATGGTGTAAGGTTTATGGCTGAAACTGCCAAAATCCTTAATCCTGATAAAAAGGTTTTGATTGCAGATGAGACTGCCGGCTGCAGTTTGGCAGATCCTTGCAGAGCAGAAAATGTTAGAGCATATAAAAAACAATATCCTGGATTACCAGTAATATTGTATATTAATTCTTATGCTGATGCTAAAACAGAAGCTGATTATTGCTGCACATCATCAAATGGATTAAATGTAGTTAAACATGCTGCTAAAGAATTTGGTGTTGACAGAGTATTGTTTTTGCCAGATTCTTTAATGGGTGCAAATCTACAGGAAGAAGTATATTCAGCTGGTTTGGATATAGATATTATTTATCCTAGCAAGTATGATAACAATTATGGAGCTTGCGAAGTTCATGAACAAATCACTCTTGAAATGGTCAGAGCAATTAGACAGCAATATAAGCTGCCAAAACAAAGAGTAGGAGAAAAAAATCCAAAAACAGCAGCGCTTGTTCACTTAGAATGCAGGCCTGAAGTAAGAGAAGAAGCAGATTATTGCGGAAGCACTTCAGGCATGATAAAATACCTCTCAGAACATCTTAGCTTAGAAAGAGTTTATTTAGGCACTGAATGTGAGATGACAGCAAATCTTCAGGCTGAATTTCCTAATATTCAATTTATACGCACTTGCGCAATAGCTTGTCAGCACATGGCAAAAATAAGATTACAAAAAATAGCAAATGCATTAGAAACTGAACAACCTGAAATTAATGTTCAAGAAGATATCAGGCGCAAAGCAATAATTCCTATTCAAAGAATGCTTGCAATACCTAAAGATTAAAAATAAAAATTGTAACAATAATACACTGAATTATGAAAGTTATAGTTGTCTATAAGAAAAGTGCACATGAACTGTATAAAGAATCTTCTGATGAAGATCTGTGTAATTTTCTTGCTGAACAAAATGCAGCTAATATTTATAAACAATAATTTCTAATTAACATTTATGGCTGAAAAAAAGCTTGAAAAGTATCCGCATCCTTTTGTAACTGTTGACATAATTATATTCACAGTAAAAGATAATGATCTGAAAGTATTATTGGTTAAAAGAAAACTTCCTCCATTTCAAAGAATGTGGGCATTGCCAGGAGGATTTGTACACATTGAAGAAAACCTTGAAGCAGCAGCACTAAGAGAATTACAAGAAGAAACAGGAGTAAAAGATGTGTATTTAGAACAATTATACACTTTCGGAAACCCTGCACGAGACCCTCGTGGAAGAGTAATAACTATAGCATACTTTGCTTTGCTAGACTCTTCAAAAATAAAACTGCAACCAAAAACAGATGTTGAAGCAGCAAAATGGTTTTCAATGTATAATCTGCCAAAACTCGCCTTTGACCACCAACAAATTATTGATTATTCATTAGTAAGACTGCGCTACAAACTAGAATACACAACAGTAGGCTTTCAGCTTTTGCCAAAAAAATTCACACTCACCGAATTGCAGAAATTATATGAAATCATTTTGAATAAAAAGCTTGACAAACGAAATTTTAGAAAAAAGATATTCTCCTTCAATATAGTAGAGCCAACTTCTGAGACAAAAATGGAAGGAATACACCGCCCAGCAACTTTATATAAATTCAAAAACAAACAATTCCTGCTGCCAAAGGATGTTGTTTAACAAATGCTGGAATAAAATTTTTATTAAAGCCCAGTTAATAAAAGAATTATATCAATGATAAATAGCATTACAATAATAAACTCAAGTATGAAATTTCTGCTTGCTTCTATTTTATCAGAAAGCATAGTGTATGTTGTTACAAGTGTGTCAAGTTTTGACTTAACTGAAGCTTTCCATTTATCTAGGTAAAATCTTTGGGATGCAGATTGGTAAACTTTAGCAAGATACAAGTCACCTATTAGTTTTAAAGAATTCTCAACTTTCTCCATAACCTCTAGAACTTCTAAACGAATTTGAGCCAGCATTTCAAGAGTGCTATGCAAAGATTTGAATGCTTTTAACCCTCGAGCATTACTAAGTACATCATAAGCTTTCTCAGTTTCATCATCAAGGTATTTATCATAAGTACGCAATTCTAAAAGCTCTATTACAGCGTACTCAACAATATCTAAAACATCATAACTTTCAGTAGGATCAAGGATAAATGCTGCATTCCAATCAATAATTGTCAAGTCATTTTCAAAATAAGAAAGAGGATTTTTAATAGCATCTGCGAGCTCTTCTTTGCTTAAGTGCTGTTTTTCGGGCCTTAAAAATTTAGCAATTTTTAAACTATATTTTTTAAATAAAGATTTTGCAGGAATATTCTTATCTAATTCCTGAACATATACTATTGCATAGGATTCCAGAACATCAAAAGCTGGTTGTTCTATAAGTTCTTTTATTTTTTCTTTAAAATATTGCACTTCTTTTTTAGCTTGAGCTTCAATCTTATTATTTTCAACAAGATTATAACAAATAGAACCAATCTCTTCAAAATCTCCTTTAATAGGAATCCAGTACCTTACAGTTATTACGCCAAAATCATAAAGTTTAAGATCAACTGAACATGGAACTGCAACATCAGAAATCTTTTTTTCATCGAGTTTTATTTGTAAAGGTGGAATTCTGTATTGAACATACTGCTGAGTAAGCCTATTGCATTCAAGTTTGCTTTCATGAATAGCTTTACCTAAAACAGTTGCAACTTTATCAAGATGTATTTCTGATCCTACATCAAAACAAAAATACAAAACAAGATATCCTTTTTTAACCTTAACGTCGCTCACCATTTGCTTTTTTAGACTATTATAGAAAGTAAACTTTATAAATGCTTCACTATTTAACCACGAGAATGACAATAATCCAAAGCAGAAGATCAGGCCACACGCCTAGTGGAGGCATGTACACTAAATATCGTAAGAAAAAAAAATACGAGTTAGGACATTCACCTACTTTAACAATAATAGGAGAAAAAGATGTTGTTAAAGTTAGAACTAAATTTAACGGGAAAAAACTAAGAGTAAGATCAACTGATACAATCAATGCTTTTGATCCTAAAAAAAAAGCTCATGCTCAAGCAAAAATTAAAACAGTAAAAGAAAATTCTGCAAATAGGAATTTTGTTCGTATGAATGTAATAACTAAAGGAGCAATTATTGATACTGATCTTGGAAAAGTAAAAGTAACAAATAGACCGGGCCAAGAAGGAGTTATTAACGGAATCCTAGTTTAATAATAAAACATATTGCAGTTTCTACGCAACTGGACAAATTTAGCATTAAGAAGACCTATATAAACAATAATTACAATCAAGATTTTTTTTAGGCAGATCTCCTTCTAATACATTAATTGCGTTTTTCAAAACATTTTCAGCATGTTCAATATTAACAGCTACTTTAACAAGTTCAGTATCAAATAATATTGTTCCTTCAATATCAACTTCCCGGGAAACATAGAATAGAAGATAAGAATAATCTTCAGTTAAATAATTGTTTTTTCTCAATAAAAAATTGTAAATATCTAATTGAGTCTTATAATGATCAACAGTATCTTCTTTTAAAGGAAAACCTCTTGTTTTGTAATCAAGAACAATCAACTTATTTCCTTTCTTTAATAGCGCATCAATCGCACCATGCAATACATTTCCTTTTTCATCAACAAACTGCAATCCTTTTCTTGCATTTCGCCAGACTTTTAATAATTCTAAGTCATCAAATAATTTAACATCTTTCAAATCTTTTAAAGCAGGAGGAAGTTTTTCTTTTTCTAGAAAAAAATCAAAATGTTTTTTTAGAATATTATCAATACCTGAAGGCAGTGATGGAAAAATAGCATCAGGTCTTTTAATGCCTTTATTAAACTGAAGCCAAAAACATCTAGGACATTCTTCAAATAAATGAATAGTTGATGGAGATAGTTTAAAAGGCATAGTTATTTTGCCTCAATTAGTTTCTTTCTTTTCTTTGTCAGGTGAGCATAATTATTTTTTGAGACAAGACTCTTACCTATCTTTTGCTCTATTTCAACTCTGGTGTTCTTCGCAATATTTCCGCCATCATTCGCTGAAGTTTTGCACTCATCAAAACCTTGAGAATTTTTCGCAACAGTTATTTCTGTTGTGGCTTTCTCTCCCAACATATTAAGAATTAATTCCCAATCAGTCATGTGATCGCGTAAATTCTGGTTCTTTCTTTCCAAACCTTTGAACTCCTTGTATTCTTTAACAGTTTTACCAAAAGTAGCTTTAGTTATTTCGTCAGTTAGAATTGCGAATTCTTGACCTTCTTTCACGTTTCTGTTCTTCCATTCGTAGGTCAGATCTTGTCTTATTGCTATGCCTCTTAATCTTTTATCAATCCATTCTTTAGGGTAGCCTTTCAACTCGTAGTATTCTTTTATTCTATCTTGACCTAGCTCAGGGTTTTCTATTTCTTCAATTCTCTCTTGTCCCAACTGTGCTAGCCATTGCTTGAAAGGTTCGGCTTTTTTTGAAGGAATGGACTGAATAATCCTAAACATAGATTGAGTATTTGCGCAATCTGTAGAATAATATTTACTATCATTTGCAGGTAATTTCAGTTGTACGATAATATCGTATAACTGAACTCCCTCTTCATTCAATTTAATTTTCAAATCAGACCAGTACCTATTAGGATTATTGCTGTCAGTTAAAACCTCAACTACATCTATCACAGAGAAATACCACTCTTCATTATGTAATATTCTTCTTATTTTTTTGTCCTCAAATACAACTAATTTATTTTCAGTCATGCAATATTTATTAACTACTTGATTTATATACCTTACGCGCACATTTGTCCAGTGGTCTGTAAATATTACGGAAATTAAAGCCTACTTTGACTTTTTAGTTTGATTTTGTTTTAACTTTGCAATTAACTTCTCAGTTCCTCTAGCTTCGATGGTACTCGATCAATTGCAACTAAATCTAGAGTTAATAAACATAGAAAAAGACAAAAGCAACATATAAAATAGTTTGTCTTTTTCAATTTAGTTGAGGTTGAATAATATATGCTTTATTCATGTCCTCAACTAACAAAGAGAAAAAGTTATATCTACCAATATTTTCTTCTGCTGTTGGTTTTATTGCAAAGCAAAAGGAGAAGAACTATGAAGAAAATTAATCAGGTTTATCACGCATTAATTGACGCTTATGGAAAGCAGGGCTGGTGGCCTGTAACTGATAAAGGCGAAGTATTTCCAGAATACAAGAAAAGAAAGGCTTTTTCAGAAAAACAAATGCTTGAAGTATGCATCGGCGCTATATTGACGCAGAACACAAGTTGGACTAATGTTGAAAAAGCAATAATGCAATTGAACAAAAATAAGCTAATCAATGTTAACAAATTAGCAAAAATAGATCAAAGCAAGTTAGCTCAACTAATTCGTTCTTCAGGTTATTTTAATCAGAAAGCTGAACGATTAATTCTTTTCGCAAAATACCTTCTAAACAATTATTCAGGTTCAATTAATAAATTCTTTAACAAACCATTGCAGAATTTAAGACAAGAACTTCTTTCTATGCATGGAATAGGGCCTGAAACTGCTGACAGTATTATTTTGTATGCAGCAAAAAAACCAGTTTTTGTAATTGATGCATACACCAAAAGAATATTTTCCAGATTAGGCTTTTGTGAAAAAGATATTAGTTATCATGAACTTCAAAAAATGTTTCATGAAAGATTAGATTGTGATTTTAAATTATTTAATGAATTTCATGCGTTAATAGTAAAACATGCAAAACAATATTGCAAAAAAAAACCAGAATGTAATAATTGCCCTTTAAACAGCAAATGCCAAAAAACATATAAACACAAAAATCTGTTAAACAAGCATGATTATACCTAAATTTGCGCTTTTTATATCATTGCTTTTTTTATTAGGTGTTGCTGTAAAGATTCCTCTACCATTTAAAAATAAAAGAGTGATAAGAATAATAATTGTTTCAATAACTATTTTTCTTTTAGCAACAACAATTGATGTTCCTTTTCTGCCACAAGGAGCTGTAACTGGATTATCTATAAAAAACTCAGAAGATAGCTGGGTTTCAAGTTTTTTAGAACAGCTAGGAAAGTATCTTAAAAAAGAAGAAGCACAAACAAGAATCCAGATAGAACAACCGCTTGCTGAAAAACAAGCTCAAAGACAAGAAGAAATAGTAGATAAATTTATGAATGAATATAATATTCCTAGAGAAAGAAGACAGGACTTTTTAAATAAAGCAAGAGAATTTAAAGAAATGCCCGTTCAGAATAATGAGCCTATTAACAAGTGTTTTGAAAGAGTAATAAAAGAGTGTAATTAAAATGGATGCTATCTCAATTATTTTATGGCTGTTTGTAATAATCCTGTCTATAGTAATTATTAGATTTTTAATTAAAACAGCATTGACAATTGTTGCATTTATTATTGTTCTACTTGTAGGAATCTTTGTCTTTTCACTAATAACAGGAACATCAATGAGTGCTTTAGTAGTTGAACCTTTAAATGAAGCAAAATCAACAATTGCTCCAATAATTCAAAAACCAAGAGTAGTACTAACAAATGAAGTTGAAAAAGATATTAATAAACTTAAAGAATCAGTTGAAACAAACTCAACAGGTTTTTTTGACAAGATAAAAAATGCTAATATTACGGAAAAATTTAAAGGTAAAATAAAATCAATATTTTTAGAAAAATAAAATGGCATTTTGGAAAAGAAAAAAAGAAGAAGAGCTTCCTGCTGAAGAAACATTTGAAGCTGAAAATAAATTCGAAGATTTAAGCATGCCTGAAGTACGCAGGCCTTCTTTAGAAAGTCCTTTTGCAGAACAACCAACTGGAGATATGAAAAAAGATTTGGAATTATTAAACGCAAAGCTAGATGCTATCAAGGCATTACTAGAAAGCTTAAATCAACGTGTAGAACATATTGAAAGGATTGCTGAAGGTGAATAAACAAACTATTTTCTCATCAATAATTATTATTGCATTTATAATAGATCAAATATCAAAATATATCATTAAATCAATTTTAAACCCTGGCCAAGAAATAGATTTGATTTCATGGTTTTCAATAAAAAATGTTACAAATACAGGCATTGCTTTTAGTTTTTTTCAGAACTGGAGCAGCATTATCTTGATAACTGCAATAACAATTGTTCTAGTATTATTGTACTACCGCAAAGAATTTTTTCACACAAGTATAACAACAACATCTTTAGGATTAATTGTGGGCGGTGCTTTAGGAAACATATTTGATAGAATTTTGTATTGTAAAGTAATTGATTTTATTGCATTTTCTTTTTTTCCTACATTTAATCTGGCAGATACTGCAATATCAATAGGTGCAATTCTGCTTATTTTTCATTACTGGGAACATCGTTCTTAGAAAAAGACAAAAGTAACACATAAAATAGTTTGTCTTTTTCAATCTATAGTAAATGACATAATTATTTATACAAAATTGTCATTTAGTATATTTGCCAGGCATAACAATTTGTATAATTATTTATGTCTGGCATTATAGTTGAGGCTAAATTATAAATGCTTCATTTATGTCCTCAACTATATAATCAAAGCTTTTAAATAGTTCTATTGCTAAAATAATCATAAAAAGAAGGTGGATTAATGCGTACTTTTACAAATTGGAAAAAAGCAATTTCATTAGGAGTTATATCATTTTTAATGCCATTTGCTTCAGCTGTAAAACTATCTAGTTTTCCTGAGCCATTTATTGTAGAAGGTATTCCTGCAACAAATCTGGCAATTGTTGTTGGTGCAGATTCAAAAGGCACAGACACTGCAGGAGCAATGGATATAATACAATACTTGCAACAATCTGCGGTTATTGAAGAAGAACTGCCAACAACTCAAGCAAAAGTAAGATTAACTGGAGCTGCAGTTGAATTTGGCACACCAACAGATCTTCTTGAAATTGATGAAACCCTTGGCGCAGTAAGAGATACTTTCACAGAAGCTGATATTGGCATACTTAAAGGAGGATCAATTTCAACACAAAGAGGAATAACTAAATACAATCAATACCTGCAATTCCCAAAACAATCTACATACACTTCTAACAGAGTTGTTTTTGCAGAAGATCAACATCAAAAAGTAGGAGATTTTCTATTTTTCAGAAGCAGTCATGAAATTGCAACATGGATTTTACAATTTGAAGAAGGGCTTGTATCAGATGTTGAAAGTGACGGCACCCTGACAAATCTTGATAATAGAAAACTTAACATTTTAGGAACAGAATTCACAATTGTAGATGCAAAAGTTAAAGGAAATTCAACAAATCCTGGAAGAGCAGAAATAACATTTATAGGAGGGCAATCATACCTTGCGCTAGGCGAAGGTGATCGTTATACTGCAAGTGTAAATGGAAAAGAACACCAAATTGAAATTGTTATTATTTCTGAAACAAACAATGAAGTAATTCTTAAAGCAGATGGCAAGGTATTGCCAAGAATGAAAATTGGAGAAGTAGAACCACTTCCAGACGGAACACTAATAGGAGTGTCAGATATTGTTCCAACAGTCAAAGAAACTCAAAGCTCTTTAGTCAGTATTTATGCAGGAGTTAAAAAAATACGCTTATTAGACAATTTATGGAATGACACTATTGCAACAAAAGGAGGATTAGAAGTCAACAATGAAGTTATAGAATCAAATAATGCACTAGTTATTATAACACCTGAAGGAACACAGGATTCTGGCGCTGTTCTTTCTAGAGCAAAAATAGAAAGATTTGCAATAAACATAACTGCAGATGGATTAATTGGTGATGTGTATGTACCTGCAGGACATACAGTAAGCGAATATCTTGATGAACCAGAAGCATTAATAGTTAATAGCTGGGATATAAGATATGAAGGACTGGGAGAAACTGGAACTACAACACTAAAAATTCAGTCAAGAGGCAGAGGAAAATACTTGCTTCGTTGTGTAAATCAAGAAGGGCTGGAATATGCATTTCCATTAGCAACAGCAGAAGGAGGCAGTGGTTTATTCTCAGGAGATTTTGTTTCAAATGAAAACAGGGAATTAGTATGGCAAGAATGTTCAAATTCAGTCAGTGATAGAAATGTTGCTGTAAGAGATTTTTTCATAATCTCAAACAATGACGGAAGCAGCCAAGTAAGATCAAGCGAAGGCGGAAGCTGCCAGCTTAGTTCTTGTGATGATACAGCATTTAGTGCAGTGTATGAATACTCAAGCTATGATCCAACAAGCAAGGTTGTAAAATGGAAAGATCTTGCAGCTGGAACACTTCAGTTTGTACTAAGCAGCACAGGTGCAAATCAAGGAAGACCAATATCACATGGAACAACAATAGCAGTAAGCGGAGATGAAAGCATTGCAGATACAAATTTAAGCATTGATTTAGACGGCGACGGTGTTTTATGTGATAATAATAGAGTCAGCTTTTACTGTGAAGGAGGATTAATTGTAAACTTTTGTGAAAATACAACCAGCAATGGAATAACAGGAACAGCAAATCCCTTAACTGGAAATGATATGACTGTATCTCTGCAAGTTTGTGAAGATAATTTTGATACAAGCCCGAGATCAGCAAATACAACAATAAATGTAAATATCAAACAAGCAAGCAGCGGTGTGATCAGCATGCCAAGAACTGACATAACTAATGTAAGCTTGATAAATTTAAGAGACGAACCTCAAATATTCCAAGCACTAACAAAATACGGGCAGCTCATTGAATTGTATGATTCAGCAACAAGTGATATTCCTGAAGAGCTAACAGTAATACATCCATTATCTCAACGAGGAGCTCAAGTTTTTTTAACAGGCGGAGCAGTAGAAAAAACATCAACCAGCACATCAAAAACACAAAAAATAATAGAACTAGGAGCAGGAGTTGCAAAACTAGATGCAGAAATAAACGACATAACAAGATTTAATTCAATAATAATAGGCGGACCGTGCGCGAATAGTGTGGCGGCAAAATTGCTTAACAATCCCGAGTCTTGTATAAAAGATTTTGAAAGAGGACTTGCAAAACTAAAATATTTTGAACATGCAAATGGAAATACTGCATTGCTTGTAGCAGGATTCAGAGGCGAAGACACAAGAGCTGCAGCAAGAGCATTATCATCAGGCAAGACTAAAGACATAACTTCTCAAGAAGCTGAATTAACAATTCTAGGACTTGATGATATAAGAATAAAAGCTGTCTAGTACTATATTAGTCTGTGGTTTGTAGTTGGTGGTTTGTGGTGAAAAGCTTAGTTGCAAATAATACTCTGCTGTTTTATGAGACTATTTTTGAGTAAGATTTTATAAGTAAATAATTGAAAAGATTTTTAATTGAAAAATGTCAAGAACCACTGGTCAATAGACCAGTGGCATGAAACTTCGGTTTCAGCATCCAGTGGTTCACAAGAAAATGCAACGCATTTTCTGTGCTGAGCACACCAAGATTCAATCGAAAATGCAAAACATTTTCGGTGTGTCAAGAACCGCCGGGCTAAAGCCCGGGGCGTGTTCTTGATCACGCTCAGAAATCGCCCTCTTACTCCGAGCTGAAGCAAGGAGATTGCGAGTGGCTATTTCTGACGTTCCAAAAAGCGTGGCTTTTTGAGAACCACTACTAAACCACTAGTGAAACACTAGTGAATCTTAGTGTTTAAAAAAAACTTATCGAGATTTCTTCGAAATTTACGTTAAAAAAAATAAGCTGCTAAACCACTTGGTAAATAATCTGGAATCTTATCGATTTTTCCATACTTTACTGCCATTTCTAAGAAATACTTTGCATAAAAAAAAAATGCTTCCAGAATAGGTCTTGTATGCACAAGCCAGTTTTTATTATGGCTCAAATCAAACTGTTTACCAGTGCCTTCTGAAATAATATTTTTATACAAAGTGTTTAATTCATGTTCAGAAAATCTTTCTCCAGTATTTTTCAATAATTTTTGCCTAAGTAATTCTTTTTCATCCATACTAAAAGTACGCCCCTAGCCAGATTCGAACTGGCGACCTCGCGGTTTCAACACAGTATTAGTGTAACAGCCGCGCGCTCCACCGCTAAGCTATAGGGGCAGATATTTCCGAACTTGTAAACTTGTTAAGGAAATATTTTTAACAATGGGTATGTTTATAAAGCTTACGTCAATCCTTTATAAGTATGCAATTCATGGATTATGATCTGGAATTAGAAAAAGTTATTAGTAAAATTAAACTAGAAAATGCTAGAAGAGTGTGCATTCAACTACCTGATGGATTAAAACCAAAAGCTGGAGAAATTGCTGAAAAGCTAGAAAAAGAAACTGAAGCTACAGTAATAACCTGGGCAGGCAGCTGTTATGGCGCTTGTGATATTCCTTTACAAGTAGAACTTTTAGGAGTAGATCTTCTTATTCAATGGGGACATAGTGAATGGATGTAATATGTGTTAATTTACCATTTCACATCTCTTATTCCCAGCCAGTATCCTATATGATTTACTGCTATATGAAGCAATGCACTAACTATAATTAAAAACATAAATTGCCACCAGCCAACAAAATAAACAAAAGAACTAAACAATAATGCTCCGATTACATAATCTATTTGATCATAAGGTATCCACGGCTGTCCTGGTTTAATGTTAATTCTTCTTTTGAAAAAACTTTTTACAGCATCGCCAGTTAATGCTCCAAAGCCTTGCAAAAATCCTATTAATAATCCAGAGTCAAAATACAATAACCAATTTTGCGGAGAATATGCATACTGAAGCCAGCCTGCTAGTGTGCTGATAAATACGCCGCCAACAAAGCCTTGAATTGTTTTATGGCTTCCTAAAATTCTAAGATTTTTATACTTTTTACCAAAATCTAAAGGCCAATTTTTTTTAAATACTTTACTTACAAAAACAGGAGCCATATTAGCAAAATATGCAGGAAATAAAAAATATAAGGGTTTTATTATTTCTTCCATAAATAGTGAAAAAGGCTTTTCATATTTGATTTTGGTTTTTTAATAATCAACACTAAGATTATTTCTTCAATAAAATGAAACATTAACACTGCGGCTAATACATAAAATAATATAAGTAAAGGATTAAAAATAAGTGAATGAAGTGTGAAAAAATAAAGAATCAGTGCGGAAATTTTTGCAGAATACAAGTGCAAATAACCAAATGTTTTGTGTTTAATCAAATGTATTAATTCCATAAGCAATGCACTTACAATTATTATGAGTATAATTAAAGCTTGTTCTTTAATAAATATTGGAAAAAATAAGTACAAAATTATTGGGGAACTATAATAAAATATTTGATCTGCAAGTGAGTCAAGTTTTGCTCCAAGTTCTGTTTCTAAATTGAAAACTCTTGCAATAAAGCCATCAACAGCATCACTCAATCCTAGAACAACATAAAAAATAATTGTCAATAAAGTATTTTGCAAAAAAGAAAAGATTAACATAACAAATGTTCCTACAAGTCTAAAGTAACTTAAAGCATTGGGAAGATTCATACATTATAGTATATGAAAAGTTTTATATATACTTTTTGATCAATTACAGTAAAGAGGTGAAGTATATAGTACTTACTGTTTATGACTGGATTTATGGAATAGCTCAGCTTGCAGCAGTATTTATGGCGGTATTTGCAGGAGGAATTGCATTAAGCCTGTTTGATAGTGCAAGAAAAAGAGCAGTACTTAGAGCATGGTTGTTTTTAATTCCGGCACTTGTTTTATTTACAGCAGAAGAAATTATTGGCGCACTTGTAGCATTTGGAGTAATGAAACCAAATATGTGGACTCATATTCTTCCTTCAGGCATTTTATTACTGCTAATAACTTCACTTATAATTCAGTTAAGCGTCAGCAAAGGGTGGTTAAAATAGTTAATGTAAATGAAGCATTTACTTTTGTAGCGCCATATTATAATCTTACTTTTGTACTAATTGTTTTGTTTTTATTTATTTTGCTTTTCAAAACATCAGCAAGAAAAAAATTATACTTGCAACCTTGGAAACTTCTCTTTGCAGGATTGATTATTTTTGTTTTAGAAGAAGTTTTAACTATTCTTCGTGCACTTAAATGGTTATTAATACCTGTACATGTTAATGGCTTTTTTGAATTCCTAATTATTGCTTTATTTGTTTATGCTCTGACTTTGCAGAATAAGCACGTGCGAGGCTAGCTCTTTTTTGCTTTTGTTCTTTAATATAAGGAAATCTTTGAACATTTTTACATTCCAAACATGTATAGCTTACTTTACCATTAGTGGTTCTAACTCTGCAATTCTCACCAATAATAAAAAAAGTTGAACATTTTTTGCAAAAACGCCTTTTAAGTCCAGAGGGTATTGGTGTTTTAGTTCTTTTAGAAATATTTCTTGCAAGATGGACATATCTTTTTGCAAATTCCGTGTTTTTTTCTGCTTCCTCTAATAATTCCTTAATATGCCTAAGTGCAATTTTTTTTTGATCAATCATTTAAGCACCTCTATCCCTGGAAGTGTTTTTTTAGCTAAAAAAGCAAGCGCTGCACCACCGCCTGTTGAAACATGACTGAATTTTTTAACTAAATTTAGCTCAGAAATTGCTGCAACAGTATCTCCTCCGCCAACGATTCTACAGGATTTTTGCTTAGCAAGAGATTTTGCAACTGTGAATGTTCCTCTTTGAAATTTTTCATTTTCATATAAGCCTAATGGGCCATTCCAAAATACTGTTTTAGCTTTCAAAAGATAATCACAAAATAGTTGAACTGTTTTAGGCCCAATATCAAAACCAGCTTGATCTTCAGAAATATTATCAATTGCTACAATATCTTTTTCAGTAACAACATCAAGAGGTAAAATAATTTTATATTGTTTAAGCAAATCTTTTGCTGTTTGAATCTCTGAATCTTCAACAAAACTTTTTCCAACAAAATAACCTTGCGCTTTTAAAAAAGTAAATGCCATTGCACCCCCAACTAATATTTCACTAACATTGCTTCCAAGTGAAGAAAGCAGTTCAATTTTTGTACTTACCTTTGCACCGCCCAGTAAAAGCATAAAAGGTTTTTTTGGCTTGAATAATTTAGATAATTCAATCACTTCTTTTTCAATTAAAAATCCCGCATATGAGGGAAGCATTTTAGGAACGCTAACAATTGTTGCATGCTCTCTGTGACAAGCTGCAAAAGCATCATTAACATAAACATCACCGAGAGAAGCAATAGAGTTGGCAAATCCGCCAGTATTTTTTGTTTCTCCTGGAAAAAAACGAATATTTTCAAGCATTAAAACATCACCAAATTTAGCATTAGACAATCTTTGTTTTGCTTCTGTTGGGTTTCTGACAAAAATAACTTGTTTTTTCAAAAGTGTTGAGAGATGCTTTGCAATAGGCTCAATACAATAATCAGGATCAGGATATTCGGGTTTTCCAAGATGAGATAATAACAAGATAATATTTTTATTTTTAACCAAGTATTTTATTGTTGGAAGCGCAGCTTTAATTCTAGAATCATCAACTATTTTACTGCCTTTAAGAGGAACATTAAAATCAACTCTTAAAATAATTTTTTTATTATGAATATTTGCTTTTTTTAGTAGTCTCATGTTTTAGATGTAATAACTTGAGCTTCAAAGTTCACCTTTTTTTTTAAACCATATGATGAATGATCTGATTTAACCATTTCAACTTCTAGAACGTGAGTTCCAGCTGATAAATCTTTAATTGTAAAAGTTGCACTATCAACTTCCAAAGGTTTTTTGCTTCCATCAAGGTAAAAATGAAAATGCCCCCGTCCTTCACGATTCCCTGCTCCAATAGTATCAATACTGAATTCATTAAGCACTAATCTCACTGCAATAATATCGCCTTTAACACCATAACCTTCTACAGGAAATTTAATATCAAAACCAAAATTCTCAGGAGGTTTTACATAATTATTAGTAAAACTAACTGTTTTTTTAACAGCATAGCTGGTTTTTTCATCTTTCATTAATTCAACACTCACATTGTGCTCTCCTGGATTTAAAATAAATATTTTTTTTGTTGTTTTAACCAGTTCAGGAGAAGCATCATCAATGCTTATTTTAAATGCTGCATTTTGAATATTTTCCAACAACATTTCAAGTTGCACAGTGCTACTTTCATAAATTTGATTTTGTTTTGGAGTTATAATTATGAAATCAGGCTTTACAGATTGATTACTAACAATAAACTGCATATTTGAAGCATTTTCCGCCTGAATTTTTACAACAGCATCACTTTGATTAAAAACAGTTTTAGATTCTGCCCCATCATCTTTGCAAGATAAAAAAAAGAAAAAAATCAATAAAATCAGCAGTTTCTTCAGCATAAACTTTCTTAACAAGATCAATATTAAAAATATTTCTTTTTTTGTAAAGCTTTTTATACAACTACACCTAAGAGATATGCATGAAAAGAGCGATAATACTTTTATCAATATTGCTTATACTGTTTGCTTGCCAAAAAAAAGTTGAAATAAAGCCATCACCTGTTTACCAACCACAGCCTAAATTTGAGGCTCCTACAGTGGTTTTTAAAAAAACACTTCCAGCAGAAAAAGCGCCTGTTCAAAAAGTTGTTGAAGAAGAAAAAAAAATGTGCAATATTCGTTTAGATAATATTCCTGAAGCAAATGAAATTGATATTTATTTTGATGAAAAACGAGTAAAAAAAATTCCAGGATATTTAGTATGTGATAGCGCAACAAATTACTTATACAAAGTTCTTGTAAAAGAAAAAGAAAAATTATTGCCTTGCAATATAAAACTTCCAGAAAAAGCACAAGATCTTATAAAATTCCTTGCTGATAATAAACTTGTAAAAGATGAAAGTGAAAAATGCCTTGATGGTTGTATGAAAGGAGTGTTGCCTGGAAGATGCAATCCACCATCGTGTAAACAAAGAAACATCCGTGGAGAGTGCATTATTGGACGGGCAAAAAGATGAAACACCATGAAATGTTAATCCCAGTTCTAGCATTGTTTTTAATAAGTTCTTGCGCTCCTAAAAGTGAAGAAACTAAAGTTGTTAAAGAAGAGGTTTATTATTGTTGTACTGACCAGCATGCTGGCAATTATGTTGTTGAAACTAAAGATGTTCGTGAATGTATTAATTCTCATTCTTCTTTAGTTCTTGATAAGTGCGATGTTGGGCCTCAAGCAATGGGCGCTTCAACTTTAAAAGAAGCTAAAGATCTTTGTGTTTACACTTATGCTTGTGTTGAAGATAAAATCATCAAGTATTGCGGAGCAGAATACGTAAACAAAGCACCGCCAAACAACCACCCTGTAAAAGAACAAGTTTATTGCCCAAAAAAAACTGAATTTAAATTACCATCTGCTGGAAAAGAAGTATCTTGGTCACAAGAAAAAACAGAAACCCGCTCTTTATGCAGAATGGATCAAGATTGCGCTATTGATAAAGAATGCAAAAACAGCAAGTGTGAACAAAAAATACCAAAAGGAAGATGGGAATTTATCAATATTGACAAAGGCTGGATTAATGTATTGGACCTTCCCACAGGAGCACAAGCTCATTTAATAGTTGCAAGTGAAATTATCGACGTCACAAAACAACTGCCAATAGATATTAAACTTTTTGTAGCTGATAAAGAAACTTGGGCTTCAACAATAAAAGAACCTGCAGAAGAAAACTGCAGAGGGCCAGATGGATGCTCAATTGACGGGCCTTATGTTAAAAGTGAATGGGAGCAAAAACGCCTAAAACTAATTGCATTAAATGAAAAAAAAGAACTGCTTGCAATATGGAGCAAGAATTATCCGCTAAAAAACAGCTGTGAATTCAGTACAACACAAGACTTTGAAAATACTAGAAATTATTACGACAACACAATAAACAGTTGTGATGACGCAACACTATCGCACATGCATAGAACTGTTGTTGATGAAGCAAAAAGTGAACAAAATGAAGCTTGCAAAAAACAGTGCGAAGTAATTGCAAAAAAAGAAAACTGCGCTTGTAAATCATGGAGTAAAGTTTCAAGTGTAGAAACAAATTGCAAAGAAATAAATCTACCGGGAAAAAAAAAGCCAGTTTATAATATAAATGCAAAAATCAAAGGAAGCTGCTTTTGCTCCTGTTCTTGACAGTAATATTTATAAAGTCTGAAACATTTTATTTTACTGAGAGAGGTATTAATTTCTCGTCGAGAAAATCATATTTTAGAGGGTAGCAAATGTCTGAAGAAACAAGCCAACAAACTACTCAAGAAGCTCAAAAAAAGTACAGTGCAGAAAGCATTCAAGTACTTTCAGGACTAGACCCTGTTAAAAAGCGCCCCGGAATGTTTATTGGTTCTACAGATGTTCACGGACTGCACCATTTAGCTTATGAAGTTATTGATAACAGTGTAGATGAAGCACTTGCAGGGTATGCAAAAAATATACACGTTGTAATAAAAAAAGATAGTTATGTGAGTATTGAAGATGATGGTAGGGGAATTCCTGTTGACAACCACCCTCAATACAACATACCTGCAGTTCAAGTAATACTAACAATGCTTCACGCAGGAGGAAAATTTGAGCATTCTGTATACAAAGTAAGCGGAGGACTTCATGGTGTTGGAGTATCAATAACAAATGCATTATCAGAACACTTGATTGTTGATATTAAAAGGGACGGAAAACTATACAGGCAGGAATACAAATTTGGAAATCCTGTGACTGAATTGCAGGTTGTTAGTGACGCTCAAGGAACAGGAACAAAAGTAACATTTAAAGCAGACAAAAATGTTTTTGAAACTACTGAATTTAATTATGATACTTTACAAACACGCTTGCGTGAACTTGCCTTTCTAAACAAAGGATTAAAAATAACTTTAGAAGATGAAAGTACTGAGAAAAAAGATGAATTTTTTTATGAAGGAGGCATTAAAGAATTTGTTGATTATTTGAATAAAACAAAAAATAAAATATCTCCAATTATTTATTTTGAAAAAACAAAAGATGAATTAGAATTAGAAGTTGCGTTTCAATATACTTCAGAATATACTGAAAAGGTATTTTCTTTTGCCAATAATATTAACACTCATGAAGGAGGAACTCATTTAACAGGATTTAAAGCAGCACTTACAAGATCGCTTAATGGTTATTCAGAAAAAAATAACTTGACGCCAAAAGATATTTCTTTAACAAGCGATGATTTTAGAGAAGGGCTTACAGCTATTATTTCTATAAGAATACAAAATCCTCAATTTGAAGGCCAGACTAAAACAAAACTCGGAAATAGCGAAGTAAAAAGCATTGTTGAAACAGTTATAAATGAATCTTTAAGTACTTATTTAGAGGAAAATCCTTCTGTTGCAAAATCTATTTTATTAAAATGCATTGAAGCAGCGCATGCAAGAGATGCTGCACGCAAAGCTCGTGAAATTGTAAGAAGAAAAAGTGTTCTTGACGGTTCAACACTTCCTGGAAAACTTTGGGACTGCAGCAGTAAAGATAAGACAAAAACAGAATTATTTATTGTAGAAGGAGATAGTGCTGGAGGAAGCTGTAAATCAGCACGTATAAGAGAATTTCAAGCAGTTCTTCCATTAAAAGGAAAAATCATCAATGTAGAAAAAGCACGTTTAGTCAAAGTTCTACAAAATGAAGAAATAATCACAATGATAACTGCAATTGGAACAAGTATTGCTGAAGAATTTAATCTAAATAAATTAAGATATGACAAGATAATAATTATGACAGATGCAGACAGTGTTACAGGAGATGCTCCTCTTCTCATAATGAATAAAGAGGGAGAACTTTGTTTTGATCATATTGGCAACTTCGTAGATAATTGTGTAACTCCACAAGATTACAAAGTAAGTTCATTCTCAATAAATCCAGGAGAACATAAAATAAAACCAGTGGTAAATGTTGTTAAGCATCCTTTAAAGACCAGTTTGTATAAAATAAAAACAAATCTAGGATATAATGTAACAGTTACTCCTTATCATAGTGTTTTTACCTACTCAAAGGGTAAAGTTGAAGTCAAAAAAGGCAATGAGATTACAAGTAAAGATTATGTTTTAATGCCGAGACAATTGCCAAGGACTGATAAAGAGTATGAACTAGATTTAAGTAAACAAGTTGGTGTTGATAATTTGTATGTTATTCTAGATAAAAAAGAGTTAACTGAAATACCTTCAAACGCTCGCATAGACTTGGATCAAGAATCATGGAATGCTCTTAAAGAAATAAGAGTTAAAAAAGGAATTTCTAGAAAAGAAATAGGAAAACAATTAGGAATTTATTATACCATGTTAGAGCAATGGGAACTAAAAATTGATAATGTAATGCCTAAATATAATTTGTTCAAAACATATCTAGAAATAATGAGTATAGATCAAAATACTATTAACTTCAAAGTTCACATTTCAGTAAAAGATGTTAATATAAGTAAAGTTAATCCATTGAAGATTTATCTTGAGATAGAAAATAATGAAATTAAGCTCAAAGTTAAGTTTGATAAAGAGCTTGCTTATTTGCTTGGCTGGTATTTAGGGGATGGTTGTGTTTCTAAAGGGAAAAAGAATCCTCACAGATTCTGTTTAAACATTGGGAAGGATAAGAATGTTTATTTTGAAAAATTGAGCTTGATGTTACAAAACACGTTGGGTTGTAATTTTATTTTAGACAAAAAAGGAAATTGTTCTATATTGCATTTTAATTCTTACACATTTGAATTGTTATTGAATTATTTTGGATTGAATGGTAAAAAAGCTCACGAAAAATTTATCCCGGGTGTTCTGTTTAATGTTAAAAAAGAAATTCAAATATCTTTCTTAAAAGGATTGTTACAAAGTGACGGGTACGCGTATATTGGGAAGAAAAGAGGAAAAAACAGCAAACATTTGATTGGTCATTGTACTGTCTCTAAAAGATTAATGGAAGGACTAGTATTCTTGTATAGGCAATTAGGCTTGTTGCCTTCAGTTATTACGTCAAAATCAAAAGATCATTATTATAAAGGTGTTTTGATAAAATCTAATTACGAAAAGTATGATATAATGCTTGGTTCAGTTCATCAATTAAAAAAAGCAGAACCTATTTGGAATGATCATAAAAACGCAGCAGTTATTAAAAAACATATTTCAAAAATTAAGGGAAATGATAGAAAATATGTTATGGATGTTAATCCAGATTTCCAAGCAGTAAAAGTGTTAGAGATAGAACACGTTAATCGTGATGATAAATGGGTTTATGATCTTTCAGTTGATTTAAACAGAAGCTTTGTAGCAGGTCTTGGAGGATTAACATTACACAATACAGACGGTAGCCACATTGCTTGTCTATTGCTCACATTTTTTTATCGCTTCATGAAACCATTAATTGAATCAGGAAAGATCCATCTTGCAACTCCTCCGCTTTACAAGATTCAAAAGGGAAGAAAAATTGTTTACGCTTATAATGATCAAGAAAAAGAAAAAATTCTCAATGAGCTAGGAACTGAAAATGTAAACATTCAAAGATATAAAGGCCTTGGAGAAATGAATCCAAACCAATTATGGGAAACCACAATGGATCCTAAAACAAGAACATTGAAAAAAGTAACCATAGAAGATGCAGTAATGGCTGACCAGATATTCACATTATTAATGGGCGATGAAGTAGAACCAAGAAGAGAGTTCATAATGGAACATGCCAAAGAAGTTCAAGAACTAGATATATGAAAATGGAGAAACTTTGCCTTGGTATTGAAAGCACTGCACATACTATGGGCTGTGGAATTGTTTCATTTAGTGGAAAAATTCTTGCAAATGAACGCGCTGTTTATACAACTCAAACTGGAGGCATGAATCCCAGCCTTGTTAAAGAACATCATAAAAAAAATGCAGAAACTGTTATTGATAAGGCATTAGAAAAAGCAGGCGTAAGTATAAAAGATATTTCACTTATTTCATACGCCCATGGGCCTGGCATCAGCCCTATGCTTTTAGTTGGAAGAAACAATGCAAAAGATCTAGCAAAAAAGCATAACATTACTTTAATAGGTGTAAATCATTGTGTTGCTCACCTAACAATTGGTAATTTAACAACAAGTATAAAAGATCCTGTTTACTTATACGTTAGCGGTGTTAACACACAAGTTATTGCTTTAGAAAATAAATTATTTAGAATTTTCGGCGAAACTCTAGATGTTGGTTTAGGAAATGCTCTTGATAAATTTGGACGTGAAGCTGGACTAGGATTTCCTGCAGGACCTAAGATTGAACAATTAGCAAAAAAAGGAAAATATGTTGAACTACCATACACAGTTAAAGGCATGGATGTGTCTTTTGCAGGGCTAGTTACAAAAACATCACAATTATTAAAACAAAATACCCCTATAGAAGATATTTGTTTTAGTTTTCAAGAAACATGTTTTGCAATGCTTGCAGAAGTATCAGAAAGAGCTATTGCCTACACTGGAAAAAAAGAATTATTATTAATAGGAGGTGTAGCTGCAAATAAAAGACTTGCAGAAATGCTCGACATCATGTGCAAAGAAAGAGGAGTTATTTTCAAAGCAGTTCCTTTAGATTATTCTGGAGATCAAGGAACAATGATTGCATGGCAAGGAATACTTGAATATACAAATGGAAAATCAATAGATCCAGATCAAGCAGATATCAGACCCTATGAAAGAACAGATGAAGTGCCTGCAATCTGGACTTGAAAAAGTAAAAATTGAAAGATACTTACAAAAGCATATGTGTTAAGTGAAGATTTGATTAACAAGCTGATTCAGACAAAAACAAAAAGAGAAACAGCACAATATGATGCAACTCCAGGAATTTCAAGGGCGAATGCCGTAAGCACATTGAAAGACGTAGAAGATTTTATTATAAAGATCGAGGAAACATTAGGATAAATTTTCATTTAAATTGTGGATAGCATCCAGGATAATGATAAAAACTCTTCTTTATGGGATGCTTTGCAAGACAAGAAGTTCTAGAAAGCTTGCTAGAGCAACGAGGGAAAATTTTATTTTTACGTATTTGGCTGAAAAAGTTTAATTCTGAATTATTTACATTTTATAAAACTCTTTTAACAAAGTTAGTCACTTTCGTTTTTTCTTCTTTGCTGCTTTCTTAACAAGCTTTTTTACTGCTTTTTTTACTGCCTTTTTCTTAACAACTTTTTTATGAACAACAACTTTTTTTATATGTTTTATATGTACTGGTTTTTGTTTAAGAGCTTCAGGAGCTAAAGGCTCAAAGATCAAACCACAATCTCTGCATATTATTTGATCTCTTAGCTGGCTATAAACAATATTAACACTAGCACATGTAGGACATTCTTGTATTGATTTTAAGTCTTGATCAAGCATGCTTAATTTTTTGCATGAAAACTATTTAAATTTTCTTAACTACTTATTAGTTAATATCAAATTTAATACGCGCTCTTTGCCTTTCCAGTCAAGCGCTTCTTTAAGAACTTGCACTATTGTATCAACAGGAATAATCTTAATTGATTTAAGTTTTTGCTTGTCAACAATAATATCTTTTAAGTTAGATCTTGGAATAATAACTTGTTTGATTTTTGCTTCAATTGCTGCTTCTATTTTTGCACTAACACCTCCAATTGGCATAACTTCTCCGCGAACAGATAATGATCCAGTCATTGCAGTATATTGTTTTACTGGAATTTTCTTAAGTGCAGAAATAATCGAAGTAGCTACTGCAATAGATGCAGAATCCCCTTCAACACCCTCATAAGTTTGCAAAAATTGTACATAAATATCATATTTTTTAATATCCTCTCCAAAATATTTTTTAATAATAGCAGATACGTTTTTTACTGCTTCTTTTGCAATTTCACCAAGTTTTCCTGTTGCAACAATTTCTTTTTCTTTACCACCAGGAGTTACTTCACTTTCTATTGGCAAAACAATTCCTGAAAATGTACCACCACCACCTAAAACTGCAAGGCCATTAACTCTTCCAACTCTTTTGCCTTCAGTAACAATAATCTCATACTCTTTTTTGCGTTCTATAAACTTATCTGCAATTTGTTGCTCCAAAGGCCTGGCAAGCTTTTTGGCCTGCCATATGTGTTTTTTCTCAACAAGGCTTGATTTTTCTTCCAGCGCTAAATCTCCTGCTGCTCTTACTAGCCCACCTAGCTCTCTGAATCGTAATGTTAAGTGTCCTTTTGTATTTGCCATTCTACGCGCTTCTTCAATTATTGTTTCAGAAGCATCTCTACTAAAATGAGGAATTTTTTTATCTTTACGCACTTCTTGAGCAATAAATCTAGCAACTTTCAGTCTATTTTCAGGAGTATCAAGCATAATGTCGCGCATAAAAATTTCATAGCCATAACCTCTAATTCTAGAACGAAGCGCTGGATGCATGTGTTGCATAGTTTCCACATTGCCTGCAGCAACTAAAACAAAATCACAAGGTACTGGTTCAGTTCTAACCATAGCACCACTGCTTCTTTCACTTTGCCCCGTTATTGAATACTTTCCTTCTTGAAGCGCTGTAAGCAATTCTTGCTGCATTATTGGGTGAAGTGTTGAAATTTCATCAACAAACAAAACACCCATATGTGCTTTGTGAATCATTCCAGCAATTACACGTTCATGGGGCGGAGTGCCAAGACCACCTGAATTATGTGTTAATATAAAATTAGCTAAGTAAGTACCTTCACTTGTTGTAAGATTGTAAACATGTCCAGCATACTTTTCAAGTACTATTTCAACTATTTCATCATACGCATATGTTCCTTCAGCTGTTTGTTTAAGCTCAGAAAGTGCAGGACAATTTGTCTTTAATGTAAAAACTTTCAATACTTTTGATAAAAATTGTCGTGTAAGCTTTGTTGTTTTTGTTGTGTGTTCTGATAAAGCATAATATGATTTATGCACTGCTGTTTTGCTTAAACCAGTTCTTTTTCGTATGTTCTCAAGAAATTTAAAATTTATCGGTATTATATCATCATATCTAACATGACTTTCTTTTGTTAATTTTAAATAAATTCGCAAGTTATTTTTATGTATTGGATTTATTGTATGTTCTTCATAAAATTTAGCAAAATCAGAATCATTGAATCTTATTCTAGGTTGTACAATTTTTTTCTCTTTACCAAAACCAGTATCTATACGTGGCACAAGTTTTGCTTTTATTCCTATCTTTAATAATAGTGCAGTTATATCATGTATTAATTCTTTTGAAATAAGCTCAAATTGTCCTTGATAGTTAACATAACCATCCATGGATATGTATCTTGTTAGAAAAACTTTGATTTGCTCTTCACTTAGATCAAAGATACATTGTGGAATCTGTTTTTTATTATTTTTCTGAACTCCCAAATTTCTCAATTTTCTTAAAAAATCTGCTGAATTAAGCGTTATTTCTATATTCATTCCTCTTCTTATCATGCGTAGTGTATATCCTAAATTTGAAATGTCTTTTTCTATATTTTCTCTTTTAAAAGGTGTTCTTATCTTGAAGATAACATTTCTCTTTCCAAAATATCCATCTGCTAAACTATCTGCTAAGAATAGTAATAAATTTTTATTTAATTTTTTTTCAACACAGATAGGAATTTTATATGGAACAATAGCGAATGTTCCATTTTGGAGAGAGCCTGCAGGAATATATTCAATTTTACCTGCTTTGGAAAAAATAGCTACAGGATGATTCTTGCTCATACTTAAAGTGTATCCTTTTCTTGTCTTGATTTTTACAATATCTTCATTAATGCTTTTACGAAATACTTTTTGAACTTCTGTTTCTGTAAAACATTTGAAATTGTCATTTCCTGTTAGTATTTTAAATAAAGCTACTTTTTGGCCTTCTTCGTTTTCTTTAAAATAAGGATCAACAAGCTCCTTTATTGGAATGGGTTTGCCATTTGGCAAATATACAAATTCATCACCTAGAATACATTGCAAGGGATCATGCAACACATCACCGAGAAGAGCACCTGCATGCGCTCCTGTTGCATCAAAAAAAGGAGCTATCTTTCTACTGTAATTATCAACAATAACTTTTGGCGATAATGCTTTTCCAGCCATATTAATTCTTTTAGACATATTTATCATAAAAATAGCCCCTAAGATAAAAATAACCCCAGTTATCATAGACGCAGCATAAATTACAGGATTATCAAAAGGAAAAATATTTTTACTGTAAAAATAATAAGGTATTAAAGAAATAATAAATGCCAGAATTAAAAGAACAATATTTTGTGTTTTTGAAACATTCATATTTTGAAGTTTTGCTTTAAAAACTAAATCCCGCCCTTTGCCAGCCGGAGCTGTTCTGATCAAAGGCTGATTTTCATCATTAACATTTGGAAAGCATAAAACATCAACTAACTTTTCTTTAGGCAATAATTCTGCTAATGCTAAACCCAATAATGATTTTCCAGTTCCAGGATCCCCAATTAATAAAACATGTCTTCTCTGCTGAGCAGCTTTTTTAATAATCTCAACAGCTTCTTCTTGACCAATAACTTGATC
This sequence comes from Candidatus Woesearchaeota archaeon, assembly GCA_016188265.1. Classification (GTDB taxonomy): domain Archaea; phylum Nanobdellota; class Nanobdellia; order Woesearchaeales; family ARS49; genus JACPID01. The sequence goes on along the minus strand of JACPID010000012.1, from coordinate 3,703 downwards.
AACAAGCGCTTTTGAGACTTGTATTTCTTCAGTGCTTTTAAAAGTAAATTCTTTAGGCATTTTAAATATTAAATGTAAATATTTTTAATAGTTTGTGTTCTATTATTAATATTATTAGAAAAAGACAAACTTTAATAATTATATATTTTTGCATTTTATCTGTAATTCTATTCTTTAATACAATTTTCATAAAAATCACACTTTCCTGCACTCCACTTGCACCAGCTTCCAATATTTTTAGGATAATCCTTAATATCTTGGCTTTTGGTTTTTTCATGCATTAATTTAATTTCTTTATCAGCCATATCTAATAAGCTTTGATCTATATTAATAAATTGCTCTCCGACTTTCAAATAATAAACACCAAGTTTGTCAGGAAGTTTTCCATATTTTTCTTGATAAAGAAGTGCGTAAATTGCTAGTTGAAGTTTATGTTCATTAAGATCAAAAGTACTGCTTGTTTTATAGTCAAGGATATGCACTTTTCCGTCAATCTCTTGAACAGCATCAATAATTCCTCTAACAGACCGCTCGCTAGAAACAAGATTAATCTCACGCTTAGGAGTCAAAACTTGAAATGCTTCTTGAACTGGTTCTGGCCTTGATTTTAATTTTCTGATAAACCCATCAACCCAGTTAAATAACATGAGCATTGTTTCTTCAAAATAAAAAATTTTCTGATTTGATGATAAATTAAGAGCATCAATAACAGATGAAGAATCTTTCCAGTGCTGAACAAGTAATTTTTGAACTTCAATTTTTAATTGATTTTCAAAGGTTTCTTCACTTAGTTCATTAACATTAATGTTAAAAAAATTTTCTAAAACTTTGTGAGTTATTTGGCCACGAACTAAATGTATTGTTGGAATAGTTGCTAACTTTCTAATATAGCTGTAATAATATTTTCTAGGACAAAGCTTATAAGTTTTAATAGAAGAAGGGCTTTGCACTCTTTTTTGCATACAAATCAAATTAATGCCATTAGTTTTTATGCTTTATTGTGATAGAAAAGTTGTTCGAAAAATTTACAACAAAAGTTATTTAAGCATAAATGCAAAATTCATTTCTGATGAAAGATCTCACACTTGTTAAGATTGCAACACTCATAGCTGTATTAAGCTTATTCTTACTGGTATTATTCTTAGGAAAGATATGAACTCTTGTCAAGAACATATAATTTTTTATACTTCTTAAATTTTAAATAGCATATGGAAAAAAATGAAACCTCTAAAGAACATGAAAAAAAGCATGCAAAAGAAAGCCGCAAACTTTTCAAAGAAATAGAAGAACAAAAAAAAGAACATATTGAAGAAGAGCTAGATTTAAAGAAAAAACATTATGAAAAAAAACAGTTCACAGAGTAATATTAATTGTGTTAGATATTATCCAGATTTTTTCTCTGCTAAATAAAAATTCATCTTTATACACTTCAACTCTGTAAAGGCCTGGCTCTTTAACAGGAATAATAAATGATTTTCCTCTAAAGTTTTTTATTCTTTGTCCATCTTTATACAGCACAACATGCCCTCTTCTAGGAAGCATCACTGATAAATTTGTATCAATTGTATAAGAAAGTGCATCTCCAGATATTGCTTCACCATGCTTGTTTTTTGCAGCAAAGAAAAATCCACTGCTATCGCTTATATAATCAAAACCTATAAAACAATGGCCTTTTTTTATTGCTTCAATTAAACTGTTTTTGGAATATTGTGAAACAAAAACATGATTTCTTGCTATTGAAAACATATCTTTATAATTATCAAGTGCAAATGGCGGAATACCTAATACTGCATGAGCATCAGCTCCTACAATTGCAGTCAAAGATTTTTCTGCACTAAGAGAATCATATAATGAAATAGAGTTTCGCTCTTCACAACACAATCCTGCAACTGCTTCTCTTTTAGAGAAAAAATACAAAAAAGAAAACTTTAACAAGCCTAATATTCCTGCGCGTGATGCCATCTTTCCAGTATTATGCACCTCAATGCCATCAATTATTGGTGAAGGATTTTTCCATTTTTTACTTGAAAAAGGATGCGCAACTATAGTAATTGCATTTTGAGAATGCAAATCTCTGATAACTTGATCAAAAGTATTTGAAGGAACATATTCATGGCCTAAACCAATAACATGCGCTTCTGGAACTGATAATTCTTCACCAACAACAACAAGCACACCCTGATCTAATCCTTCAGCTTTTGAATAACCGCGAGAATTATGATCTGTAATAACAACAAAATCACTTTTACTATCATTTGCAGCTGAAATTATTTGCTCAAGAGTTCCTAAACTATCATGTGAATATTTTGTATGAACATGAATAACACCAACAATTTCTTGATACTTTTCATCATTAATTCTGACACGAGATTGATATGCTCTATCAGGAGTTATAGAAGTACAACCCAGAGAAGCAGCTAAAATAAGTGCAAATAAATATTTCATACAAACTTGAAAGATTACATTATTTAAAGTTTAATGGACGATAAGTTTATATATTCTTTTTAATAACAAACATAATTAATATAAAAAAAGGTGAGTTTGTGGGATATGTCCATATTGAAGTAAACGATCCTTGGGAAGCAGAAAAACGCAGAAGATTCTACAAAAATCTAGTATTTGGCATACTAGGTTTATTGGTTATAGTTAGTGTTGCAGTTTTATTGTACCGATTAAATATAGATAGAGAACCGCCAGTTGTGAATTTAATAAGCCCAAAAGAAGGACAAGTACTTCAACAAAACAAGATATATTTTTCATACAATGCATCTGAACCAGTAAAAAATTGCAGCGTATACCTTAATGATGCTTTAATTGAACAAACAGAAAATGTAACAGTTGCTCCTGGCAAAAACACCTGGAAAGTATCATGCATAGACAATTATAAAAACAAAGGCGTTAGCGCTTTAACGAAATTCTGGGTATTGACACCATTAAGATTAACAAAAATCAGCGATGTAGAAGCACCAGACTTAGAATCTGGCCTGCTTGTTTTATATGAAAACCCAGATAAAAAAACACTAGGAGAAGAAGTATACAACATTCTTCCAAGAGAAGGCGGAGAAGAGAAAAAAGCAAATCTTGACGGAGGCATTCTAGGTATAAGTTTATGGGGCAAAACACACTTAAACAAACAAGAAGTTACAATAAAATCTGGCAAAGAAACATATACAATTTATCTACCAGAACTTGAAGGATTAACTGGCGAGTATGTATTATACCTTTCAGAAGATGGATCAACATTCCACTCCTACAAAAGCCATGATTACAATGTAAGCTCAAACAACGGACAAAACATCTCAGACCTATCATGGCAAGAAGCACTAACACTAGAACATGCAGCAAGATTAACTGGTGAATGATCTGAATTTTTGACACTCTATTCAATCTTGTTAAAGAACAGGCAGGTGCAAAAATTAAACACTAAAAAAGATAAAATGGTTTTGATTTCAGGTGACCACAAAAGTCAAACATGTGGTCACCTGTAGAGATCAACGTAACCCAAGTTGTAAGCCCACACACATGTGGAACTCATTCTATTTACCAAAAATTGAAGAAAAATAAGCCTCTGGCGGGATCTGCACCCGCGACCTCTACCTTACCAAGGTAGCGCAATAGCTACTATGCTACAGAGGCATATTTTAGGTGAGTAAAGGCTATGTTTTTAAATAATTTTGTGGGACTGAACAAAGTGAAGTAGCAC
>JACPID010000011.1 GCA_016188265.1 Candidatus Woesearchaeota archaeon | reverse complement strand
AGTAGGTAGCGTGTTTACACACAGCTACTAAATGATTAAGTAGTTCTTGATCACACCAAGATTCCAGTACTAAACCACTAGTGAAACAATAGTGGAATCTTAGTGTTTCAATATAATTGAGGATAATACTTAACTTTGCCACTTCATCTGACTAAGTAGTAAGTTTGGAATTCCATTATTATTTTTTCACAGTTGTATTTACTTTTCACGTGGTAAAGTTAAGTAATAATATAATTTACTTATGTCCTCAATTAGATTAAAGAAAGTTTTGAATAGTAATGCTTAAAAACACTAAAACACCAATATAAAAATATGAAAGTAATGTGCAAAGAATGCAGGTTTAAATTTGCAATAATTAAGAAACCAAATATCTGCCCTTATTGTTCTGCAGAAGGAACCATCATTGATAATTCTGAAGGCGAAGCACAAAAAATACTAGATGAAGTAGAAAAAGAAGAATTTAACTGGGGCAATAAAGATTAATTGGTTTGTAGTAAGTGGTTTGTGGTCAGTAGTTTGTAGTAAGTGGTAGTTTTTGTACCAATTTCTATGCTTATTCACCTTCCTTGTTTGTTTTATTTTGCAGGGATTTGATTAGTCCCATTAGCATTTTTTGGATTTGATTTATTCTTTGTTGATACTTTTCGTACTTATCTTTTCTGATATTTGTGAAGTTGTGCGCTAATTTCCAAACTTCCAAGTTTTCATAGTTAGATAGCATTCTTTATTAACCCCCACAAACCACAGACCACCCACCACAAACTAATAAAGCGAGCCTGGGAGGATTTGAACCCCCGACCTTCAGCTTAGAAGGCTGTCGCTCTATCCAGGCTGAGCTACAGGCCCATCTTAAGCGTTAAAAAACCAAGTTTACTTAAAAAGTTTTTGAAAAAAAAGTGGTTTGTGGCCTTACAGGCCTACAAAATCTTTATTGAAAAAACGATTTCTAACAATCTGGAGGAATAAAAATGAAACCAGACTATTCAGAACGGTATAACTTAAAGCTTCAGAAAAAGTATTTGTGGAATTTTACTGTTTTGAGAGAATATATTGTTGGTGTTTTAGGTGTTGATAAAGCTGTATTAGGACAAGTTCTTAAGCGTTGTAGTGATTACCATTATGGACGTATTAAGAACATTACTAAATTTGAGTTGAAAGTTTATGAATATATTGTTAGTCAAAAATTAAGTCCTCAACGTGTTCGTAATTGGTATTTATCAAGTAGATTACCTGAGGATATAAAACATGACTTGATTGAAGGAAGGATTTCTCAGAAAAAAGCTATTTGTTTAGCTAAGAATAAAGAATTAGGCAAGGAGTTGAGTTTAACTTGGCGTATGATGGAATTGATTAGAAAAACTGTAAGTGAGGTATTATAAAAATGAGAAAGATCCCTAATTATTTGAATAAACATCAAATTTTAAAGTTGTTTGATGTAACTCAAGAGCCTGATGTTATGATAGCAATTTTCTTGGCTTTATTCTGTGGTTTGCGTATTGGTGAAGTTGTTAAACTTCGTAAGTGTGATTTTGATTTTGAAAAAAGATTTTTAAAAATTGTTAATGGCAAGAGTCCTAACAAAAGTATTGAAGGTTATGGTAAAGATAGAATGGTTGCTCTGCCGCAACATGTTATAATTCCTTTGAAGATGTGGTTTGATGTTATTGGTAATAATGAGTATCTTTTTCCTAGTATTACTTTTCCCAATAAACATCTTAGCTTAGCTCATTTAGAGAAGAAGTATTGGGTTTGTTTAGAAAAAGCTGGCTTGAGAGATGTTGAACGTATTGATAGTGCAGGTAGAAAAATTAGAAAGTATAATTTTCATACGTTAAGGCACACTTATGCTACATTATTGTGGGAGAAGACTGGTGATATCTATGCTGTTAAAAATGCCTTAGGCCATAGCATTGCTTGATATCAAAGACCGAATACGGAGACCTATTAAAATATTGACACAAAGCACTCGTATGTACTCGCGTGTTTATTATCGGATTGAGTGTAATACCCCGCAGCTTGCTGCGGTTGGGATGCGCCGAAGGGCGAGTTTGCAATTACTTGATCTTCAGTGCTTTTTTGATTGCGTCACGATCGAATCCCACGATAATGGTGCCTTCAATGTCCAAGACAGGAACTCCCATCTGGCCGCTTTTTTCTATCATTTCTTGTGCAGCAGTCTGATTTTTGCTAACGTCGATGTCCTCATATTCAATCTTGTTCTCTTTCAAAAATTCCTTTGCAGCCTTGCAATACGAACACGTCGGCGTTGAGTAAATCCTGACCTTTGCCTTCTTCTTTTTTTGTTTTGCTTCAGCCATATTTTCTCAAATACCATTCCGCTTATAAAAAGATATTGTTTAACTATACAAATGAAAATCGAGCATTTTGAAGAAGTTTCTCCGCCACAGGACATTTCCTGTCTCCATAATCGCAAAACACGCAGCAGCTTTTCTTTGCGATTTTTGCATTTTTCTTTTGCGTGTGGACGTATTATAAAATAAAGTTTGAGTTGTAATAGTAACCAAAGCATAACATTTTTATTGTTATATGGCAAACAAGAATAAAAAGAGTGTGATTCATTTTGACAGATAACAAAACATACAAGGGAATTTTTATCGCGATAGCACTTTTCCTTTTTCTAATCATCTTTGCAGGTCTTTTCTGGCTTGCGCGAGTAACAGGTCATCCTGTTGGTGTCGCGCTCTCATTTGCTGCTGGGCTTTCAATGATTTTTCTTCCCTGTACGCTGCCATGGGTTTTTGTGATAGTGCCCATGACGATGGGTAAAGGCTACAAAAAAGGATTCTTCATGGCGCTCTTATTTGGTCTCGGACTGACTATTACTATCACTGCCTATGGCTTGTTGATCTCGCAGCTCGGGAAATATCTCGGACTCGACCGAATCACCCGAGGAATGTTTGTCGTGGCAGGACTTGCAGCGTATATCTTTGGCTTTTCTGAGCTTGACATTTTACACATTATTCTGCCAACGTATCGCGGCAGCTTTCCAACATGGGTAACTGCGCGCGGAGACTATCTCAAATCATTCTTTTTCGGACTTTTCTCTGGCAATGCAGGAATTGGGTGTCCGAACCCTGCATTTTACGTATTGCTCACTTATATTGCAACAACGGGAAGTGCCGCAATTGGTGCGGGCTTGGGTTTTGTACATGGTCTGGGGCGAGCTTTGCCCTTGATCTTCTTTGCCATCCTTGGTATCATCGGAGTCAACATGCTTGACCTTGTTCGTAAAGGAAGCGCGACCATAAACCGCGTGACTGGCTGGGCATTAATTGCGCTCGGTCCACTCATCATGAATTACGGCTTGCTAGGCATGATGTGGTGGGAAGAAGGTCCTTATCATCGAGCATGGAACTGGCTCATCGCTGCACTGACACCCCCGCTTGCTGAGATGCCAGGTCACGAGGTTGCAACAGGATTGTTTGAAGCGCCATACTTTGCAGGATGGCTGGCTTTTGCAACCATGATTTTCTTAGCGCTTATACCATACGCAGTCAAGAAGAATAAAGAGATCAACACGATGCCACCGCGCATACGAGAGGAAGAACGGGGCCGGCTTCACAAAAGGCTCGTCCTTGCGACGGTGCTGTTTATCACTTTCGTTGGAATCGCCCTTTTGATAACACCCTCTTAATGATTTTCAGTTTTTTATCGTCGAGAAATCGTTAAAAAGTCTTTTTTCAAATGGCTTAACGCCCTCTTAATGACCGAGAAACCGTCTGTTATCCCGAAACTACTAAACAACTCGAAACTGCTAGACATTTTTGAGTTCGTTCCATATTGCAATTTTTTGTTCGAGAACTGATTTGTCAAGAACTACCTACTAAAGTAGGTAACGTGTTTACACACAGCCACTAAATAATCAAGTAGTTCTTGATCATGCTCAAAAACTGCTCGTCCTTACTACAGACTAAAGTCAGTAGTGTTAGTCAAGAGCAGTTTTTGACATATAACTAATACATACTAAGTTAACAGAAAGAAGTTAAACATTGGCAACTGCCGAAAGTCAGCCTTTACATGATCAAGAACATTTATATAATAATATTTCTTAATACAAACTAAACTCAGCAGAGTACGTCAAGAGTCATTTTCAGCATATCGAAAAAGGTGATAAATTGATAAACAACCACGGCAGATATAATCTTAAAGATATCATCCTAGGGGGGCAAGATGGGTTGGTTAATGTTTTAGGTATTGTTTTAACTGTTGCTTCTGCCACTAAAAGTCCGAAAATGATTATTATTTCTGGCATTGCTGCTCTTGTTGCTGAAAGTCTTTCTATGGGAGCTGTTGCTTATACTTCTAGTAAAGCTGCAAAAGATTATTACCAAAGTCTTGAAGAAGTTGAAAAAGGACAATTTGAAAAAGCTCCTAAAAAAATAATAACTCATTTAAGAAAAATATTTTCTAAAAAAGGATTAACAGGAAGAGCTCTTGAGCAAGCAGTGTCAATTATTGCTTCAAAGAAAAAAGCATGGCTTAGCACAATTTTATGTGAAGAATTTGAAACAACGCCCAGAGAGTATGAAAACCCATTTAAAAGCGGATTAATAGTTGGACTTTCATCAGTTATCGGTTCAGCAGTTCCAATACTTCCTTTCTTTTTTCTTCAAATAAATTCCGGAGTTATTGCTTCATTCTTTCTCTCACTGGTAGTTCTGTTCTCTTTAGGTTCAGTTAAAGCATTGGCAACACAAGGTGTTTGGTATAAGTCTGGCTTAGAAATTACTAGCATTGGTTTAGCAGCAGCAGTATTGGGATATATTGTAGGAAAACTTTTAGGAGTGCTGCCTTTATAATAAATATAATCAATTGACCAATAAAAACTCCCTTAATTTCTTAAAAGCAATACTTCTCATGCTTATTTTATTTTTTTCTTCAAGAGATAACTCACCCATAGAAACAGAATAATTATCTGGTTGAAATATAGCATCCCAGCCAAAGCCTTTATCTCCTTTTGGTTCTACGATAGTTCCTTTTAATTCACCTTCAAAAAAATGAAAAACTTGCTCTTTTGATGTGTAACCAATAATTGTTCTGGCTGTAGCGCCATAATCTTTGTGAAGGTCAGCTATTCTCCACAATCCTTCTTTTTTAACTGCATTCATAAACCATTTTATTAAAGGCCCCGGAAGACTATTAATACAATCCAAATGAAGAGCAGTATCTTCAACAATAACTGCATCATCAATAGTTTTTAGCGCTTCATTGAGTTTATGCCTGATTATTTCTCTTGCATCAAGACTTTGAATTTCAGGAAGATCAAAACTAACTTGTTTTATCTCAGGAATAATTTGTTGAGCTTCTATTAATTTATCTTTACTCCCAGTAACAAAATAAATCACCATAAATTCAAAAACAAATTCTTGGTTTTTATAGATTACTATAAAATAAACTATAGATTATTACACAAATAAACTTAAATATTGCTGTAATAATAAAAATCAGTCAAAAAGGTGAATTTTAATGAAAAATCATTATAACTTGATAACTATTGGTTCTGGCCCTGCAGGTTTAGCTGTTTTATTTTATATTAAAGACAGTATTCCTGAACAATTAAGATCAAAAAAATTTACTACTTGTATTCTTGATAAAACAAAATATCCTTCAGGTGGATTAATTAATGATGGCAAAATGAATTTAACACCTTATATTGGTTTTGATGATTTTACAGATGGAAGAATCAACTTAGAAGAAGCATGGTTGAATATTAATTATTTTGATCAAATAATTCTTCGACATGGAGCTAATCCTGAAGTTACAGGATTAGATGAACAAGTAATAAAGTACTGGAAAAACAAATTAGAACCATATGATCTGGAATTAATTGAAGAAACAAAACAAAGACATATAGGAACTGACAGAAGTAAAGCATTGATTAATAGTATGAGAAAAGAATTAGAAGAAAGCGGAATAGAATTTAGGCTTGGTGAAGAAGTAACACAAATAAATAAAAATAAAAACGGATTTGAATTGCTTGTTTCAAAAGATGGAGATAATTATACTTTAACTTGTAATTATTTACTAATAGCTCCTGGAAGAATGGGAACGCAATGGTTCAGACACCAACTTGATCAATTAAATGTAGATTATAAACAACTGCCTGTTGAAGTAGGAGTTAGAGTTGAAATGTTATATGAAGACTATCCTATTGCGCATGAAATTAGAGATCCGAAAATAAAAATGAAAAACCCAACAAACGGTGATAGGATAAAAACATTTTGTACAAATCCTAAAGGAAAAATACGTTTAGATATGCCAGAACAAGCTATTTATTACAAGCAGCATAAATTAATAATGATCAATGGAGATGGCTTAAGAGATGAAAATGCTCAAACAAGCAATACTAATTTTGCAATACTTAACAAAATATCGCTAGTTGATCCAGAACAAGACACAGAACAATACGCAATTGATCTTGCTATTAAAACATTCAGAGTTGGTGGCTGGAAGCCAATTGTTCAGCGGCTTGAAAAATTCTTAGATTACCGAAGAAGTAAACTTAGTGATTTTACAGGCAGAGAACGTGTACAACCAACAATACCCATAGGCGCGATTACACCTGGCGATATCAACATAGTATATCCCGCAAGAATAGTCAACAATATAAAAACAATTTTAGAAAGACTTTCAAAAGAGATGCCAAATGTAATCCATCCTGAAAATCTCATTTATGCTTCGGAGATGAAATTCCAGAATATCAGAGTAGAAGTAACTAATTATCTTGAAACAAATGTGAAAAACTTATTTGTAGCAGGCAACGGAGCTGGACTAAGCTCAGGAATTGTTGGAGCTGCAAGCAACGGAATACTAGCTGCAAAAGGAATATTAGAAAAATTATGATAATGGTTTTTGCACTATCTCAAATATTTTTTCAGCTAAATCTTTTTGTTCTATATCAAATGCATTATAAAAAATAATTTTGTACTTTTTTAAGTAAAGCTCTGAAATCATAAAAGAACTTGCATAAAATTCATTTTCATTATCTTGTACATGACCTCCATAACCAGTAAAATGATAATCATTAAAAGTATACATTATGCCTGATTGTTTTGTTTGATTGAAAATTTGAATCAAAGCTTCATCTTTTAAGGGAATATTAGCTTCACTTTTTTTGCAATTATGCCAAAATTTGCAATGACCCAGCTCGTGAACTAATATAGCAATGCCTAAATCAAGTGAGTGCCCTTTGTTAAAAAAAGATCCTGCATTCACTTCAATATATTGCTGCAAACACCTGCCACCAATTTCAGGAAAATCAACAATCCAACAACTAACCATAGACAATTTATGTTTTCTAATTATTTTTTTAAATACATGATTAATTTCAGTATCAAATTTTTCATAAACTAATTTACCAGAAAGGCCTAAATACTTTATTTTGCACCAGATTTCTAATTCTTTGCTTGGAACTAACTTATCATATTTTCCACTATATATAGATTCAGGCATATACAATACAAATAACCTAACCGATATATCTGCTTTTTTCTTCTTTGAATTCAGTTTGTTCTTTTTTAACTTCCATCAATGCTTTTACTTTGCGTTTTGTTTCTGATTCTAGATTAGATATTTCTTTATCTAAATTTTTAATATTCACACCTAAAGACAACTTTTCATTCAGCAATTTCACCATCTCACGCGCCCCCTTAACCTCCAAATATAATGGGTGATGAAATGTTTCTGATAATATTGTAATTGCAGGAATATTTTTTTTCACAGCCATACCAACAAGCACTCCTGAAACACCCATTATTGTTCCAACAACCCCGTAAAGCTTTGTTTCTAAATTTGTTTTAGACAAGAAGGATTTAACAAATTTTTTTGAAGTGCTTGAACAATAAAGTTTCGGTTTTTCAGGAACTTCCTTTAAGCCAATCCCTCCAAGAGTAATCACTAAACTTCCATTAAGTTTTTTAAAAACTTCTAAAATAGTTTCTGTGAAATCATAACAAGATTCTTCAGTTTGAGGTTGAACATCTCCTGCAAGCAAAAGCACATCTTGTTTTTTATTTTTAACATAATATAATGAAATTGTTGGAAGTTCTAATAAATCCTGCTCATTAACAAAAACAGCAGAAGGCATTGTATTAGAAAAAAGCGTTGCAAATTTTTTAGCATTAAGCTCCTCTACAAGAAAGTCAACTGTGAATTTGCCAACATTTCCAATACCTGGCAATCCAACTATTAAAACAGGCTTATTTACCTTCAACAATTTTGTATTATAATCAATAATCCAGCTCATATTAAGTTTTGTTCTTTTTTTGCTTTTTGACGATACTTTGCAATAATAGCTTTTGCAACATACCTTGCAGGTTTTTGTGATTGAGTTACTTGGTTACAAGTTAAACATTTTTCAGACATTGTAAAAATATCACATTTAGAACAGTAAAATATGTGTTTCATATTTCTTGTTTTTTAAACTCTGCTTTTACGTGAAGTTTTTTTGCTGCATCAAGTGTTGAATCAACAATTTTTTTTAAACATGATTCAGCCTTTTTGTAATCGTTGGAAATAATAGTAAGATTATAAAGCCCTGCTCCTGTGTATAATATTTTTGTTTCAGGAGTTTGTGCATTTTTTAAAATAGAACAAATCAAATCAACACCATTAGAAGCATATGTAGATAAGTTAAAAACACCTCCAATTTGCACTTGAGTTGGCTTAATACGCTGAATGATAACTTCAGTAAGGATTTTTGCAATCTTTTTATCAACGCCTTTTTTTTCTAAAGAAACCTCATCAACAGATACAGATTCAAACACATCATACAATCCTGCATGTTCTTGCAATAATTTTTTTGATAAATCATCATACAACCTAATAGTATCAATCTTCAGCTGTCTTGCTACATTTTGTATTATGCTTTCTGCTAATTGTTCTTGTTTAATCTGATTGAGTTTTTCACGTTTTTGAGATTCATTAACTCTGCGAAGCGAAAGATCAATATGCCCTTTTTCTTTGTTAATACGAAGAACTAAACATACTACCTTTTTTCCTTCTTTAACAAAATCATGAATGTTACGAATACGGCCAGGAGCAATCTCACTTATATGAATCATTCCAGTTCTATTATTATATTCATCTAAAGTAATAAAAACAGAATGATACTGAATAGCTGTAACTGTACACAAAACTAATTCATCCTCTTGCGGTAAACCTTGTTTTTTAAGAAGCATTATTCAAGTATTTCAAGAACCCGTGCTTTAATTCTACTTTTTCCACCAGTTGGTTCAGCAAGATTTTTATTGCACACTAAACATGAAACTATAGTAGAAGCCTTGCCAAACATTATTTGTTCATTCTTACATTTAGGACAGCGAATCTTTACAAATTTTGCACTTGTTTCTTTTGCTACTAGTTTTGGTTTCATACAAACTCAACCTTCTTTGCACGAATACCCATGCGCTGAGTGCTTGATTTATTACAAACTTTACAGGTTAATCTAAAATCTGTTTTTTTAGATTGTTTTTTACCTGCAAGTTTCCATTTATTAATAGGGGGCTTTGAATACCTGCCAAGATTACCATGACCTCTAACACCTCTTAATTTAGCACGAGTTTTTTTATTACCATACCCCATAGGGTGAGCAGTAAAAGGCGTTTTTTTCTTTGACTCAGCAACTTTATGCTCAGTATGCTTTTTACAAGTTTTACAAAATGTATTTCTAATCTTAGGCACTTTCATGACAGAAGAAAATAACTATTGGTTTAAAAATGTTATTATTACTGCACTGTTAATCATGCATAATAATATTTACTTAGACTTTTTTTTCGTAAAGCTTAAATATGTACGATTTATCTTTAGAACTACTTTCTAAGCATAAATTGGAGGGAGATGTATAATGGCAAATCAAGTGCAACCTATCTTTATCTTACCTGAAGGAACTCAAAGAACAACTGGAAAAAATGCGCAGCGCAATAATATCCTAGCTGCAAAATTAGTTGCAGAAACAGTACGTACAACCTTAGGCCCAAAAGGCATGGACAAAATGATTGTTGATTCTTTAGGAGATATAACTGTTACAAATGACGGAGTTACAATTCTAGAACAAATGCAAATAGAGCATCCTGCTGCAAAAATGATTGTTGAAGTTGCAAAAACACAAGAAGAAGAAGTTGGTGATGGAACAACAACAGCAGTAATAATAGCAGGAGAATTATTAAAAAATTCAGAAGATCTTCTTGATAAAGAAATACATCCAACAGTAATAGTAAAAGGATACCGTATAGCTGCAGAAAAAGCACAAGAAATACTCAGGCAAATAGCAGAACCTGTAAGTACAAAGGATGAATCATTACTAAAAAAAATTGCAGAAACAGCAATAACTGGAAAAGGAGCTGAATCATGCAAAGGAAAACTTGCAGAAATAGCAGTTAAAGCTGTAAAAAGGGTTCTGGAAGAAAACGAGCATGGAGTCAGTTTTGACAAAGAACATATTAAACTTGAAAAAAAAGTAGGCGGAAGTGTAGAGGACACTGAACTAATAGAAGGAGTAGTTATTGAAAAAGAAGCAGTTCATCCAGGAATGCCTAAACACGTAAAAGATGCAAAAATAGCACTCATTGATTGCGCTTTAGAACTTAAAGATACAGAAATAGATGCAAAAATACAAATTACAGATCCAACACAAATAAAAGCATTTGTTGATCAAGAAGAAAACATGCTCCGCGAAATGGTTGAAAAAGTTGTTAAAAGCGGAGCAAATACAGTATTCTGCCAAAAAGGAATTGATGATATAGCTCAACACTTTCTTGCAAAAAAAGGAATTTATGCAGCACGCAGAGTGAAAAAAAGCGATATGGAAGCAATTGCGCGCTCAACAGGAGCAGTAATTATAACAAATCTTGTGGACTTATCAGCAAAAGATCTAGGACATGCAGGAGAAGTTTTTGAACAAAGAGTAGGCAATGAAGAAATGACCTTTGTAGTGGGATGCAAAAATCCAAAATCAGTAACAATCCTTGTAAAAGGAGGAACAACACATATTGTAGACGAAGCAAAAAGAGCAATGACTGATGCAATTGGAGATGTTGCAGCATCACTAAAAAACAAATTAATTGTTGCCGGAGCAGGAGCTCCTGAAATTGAAGTTGCAAAAGAACTAAAAAAATTCGCAGACTCGCTAAGTGGCAGAGAACAATTAGCAGTAAATGCATTTGCAAATGCCTTAGAAGTAATTCCAAGAACACTTGCTGAAAATGCAGGGCTTGACCCAATAGACATACTTACAGAATTAAAATCAGCCCATGACAAAAAACAAAAATGGGCAGGAGTCGACGTGTTCAAAGGAAAAATAATGGACAGCTGGAAATCAGGAGTAATAGAACCACTAAAAATCAAAACACAAGCAATAAGCTCAGCTAGCGAAGTAGCACAAATGATCTTAAGAATAGACGATGTAATATCAGGAGGATCCTCAGGAGAAGGCGGAGGGCACATGCCACCAATGGGCGGAGGAATGCCTCCTGGAATGATGGGATAAAAAGTATTTAATCTTTAACTCCATTCAAATTGGAAGAATTAGTTGTCTATCATGCTCTCTATGATTCTAAGGATTTTGGTAAGAATGCATTATGGGCAAAACCAAAACCAATGTTTCTTGAACATGTTAAGGATATTGATGGAAAAAAGATTTCTCGCTTTAAGCATGTTGGACAGTCGGGCTTTCTTTCAAAATAAAAAGTGGGCCCGGAGAGATTTGAACTCTCGACCTCTCGATATCTAGCCTTGATGCAGTTATCAGTCGAGCGCTCCACCAGGCTAAGCTACGGGCCCAAACTTAATCCAAAAAAACAAGAATTACTTAAAAAGGTTTTGAAAAAAAAAAGAAAAAAATATAATTTTTATCTAAGGAATCTAGTATCCTTTAAATTTTTTATGACATGGCATGCAACGTACTGGTCTGCCTTGTTTTGGTTCAAAAGGAACCTCACATTCTGCTTTACAGTCAGTGCAAACTGCTTTAAACTTTTGAGGTGGTGTAGAAGAATCTCTTCCAAAATCTCTTCTGTAACCTCCGCCTCTGTTAAATTCTCTCATATTTCTCTTCCTCCGATAACAAAAAAAGAACAAAGAATACACACTTCAAAGTTCTAGATATTGTTATTCTAGAACATAGCAAAGATTAAAGACTTTATAAAGCTTACTAAAATTAAATAACATTCTTTAATGCTTTAATTGCAACTTCTATTTGTTTTTCATCAGGTTCTTTTGTTGTTAAGGATTGGGTCCACATTCCTGGTTTGGTAAGCCAAAACCAAAACTTTTTATCATATCTTAATGCTAAAAATTTTGCAATTTCATAGCCAAGACCAGCTATTAGTGGGATAAAAATAATTCTTTGTGCAAGATTAACATACCAAATTGGAGTTTTTATTAGTGCAAAAATAACAATGCTTAATGCTATTACAACAACAATTAAACTTGTTCCACATCTAGGGTGTGCTGTAGGAAACTTTTTTACATTTTTAATTGTTAAAGAAAGTTTTGATTCATAACAATTTACTGTCTTGTGTTCTGCGCCATGGTATTGAAAAATTCGGCAAACATCTTTAGAAAAACCAAGAATAATAATGTAGCCTAAAAAAACACTTAAGCGAAACAAGCCATCAAGCAAGTGAAATCCTGTTGTTGGAGTTTTAATAAAAATCTTAGTAAGATAAAAAGGCAGCACTATAAATAAAAGTATTGTAATAGTAAATGAAATAAATAAAGTCCAAAAAAGCTCAGATGTAGATAATTTTTGTTTTTTATTATTTTCTTGTTGTTCAGCACTCCACATCAAAGTTTTAACTCCGAAAATCATCATTTCAAAAAGAAAAATAATGCCGCGAATCACTGGCAAAGATAATAATTTGTTTTTTTTTGTAATAGATTCAAATTCTTGTTTTTTAATAACAATCTTGCCATCAGGTTTTCTAACTGCTGTAGCAACATGAGAAGAAGATCTCATCATAACTCCTTCAATAACTGCCTGGCCTCCTACATATTCTTTCATGCTTTTACTAAAAGAAATAAAGATTTATAAGTATTATCTTTATAACATCAAATATGCCTTTAAAATTTTATAACACATTAACAAGAAAAAAAGAGGTTTTTAAGCCTTTGGAAAAAGGAAATGTTAAACTGTATACTTGCGGACCAACAGTTTATAATTATGCACATATTGGAAATTTTAGATCTTATGTTTTTGCAGATTTGCTAAAAAGATACTTGAAATATAAAGGTTATTCTGTTAAACACGTAATGAACATTACTGATGTAGATGATAAAACAATCAGAGATTCACAAAAATCTGGAGTTTCTTTAAAGGAATTTACTGAAAAATACACAAATGCTTTTATGGAAGATGTAAAAATGCTCAATATTGAATTTGCAGATGTTTTTCCAAAAGCTACAGAAACAATTCCTGAAATGGTGGAATTAATTAATAAACTTTTAGAAAAAGGGCGTGCTTACAAAGCAGAAGATGGAAGTATTTACTATAGTGTTGAAAAGTTCAAAAAATATGGACGATTAGCAAATATTGATCTGAAAAAATTACGAGCTGGTGCAAGCGAAAGAGTAAGTGCTGATGAATATGATAAAGAACATGTTCAAGATTTTGCATTATGGAAATCTTGGGATGAAAAAGATGGTGATGTATTCTGGGAGACTTATATTGGAAAAGGGCGTCCTGGCTGGCACGTTGAGTGCAGTGCTATGAGCATGAAATTCTTAGGAGAAAGCTTCGACATGCATACTGGAGGAGTTGATTTAATCTTTCCACATCATCAAAATGAAATAGCTCAATCAGAAGGGGCAACAGGAAAAACTTTTGTAAAGTACTGGTTGCATAACGAGTGGCTTGTTGTTGATGGTAAAAAAATGTCAAAATCAGCTGGAAATTTTTACACATTGAGAGATGTTTTAGCTAAAGGACATGAACCATTAGCTGTCAGATATGTATTATTATCAACGCATTATAGACAACAATTAAATTTTACTTTTGAAGGCATAGAAGCATCAAAAAATGCTATTCAAAGATTGCAAGATTTTATGTTAAGATTAAAAGAAGCCCATGCAAACAAGACTAATCTAGAAGTTAAAAAGCTAATAAGTAAAACAAAAAAAGAATTTGCAAAATCATTAGATGATGATCTTGAAGTTTCAAGTGCACTTGCAACTGTTTTTGAGCTAGTAAAAGAAATAAATACGCTTTTTGAAGACATTAGTAAGAAAGATGCTGAATTAGTTCGAGAATGCATGCTAGAGTTTGACAAAGTTTTAGGACTAGGATTAGAAAAGGTCGGTGAAGAAAAACTTTCAACTGAATTACAAAATCTAATTGATAAAAGAGAAAAAGCCCGCGAAGAAAAAGATTGGAAAAAAAGTGATGATATAAGAGCAGAATTACAAAAAAAAGGAATTCTTCTTGAAGATACACCACACGGTGTTAGATGGAAAAAAATAGAATTAAAGAAAATATACCCTGTTACAATAAAGATATGGTGAGAATTGTGGAAGAAATACTTGATTATCCTTGCAGTTGCGGAGGAAAACTTAAAAAAAGTTTTTGTTCTGTTGAATTTTTCGGACATGATTTTGGCGAAAGAGCTTGTGAAATATGTACTTCTTGTGGAAGTGAGTTTTTAAGTGATCAAACTGTTGAAGAAATTGAATGTGAAGTTAAAAAAAGAAAATTATTTGGTTTAGAAAAACAAGTTACAGTAGTTAAATCAGGAAATTCTTTGGTATTTAGAATACCTCCTGAAATAGCTAAATTTCTTAAGATACACCCGAAAAAAATAGCAAGAATGTTCCCTTTAGACGAGAAAAGATTAGCAATAGAACTATCCGGTTAATCAAAGCAGAATTTCTTCTCCTTTATTTAAAATTCTAACTTCTGTTTTATTATGCGCTTCTACTAATTCTTTGAAATATTCAGCATCATGCTGATGCCCTTCTATTTTTCCAAAATGCATAGGTATAGCAATTTTAGGCTGTAATTTAATGCTGAATTCTGCTGCTTTTTTATAATTCATAGTTGTAGTACCGCTAACAGAAATAATTAAAATATCAGCTTTATGCTTACTTAAAGATTCTTTAAATTCTGTGTCTGAAGTAAAATAAATTGTTTTATCTTCTGCTTTAATTATAAATCCTATGCCGTAAGGTTGTCCTTTGTGAAAAAGTTCTGTTGCAGTAACAGAAAAATCTCTGAATGTTTTAGTAAAGTGAGGGCGCAAAAGCTGGCACGCGTACAACCGTGAACACACTCTTGGAGAAGAAACAACAATTGTTTCAGGAGTTTCAATTCTTTTAATTGTTTCTTCACTAAAATGGTCAAAATCATCATGAGAAATAAGAATAAGATCAGCTTTTTCCAAACTAACTTCAGGACTAACATAAGGGTCAATATAGCAAACAGTATGTTTTGTTTTCAGCTTAAAAGAAGCATGACCAAGGAATTGAAGAATCATTTTAATACAATTACGACCTACATGAACAAGAACATGATCCTGAAACTGTACTCTGCCAAATACCTGATTGTATTTCTTTACATTCTGAAACTGTTTTTTGAAATTTAGGTGAACAAATACACGTTTCTCGCTTCTTTTTATATTCTGAATCAGCATTACAAGCTTCTTCACAATTAAGCTGTAATTTTTCAATAGTGTTTGCAGAATCACAAACACTTTTATCTCCTATAGGTTTATCACTTAATTCTTTTAGTTGCTTACTAAATTCACAAGATGGTTTTACTTTTTCCTCAACAGGACAGTTAGGGTCATTACCTTCATTTATTCCACCACCACCATCAACTACACTTTCTGGAATAGGTTCTGTTTCTGGAGGAACAGGCTCTCCAGTTGGAATTGGCACAATAGGAGGTTTAGGAGCGCCAGGAAATGTTGTTGGTTCTTCATCAGCAGGTTCACAATCACATTTTATATCAATTTTACAAGTATTATCTTCATATTTTAAATCAAATACTATTGCTGGAGGTTTGTATCTACAATTAATACCGCCGCATAATTCTCCACAACGACGACTTGTTAAGATTTCATTTTTAGTTATTGCTTCAGATTCAGAACTACATTCTTCTTTAGTATTTTCTTCAAATTCTTCAGAAAATATTTTATCAGGACAATTATTTGCAGTTTGCATTCCTGTAAATAATGGTGCAACAACTCGCGCATAATAAGGTGCGTTTGCAGCTGGTCCTCCTACAATAATAATTCCTGTTTGTGGAGCTGTCGGGGTATATTCAGGAGTTATACCATAATAATATTTACATACTTCTTTACCATTCTCCCATACTTTATAAGAACCATCAGGGCAAACTAATGGTTGCTTTGCTACTGTTACTAAATCAGGAGATGGAGGTGGTACGTAGTATACAGGTTCGCGTACAAATACACAAACACAAGTGTTACTACTAGTACCTACATCACAAACAGAACCATCTGGACAATCACCATCCGCCTCACACTTTTCACCACTCTCTTTAATACCATTACCACAAACAGAACTAATTTTTTGTGAAGTGCATAACTTAGTATTTGAAAGATCGATTGGGGGTGAAATAGCGAGTGGGGGTACACAACGACACCACTTTACTTTCTGACCGTCTTTACACTCAGGAAAAAGACAGCTGCCACAATTATTAACACATTTTATATCCGCTGAAAGACAACTAGGATCATATTTACAATCACTTATGCTTATCTTACAACTAGCATCACCATCGCAAAGTTCACCTGCCTCAACCTTACTATTGCCACAAACAGGTTTCTTACACTTACAATCAGAACCACACGTAAAACCTTCTGGACAAGTACCACTACCAGTCTCACACTCTTCACCGAAATCTATCTGTAAATTACCACAAACTGGTACATAAAATCCTTTTCCAGGAGTTTCACCTTCACCAGCAGGCGCAGGACCTGGAAGACCTATTCTTAGAGCAGGTATAGCCTGTTCTACCTGTTCTGCTGCTTTTGGTGGCAGCGCTACTGTTACTAAATCAGGAGCTGCTACTGGTTTTGCTTGCCTAATAACACTTCTTGAAAGGCATTTTCCATTAGAACAATATTCTCCGGGATTACAAGTTTTAATTTTGCCAATAGGTTTAAAACCAAGTTGGCTAATAACAGCATCAATTCCTTGAGGACAAGGACCATCAAGATTAATAACTCCTGTTTTACCACTAAATCCCCGAGGCACAGCAACTTCACCAGCAGAAGATTTAATGCAGCCTTCTTGATCAGATCCTGGAAGATCAAATTGTTGATCTGGTGTTTTAACAACAAAATTATTTTTTATTTTTTCAACACTAATTCTACAGCCAAAAGAGGGAATACCAATAGCAAAAGCTTCTTTTTTTTCTTCTTTTTCAGGTAAAACAACCAAAGGCATTTCTGTTAAAGCTGGAAGAGTCATTGCATAAGCCAGGTCAAGACTAAAAGATGTTTCAACAGGATCTCTAGTAGTAATTATTTTTCTTGGGCAATCTGATTTTGGAGCAAAAAGAATATTTATCATTCCATCAACAGGGTAATGTGGACTAACTCTATTACTAAAAATTCCACCACCTTTTCTATCAGGAGTAAAAGTTCCTGAAACTTCATTTCTTAAATCTTCAGGACTGCCTTTGAGAAATTGAGTTTGAAAATGATCAGGATCAAAAGGGGATATTTCTGCTCTTTTAACAGATTGTTGAAACAAATTATCAAATGTATCCTGTAATGTATTACCAGTTGATTCAAATAAAAAAATAGATCCAATAAATAAAAATAAAACAGTTAAAACTATTAAAGGCTTAACATATTTGTTTTTCAAAGCATTATTACTGCTTTTACAGCTTTTTTTCCTCTTTTTATGCACTTTAACAACAAATAACATTTATTACTTATAAATTTTTATGTGTGAAACTTCACCACATCACTATTGTCTTAACGCGCTTATTTTTTCAGCACATTCTTTATCTAAGACTACAATTACTGGCTGCAAAACAGCGATGTATTTTATAGGCCGGTATTCAACCATTATTTTGTTTACAGCCAGTATTTTGTTTATGATTACATCTTCTTGAGGAATTGCAATAACAACTTTTTTCGGACAATAAACTTTCTCTTTTATAGGATAATTGTCGGCTGGCGCTTTATTGACATATTCTGCTCCACAATACTTGAGGATTTTATCTTCAACACAAGCATAAGTGTACAAACAAAGATCTTTAGCTTCTTTTAAAGTTGAAGCGCCCATTGCTTGAGGTCCAACATCGCACTTGTCAAGAACTAGAGAAGAATGAGAATTAATACATTCAAGAACATCTTTAGTTTCAACAATGTAATTGCCAGCATGCTGGTCAGTGCAACAATAATAAACTTCTTTTTTTTCAGAAATTTGTTCAGCAACAACTTTTCCAGTAGCGCTAAAAACATCTGCAACAACCCTTGCATATGCAAGATCTGGTGTTGGTGGCACTCCAACTATTATTGGACCTCCAGCAAAATAAGCTGCGCATTGAACACCATTCCAGTAAGTATTAAGAGGACAACAATGACCCAAACTATTAAACATGTTGCAAACACAATAACGCACATCCTCACCTTCTTCACAAACAGGAGGAGCATGGGGTACTAAAATAGCAGGAGTTATGCACTGCTGACAATCATTTCTACACTGAGCAGGACTAGCACAACCAACACTACCATCACAAACCTCAGCACCTTCCTTTACACCATTACCACAAACAGCAACAGCAGGAGGAAGAGGAGTTCCAGGAATAGGTCCAGTTATTGCAGGAGTAAAACAATAAGAACAGTCCAGTGAACAACTCTGGCCACTAGCACAACCAACACTACCATCACAAACCTCAGCATCCTCTTTTATACCATTACCACAATATTGACTTACTTCAGGAATTTCTGGAATTATACTAGGAGTTATGCTTGGAGTTATTGGAGTTATGCTTATAATTTTAGGCGGTTCAAACACTCCTGGAATAACTTTAACAGGCACTACTAATTCAGGAAGTTGAAATTGTGGTTGTTGTGTTAGAAGTTCAGGTATTTCAATTATTAATTCAGGTTTAGAAACTGTTTCAGGATAGCATACTAATTCGCCAGTTGCTTCAGATTTTCTTAAAATAGTATTTGGAGGGCACTCATACAATATTTCTTTTTGCTCTTCAAGCAAATGTATAATAGTATATTGAGGAACTCCTAATTCAGGAGCATCTAACTTAACAAAATTTGCTTTAAGCTTTTGAACACCTTTAACTTTTTCACAAACTCCTAAATTTTCTTCACCAGCAATTAAATTTGCTTCATCAATAATACTTATTTTTCCAGGCTTAGAACTAAAAACATCAACTTCTGAAATAAAGGATTTTTCCTGCTGTTCACTACCATATAAATTTGTTATTGCAATGCTTGTTTTTGTATATTCTGAGACTATAATCTTTGGCGCTTCTTTTGAGATTTGTTCAGGCATTAACTCACAAAAGTTTCCAGTAGAAGCCCATAAGCCATTTTCACACTTTAACATTCTAGTGCCAAAACACTTTTCAAGACCTTCTTCAACACAAGGAGTACTGCAACTGCTTAAAAAAAACAAAACTAGTAAAATAAATAAAATCATCAAATAAGTTATTTTTGGAAATCTCATAACCAGACCTGTCAAAAACTTTTGCTTAATAGTACGCGCCATAATTTGTAGGACACTCTTATGGCGCGTACTATTTAGAAAACGAAACTATTGTCCTATTATTTATTTCGTTTTCTATAAGCTTTAACATGAACAGTACTCTTCATACACAACATCAGGAGGTATAACTACACTGTCATAAACCCATTGATTTTTCTTACAAACCTCATAATTACAGACAGCGCCTTCTGTACCTTTTACAATCTTACACTTTCTTGTAGCGCCGTTTTTGCAAACTTTTTCATCACTCACACGTCTTTCTGCTGGTTCTCCGGAAAGTGGTAATCCTCTAGGTTCTTCTTTAGGTGCAGGAGGAGGTGATGGTCTTTCACCCGGAGGGGAAGTTTGTGGTTTAATTGTTTTTGAAGAACATACTCTTCCAGGAAGAAACTCCTCACAACTTGTTGAAACATAATCTTTACTTGTAAACTTTCCATTAACACAAGTTTGATAATAACACCCGCCATCTTCACTTTCACATTTTATATCACCTTCTGAACATTCTGATCCTTCAAGAGGGAGTAATCCACTTCCTGGACGACCAGGCAGTTCTCCCAGAGGAGTTGGTGATCTTCTTTCTGGTGGTCTTTCTCCCAGAGGAGCTCGTGGTTTTTCAACTTCTTTTTCAGGAGGTTTTTGTCCTTCACAACGGCTCATATCAGTACTTCTCCACTGTGCAGGCCATAGTGGTGTTTTAACACATTCATAACAAGTATCCCAAACCCAGCCTTTTTCTAGTTTAGTTTCTCCAACACTACACTCAACTTCTTTAACGCGACTCATTAAAACAGTAGGAGCACATGCAGGATCAAGAACTTGCCTTCCAGCGCCTTCTCCTTTTGCTGCAAAAGACTGCATTCCAGTAAAACTCATAATACTTTTTCCAGTAGCACTAAAAAGATTTGCAACAACCCTTGCATAAGTATACGTGGGTGTTGGTGGCGCTCCAATTATTGTTGGACCTCCAGCAAGATAAGCTGCGCATTGAACACCATTCCAGTAAGTATTAGCAGGACAACAGTGACCCAAACTATTAAACATGTTGCAAACACAATAACGCACATCCTCACCTTCTTCACAAACAGGAGGAGCGCTAGGCAAACTAATAGCAGGAGTAAAACAAGACTTACAATCATTAGAACAAGACTGACCACTAGCACAACCAACACTACCATCACAAACCTCAGCACCTTCCTTTACACCATTACCACAAACAGGCTGAGGTAAAGGACCGTAAACCTGACCAGGAACTCCAACTATTGAAGAAACAAACCACTGACAATCAGAACCACAAATAAACTTACCATCAACACTAACACTACCAGGAGGATCACAATCTTCACCTAAATCTTTCTTAAAATCACCACAATACGGTGTATAAAATTCTTTTCCAGAAGTTTCACCTTCACCAGCAGGCGCAGGACCAGACGGCCAGAATGAAGGTGTGAAAGGAGGAATTTCTTGTTCAGTTCTTAAAACAGGAATTGTTGGTTGTTCACTTATTTCAGAACAAGTAACTGAAAAAGAACATTTTGAACTTACAACCATATTATCATTTTCAGGCAATGTTGTAATCAAAGGGTCAGAGCAAATCTTGTATGTTTTCTCACATCTATCATCAGAACATATATAATAATAATTTATTTGGTTTAAAGCATCACTTTTACTAGATGCTTTAACAACATTTGCTATATCAGGATAATCTTCATAAACTTTTCTAACATCAGTATAACCGCCAAAACTAACTTTACTAACACCAACACCTGCTTTTGTTGAACCACAATTAATTTTTAAAGATTCAACAGTTGGTTTTTCAAAAATAGGTGGCTTTTTTATTTTTGGTTCTGGAAGTCTTCCTTCTCTCGCTACTGCTTTTGGTTTTTCCTCTTCAGGCGTTGGTTCGCCTAGAGGAAGTTCAACACTAGGTATTCCAGGTGGTGGCCCTTGAACTTCTCCACAACTTACTTTATTAGAACATGAAACACTTGAAGTAAGCATTTCAGGATAACCATCAGAATCACGCGTTTGAACTGCAACAGTACAATCAGAATAACTAATAGCACCAACACTTCGAGGACAAGCATTTTGACAAGAGAATTGTGGAGAATTGTGAAGTTACTTTTAACATATCACTTACGCACATTTTTTTAGCTTCAACACACGCAGCCTTAATTTTTTCAGGAACATAAAATTCTTTAGAATATTTTTCAAAAATAAAACTTTTAAATCTTTTACCAAGATTTTCAGCTAAACCTTTAGACAAAGGAACTTGTATTACTCCATATCTTTCAACACCTCTAGACTCACCACATGAAAGAACTTGTTCAGCAACAACTTTCCCAGTTAGAGTATAGCTTTCATGTGGTGATTGCGGTTCTTCTGGAATAAGTTTATGAGCAAAAGCTGAACTTAAAAAAACAAGTAAAATAGCAAAAACTAAAAAAAACTTTAATGCATGATTTTTTAATAATTTCACCATTCAACCCTTTTAAGCCTTCTAAGATTATTTTATCACTTATTCTTTAAAAGCTTTTCTTTTATTTTTTTGAGATCATAAAGAACAATATTTTTATCTTTCTTTGCATAATCTTTTAATTCTTTTTTAAAACCATTTTTGCTGAATAATGCATATAGTTTAGTTTTGCCTGTTAACAAAATAAGTTCTTTCCATAGTAGTCTACTTTAAAGTAGACTACTTATGTATAAACTTTTCTATTAAAAAAATCTAAAACTTCAATGTATAAATTCTTCACAACTTCCTGTTGTTGATTTTTTAATTTTTCCAGTACAGTATTTATCTTCAGGGCCTGAAGCTATTACTGATGATGTTCTTCCGCCCGCCAACTCAACAACACAACACCATTCTTCATATTTTGTTTTACACAAACCAGTAACGTCATCACAACCTAAAGGACAGTTTGTTTTTTTCATTTCAAAGCCAACACTTTCAATATTTCCAGCTAAAACACCATAACATTGATCTTTGTTTAATTCTTGCTCTGCTAATTTAGGAGGATTCAGCAAAAGACTAAATACCTTGCCTTTTTGATCAACAATACATTTGTTTTTTTCAAAATCAAAATCATAAGTTATCTCATCAGAAAACTTCACTTTAACATACAATGTATTGCCTGAATTTACTGAAATAGTGCAAAAAGGTATTTTAACTGGTTCTTTTTTGAAAAATTCCAATAAAATAACTTGATCTTTATATGTTAAAAGTGATTCACCATCTTTTGGAGGGCAAAAAAAGAAATTATTAGGATAACGGGTTAAAGGCCCTGAAGGGTATTGCACTCCTTGAGGTTTATCTTCACAGATTTTTTCATCTTGAAGTGTGATTGTTGCTTCTGCACGAATAGAACTTATTGGTGTTAAAGGTATTAATTGTTTGTCAATAAACAAATCATTTTTTTTTGGTGAAGTATCTGTGACAATTATTTTAGTCTTAGCACCTAAATTTATAATTTCAAGTTTAACAATAACTTTTTTATCAACAGCAACACAACTCCAAAAATACTGTTTATCAAATACAAGTTTTTTGCATACTCCTTGCTGGCTATCTTTTGTAACACAATCCAATGATTCAATTGGAAGAAATCCAGATTGAATCTCTTGCTCAATACTAAGATCAAAAACATTCTCACCATATTTTTCACTTAATTTATTATAAACATCATTAAGTTGAATATAGCATTGAGCATCACTATTCCAAGACTTATAAGAAGAGCACGCTGTAATAAAAATCAAAAAAAATAAAAAAAAATACTTCATGAAAACAATTATAGATGTGTACAATTAAAAACATTCATGACCATTATAAAATAGTAACAAAATACTTAAATAGTAAAAATAATAAGTAATAAAAAAAGGTGTGATTAATGAAGGCAAGCACAGAATTAATAATATTTCTTCTAGTTGCAGGATTTGCACTTCTTGGATTATTATTGACAACACAATTAACAGGACAATCTCATTTTGGATTTGCAGTTTTTCCAGTTTTTAAAGACACAACTTTAAATGTGCCTCAACTAATTTCTCAAGTAAGACAAAATGTATTAAAAGAATCACAACAACTAAAATCATACAAACCAACTGCTCCAGAGCCTGAACCAGAACCAACAGGATGTTGCGAATGTGGTGATTTAAAAGCAGATGATCTAACAAGAGCAACATGTACAAACATGTGCCCTGAAAAAGCTAAATTTAGTGAAGGAAAAGCTTGCAAAGAATTAACAACAAAAAAGCCTGAAAAAGAAAAACCTGAAGTAATGGCAGGAGTTTATTTTGCTGAACAAAGAACAATGCTAACACAAGAAGAATTACCATTTAGAGAATACGTGATTTCAGGACCTGGAGCAACTAGAGGATACACAAAAAAATCACCATTTGGTCCAGCACCACCTCCACCACCAGGAGGAGCACACCCATTACCAGATACTAGAGGTATGGGAATGACAGGATTTAAAGGAGAACCAACAGTAGATGTAGCAACATTATGCCGTGGAGCTACAGGAAACAGTAAATGGTCATGTGCAGCATTCAAAGATACTCCGGGGTGCTGGGATTCAGGATTAATGGATGCAAAAAAACAATACACCTGCCAATGCAAACCAAACACAGCAGGAACATACCCTAATTGCGGAGCTGCAACATTAAGATTTGAAATAGAAGTTAATCCTAATATCTACAATTAAAAGAGTTGCATGGTATTAAAAAAAAGTAAATACAATTACTTGTATGTTTCAATTATAATTCTTATTGCACTAGCTGGTATTTTTGTAATGAATTCTGTACTTTCTCCTACAGGATTACAAGTTGCAATGTCACCAACATTAACAGCACAATGCACTGATACTGATGGAGGAAAAAATTATGATATAAAAGGAGTTGTTAGCGGAGTAATTGACAGATTTGATCATCCTGATTTTTGCATTGCTAATCCAGGGTTTTTATGGGATGGACATATTGTTTCTGACAGAGGTAAAGAAGTTTCAAGCTGCGCAGGAGATAATTGTTATTTAATTGAAAACTTTTGTCCGCCAAACTATTGGGAAAATACCGGGCAATATATTCATGAAGGATACAAATGCCAATATGGTTGTGAAAATGGAGAGTGTAGAACTGAGCCAATAGTTTGCACCGATACTGATAATGGAGAAAATTATGATATTGCAGGAGAAACTACAGGGGTTGTTGCTTGGTGGGATCCTATACCAAAAAATGTTAAACCACATAAAGATACATGCACTACACTTTGTTCTGGTTCTGTTGGAAGCTATGCAAGTAACGAAGGACCTTGCTTGATTGAATATTATTGTAGTGCGCATCCTAACAAAGGAGAAGATCAAATATTTGCTGCATTTAAAGTAAAACAATGTGAAAATGGTTGTGAAAACGGAGAGTGTAAATCGCAACCAAAATTAATTTGCAATCAATTACAATCTATGGATGAATGTCTTGACAGTCATACATGTTACTGGGATCAGCAAACAAATAGTTGCACAGACACACAAACTTGTTCTGAATCAGATAATGGAAAAGATTTAGAAGTTCAAGGACATACATTTGGTTTTAGAACTATTTGCGCGAATGAACAAGATTGCAGAATAAGAACTGGCGGACTAGATGCATGCACAAATAAAAATACTTTAAGAGAACATTACTGCCAAGGAAATAATATTGTTATTGAAGATTTAACTTGTCCAGATGCATGTAAAAATGGTGCATGTGTTAAAGATATAAAATCAAAGTGTTCTGATAAAGATTATAATTCCTGCCGCGAATCAGGCAGTAATTGTTATTGGAATTGGGATAAAAAAACCTGTCAAAAAGATAATATTTGTAATGACTCTGATAATGGTGAAGCATTTGAAGTAAAAGGAACAACAACAGGAGTAAAATTAGGTTGTATAAGTGAATGGGATTGCAAACTGATAGATACTGAGACTGATAGTTGTGTAGGAAAGGATTTAAAAGAATATTTATGCCAAGATAATAAACTGGCTGTGAAAACAAAATACTGCACGTGGGGTTGTGAAAACAGCGCATGCAAGCCAGAACCCAAAACTTGTCAAGATAGTGATGGTGGCTCCAATCCAGAAATAAAAGGAACAACAAGCTGGACTGATGAATCAGGCGCCACAAAACAACACACAGATTATTGTGAAGAAATTGAAGGCGTAAAATATGTACAAGAGTTTTATTGTACAGAAAGAAATTTCAAAAATGTAGGGAGTTGGAAACTTATTAAATGTGAACACGGATGTAAAGATGGCATTTGCTTATTGCCAGAAGTAGGATTTCAGGCGCCACCGAAACTGCAAGTATCAGTAACACCAATATCAGACGACACCCCTGCCCAAGTAACACCAACTCAAATTTTGCCTGCACAAACTCCAAAACAAAAAAGAATTTGTTGTGTAGACCTTAAAACTGAAGGTTACTATATACCTCCTGCCAGCAATTATGTTTGCAATGAACCATTCAAAGTAGAAGAACTGCATGAAAAAGAAAATTGCGGAGATCTGATTAATAGACTTCTGCAAAAAAGTAAATGCGACAATCCATATAGCGAAGGATATCCTTGCGAGATAAATGACCAAAAAGGGTATTGTGGCTATACTGATGCGTTTAAAAAAGATAAACTAAGTTGTTACATTCAGTTGGACGGTTGTCAAAGATGGGGATATCTTTGCCAGAAAGAAGGGATGTCAGGCGATTGTGATTATACAGATATTGCTAATAATGATTTAAGATTACATTGCAAAATAAGCAGAAGCACACCAGGATGCAGAGGTGGAAGCGATGAAGGAAACAAATGTAAAACTGAATCAGGAGAAGATGGAATTTGCAATAGAAAGGCAGTAATAGAAGTAAGGCTATCAACATATGCTCGGCCACTGTTTGACTTAAGAGGCAGGGGGCTAAGTTATACCATAAACTGTGAGGAAAAACCACTTAAGTACAGCATTGATGAAACACTTGATCTATTAAGATCGTTATCATACAAATGGCCTTCTGAACAAGATAGAAGAAATGCTGAAATTTTAAGAGAACTTATTTTAAGTGGAGAAATTGAGTTTTCAGGAACTCTAAGCTCACTTGATGAATTTTTAAAAATGCCAGATTGTTACAATTCAGGAGATTTGTGTAAAAATAGAGGAGTAACAGGGATGTGTGATTTTATAAGTCGAAATGATCCAAGTACTGGTTTATTTTGCAATACTGAACTTCCAGAAGAAAATCTTGTTTGTTTAGGAAAAAATGAAAATGATGCATGCATTATAGAAGGAAAACCTGGAAATTGTTATAAATTTCCTAAAGTTAACATAATAAGCCCAGTATATGGTTTTGACATAACCAGTGATATTGCCTGCAGTACAAAACCAATTGTTATAAATGAACCAGATCTTAATAAATTTTTAAATATGATGAATTTATGGATTGTAGAACAAACTAGTTAAGCGCTTTTCCAAAAAAAACAACACTATCTCCATAACTAAATTCATGAATCACTTCACACTCTAATACTTTTTCAGCTTCTTTTATTGAAAAACAATCTAGAATTTTTTCTGTAGGTTGTTCTGTTAAATTAATTAAAGAAAGCTTATCATGAAACTCACCAGTGTGCTTACTAGAATCAACAACTGCTTCTTTAAATTTTTCAGAAAGAAAGTTTAAAGCAAAAATTTTTGTTTCAGAAATCATTTTTGTTGCAATTAAATCTTTATTAAGTGATATTGCATAAACAAGAGGCTCAGTTGATGCTGTCATGAAATTATTAATCGGCACAACTTCTTTAATATCATGAGTTTTTCCAATATGGGTATGAGATCCACGACATGATAAAAGAATAAATTCTGCCATTATGGTATATCTATATTTGTTTTTTCTTGCTGGTAGCGTATTATGCATACAAGAGCAAATACTGCAAAAATAAGGTAAATAAAAATAGGCAATGCATATAAAGTAAATTTACCAACTGTAAGTATAGGCCCAAGCCAGTAAATTTTGAAAGGAGAAAGCAATATTTCTAAAGGAAGAGACCAAGTTGAAGCAAAAAAAGCTAGATTTAGTGATTTTTTCCAAGAAACAGCCCAGGATGTAAGGTCAAGGACAGATGCAATAAGAAGTGCAAGAGCTAAAGATATAATAAAATATTTTACGAAAAATAACAAAAATAAATAAAAAAACAAAGATGGAGCAATTAAAAAAACAATTAAGCGAAGAAAAGATACAATATTTTTATCTGGCTTTGACATGTCAAGAAAAGCAGAATAAGCAGACTTGTTTCCATTGTAAAAAAGAGAATTCTTTGAAAAAAACAGCATAACAGATTCTGAAGGTTCATCAACATTAGTATCAACTATGATTATTGGTTTTTGTTCTGGAAACCTAATAGGTTCAGTAACTTGAAATTTACCATTAACATCTGAAATTTTTATTTTTGAAACCTGCTTTTCAAGTGCATGCGGAATATCTGCCACTTCAGGAATATAAAACAAGGATAAAATAATTGTAAAAAATAAAACAAGCTTGAACATGTAAGCAAATCCTTTAAAAGGAGACCGCAGTGTTATATGCGGGTATTTAAAAGGATCTAATGCTGAAATTAAATCATACAAAAACACCCTCATCAATACAAAAAAGAATAGATTATTTTATAAAGATTTATAGACTAAAAATACTATTCTGCTGATTTTTGACTGCAAACCAACAATATGTCCTTTTCTTCTTCATATTTTTTTTTAATAATAAAATAATTCTTAATAAGACATAATAACTTATGTTTTAATTTAGATTTTTTAAGAACAGACAACAAAAACCATTTTCTTCCAACTCTCAACATTTCTTTTATGGATTTTTCAGGATTATCAAAATTGTGGATTGCACTTAAGCAAAAAATAACATCAAAAGATTTATTCTGAAAAGGCAGTTGTTCAGCAATGCCATTAATTACTGAAAATTTAGACTGTTTTAACAACTGAAAGCTTTTATCCAAACCAATAATCTTAGAATCAACATTAAAAAGACCAGAACCGCAAGCTAGATCAAGTATTTTGTGCGTTTTTTTAAAATTAAAATTTTTTAAAAACCACTTTATTTTTTGTTTTTGTTCATCACCATAAAGCTCTTTGTAAGATGAAGCAATAATATCATACCACATAATAAGCCTTTTAAACAATCACCACTTATTAAATATTATGAGCGCACTTGAAAAAATTCAGGAATTAACACAAAAAAAATTTGTAACACTCACACAAAGTGGAGATCATGCAATAAAACATGTTTTAGAATTAGCTGAAAAACTACAAAAAACAAGATTATTAATCCAAGATCAAGGAGGCTGGCTGACATATAAAAGTTACGCGAGAAAAAAAGGAATGGTAGTCATTGAAGTAAAAACAGACTATGGAATCATTAACGAAGAAGATCTTATAAAAAAAATAACTGCCAACACAGTTTTATTAGTTAATTCAATGCCAGGATACATAGCAGAACAACCTATGGAAAACATACAAAAATTGTGCCAAGAAAAAAATGTTTTATTAGTAAATGATATTTCTGGAAGCATAGGAACAATAAATGGAAAAATTGGCAATATATTATTATGCAGTTGTGGGACTTACAAACCAATAAATCTAGGCTACGGCGGTTTTATAGCAACAAATGATGAAGAACTACATAAATTAATAACAAATACAAATTTTGACCAGTCAAAATTAAATGCATTAGAAAGAGAAATTGATCGTTTACCTAAAAGAAGAGAGTTTTTTAATAAAATAAATAACAAAATTAAAATTGAGTTAGCTGAAAAAGAAATAATTCATAAAAATTCTTTAGGTTTTAATGTTATTGTAAAATTTAATAATGAAAAACAAAAAAAAGAAATTATAGATTACTGCAATAAAAATAATTATTCATATACTTTATGCCCAAGATATATAAGAGTATTGGATAATGCTGTTAGTATTGAAGTTAAGAGGGTTAATATAAATTATGATGAATAGAAAAACAAAAGAAAAAGCTACAGAGAACTATAAAAAAAGGCAAAATTTCTTTAACAGAAGCAGCTCATCGTGCAGGACTTACATTATGGGATTGTCAAAAACTACCTACTGAAGTAGGTAGCGTGTAGTTTTTGATCACGCTCAGAAATCGCCCTCTTACTCCGAGCTGAAGCAATGAGATTGCGAGTGGCAATTTCTGACGTTTCAACATTATCTTATAGATCGAGGATTTATATCAAGCTATTCAATAGAGGATATTGAAGAAGATCTCAGTTTATTAAATTAAAAAAGAAAATAATGATTTGTTTCATAACTTCTTAACCATATAAGGACCTTCTAGTCTATATCCCAATTTTGAGTAATATTCTCTTACTCCAACTCCTGAAATAACAACCATTTTATCTTTTCCATTTTCTTTAGCAATTTCTTCTGCTTTTTTTAAAAGCAATTTTCCAAAACCACGATGCTGTACTAATCCCTTCTCACCTAAAGGCATAGATTGGCCATAAACATGCATTTCTCTAATAAGCGCAGAATTTGGAGTTATTTCAGCTCTTAAAAATTGTGATGGAAATCTTAACCTGCAAAAACCAAATATTAAATCTTGAGCTGTATCCTCAAAACTAATAAAAAATTCTCTGCCTTCAGAAGCTTTATACTCTTGGATTAATAGTTTTGCATTCTCAAAATTTATGTTTTTTGTTTTTGGTTCTCTGCACCTAATACACCTGCATTTTGGAGCATATTTTTCATGTATGTACTGTCTTAGGTTTGTTATTCCAACACCTGCCTCCCAAAATTTTGTAGGAACATCACGATTAATCCTTTGAACCCTGCAATAAGTTGGAATAAATGGTTTAAATTCAGCAATTAATTGTGCTGATTCCTCAGTTGATAATGGAATGAATAATCCTTTTTTGTAATCATGATATAAAGCAGTTCCAGGAGAAACCATACACGGGTATAATTTAAGCATATCTGGGCGATAATCAGGTGATTTAAAAAGTTCTTTCATGCCTTCAAAATCTCTTTTTTTATCTGTTAAAGGAAGCCCTGGCATGTAGTGGGCAGATATTTTAAAACCAAGATCTCGAAGTATTTGAAAGCTCTCTTTTGTATCTTGAACAGTATGCTCTCTGTGTGTTTTTAAAAGAACATCATCATAAACAGATTCAACACCAATTTCAACACGCGTACATCCTTGTGAAAGCAATCTATTGCCGTGAACAAGCTTACCCCAATCAGGTTTTGTTTCTATACAAAGAGCAACACATCTTATACTAGAAACTTCATTACGAATTTGTTCATACTCAAGAGTTGTTTTTGATTTGTTTTTAATTTCAAACAACTTTTTTTGAACATTCCTTATTCTTTGAACATCATGAATGCTTCCAGGAAGCTCAAAAAATTCTTTAAATAAATTAAAATCAAATTCACCATTTTTGTAAAACATTTCAGAAAAATCATTCATTGCACGAAATGCACCGAGAACAAAATTAGTTTGATACTCTACAGGAATTGCAGGAAAAGTTCCCCCCATAATAATAAGTTCGACTTTATTTGCAGCATGTCCTAAAACAGTATATTGTTCTAAACGATTAAAAACTTGCAAGTAACTATCATACTCATTTCTTATGGCGCGCATAGTAGTTGGTTCATGACCAGTATAACTTTGAGGAATATCACCAAAAAAACTATTAGGCCCTCCAGGACAAAATGTACATTTGCCATGCGCGCAAGCAAAAGGAGCAGTCATAATAGCTATAGGAGCAACTCCGGAAAATGTTCTTACTGGTTTAGTGTGCAACACTTTTTTTAAAAAATTTAATTCTTGTTTTGGCGTGTGTGTTAATAATTCAATATTAGAAGGAACTTGAGTAAGCTTATGTTTTTGAATAACTTCTTTTTTAATTTTATCAATATTCTTTTGAGTTAATTTATTTTGAACACGAACTTTCTGCAAAATTTCCTTAACAGCTTCATTATATGACATTAGAATTATTTCTTAGGCGGAACAGCTCCAGCAGCACTACCTACAGCTTCAGCAGGAAGCAGTTCATCTATTATTGCAGTTGGAATTCCTGCTTCAACAAGTTTTGCTTTAATTTGGCTGCGAGGCTTACCAGTAAGTTCTTCAATAATCTTTTTAGCAGTAGACATAAATTGTTCTCGTTTTTTGACAACTTCTTCTTGCAGTCTTTTCTTTTCTGCTTCAAGCTGTTTAAGATCTTCTGCACTAAGTTCTGTTTTCCCTGTAAAAATCTTTTCCTTAAATGCTCCTTTGTTAATATCTTGAACAACTTCAGAAGCTTGTTTTCCCTCGACAAGAACCCCCATACTATTGCATGTTCCTATAACTTCTTTTACTTTTGCAAACATGTCTTTGCCAAGAAGGCTTTCACTTTTCATTTTAGCAACCTTAATAACCTGCTCAATACGAATATCTGCAACTTTATCAGTTAAAGGATTGCCACTGCCCTTATCAATTCCTGCTTCTTTTTTAACAAGTGCAGAAACAGGCGGAGTTCCAACACTTATTTCAAATGATTTATCATCAGTATTAACATGAATTTTAACAGGAACCTGCATACCATTAAAATCTTTAGTTGCATTATTAATCTCAGAAATAACTTGGCCTATATTTACTTTAAGCTGGCCTAGTGTTGGTCCTAAAGGAGGCCCTGCGCTTGCCTTTCCACCTTGCACTAATGCATCAACAATTTGTACTGGCATTATTCTTCAGCCTCTAATTCTGCAATTTCTTCTGTTTCACGACGTATTACTTTAACAGCATCAAGTGAAACAGTTATTGGAATTGGAACAGCTGCTCCAAGCAGTTCAACAACAACTTTTTCTTTAATCATATCTACACGAGTAATTTTAGCTTGTTCACGCTTGTATGGACCGCTGATAATTTCAACAATATCATTTTTTCTAATATCAACTTCTCTCTTAGACTGCTCGAGCATATGCTCAATTTCCTTATATTCTATTTCTTTAGGCAACACACCTCTTGCATAAGGAACATTAAATGCTGCTTGTTCAGCACTAGCACGATCTTTTGCTTCTACAAAAATATAACCCCTCATGCCATGTGGGCGTATAACTGCATAAACAGGAATGTTCTTTTTCTTTGCATTGCTTGATACAAAATCCATTACTTGGTCTTCACGATTTGCAGTTGTACGCAACGCATAAATGTGAGATATTGTTTGATCTTGCTCTTCCATCTAGTTCCCTCTAATTTTAACTAGAATAATACATTGAGAAAAGACATTACTTTTTAAACCTTTTGATTATGAAAGGCCTCCTCGCTCAATAACAGTTTTAATAAAGTGAATAAGAAAACCTATAGCGCCAATTGCAAGAATACCAAAACCAGAAATTTTAACAATAAGTTTAAATTCATCACGATTAGGCTTGCGAGTAACAACCAGTACACGACGGCATTCTTTGTAAAATTCTTTTAACTTTAAAAGCCAAAACTTCCATCCTGTT
Source organism: Candidatus Woesearchaeota archaeon (assembly GCA_016188265.1). Classification (GTDB taxonomy): domain Archaea; phylum Nanobdellota; class Nanobdellia; order Woesearchaeales; family ARS49; genus JACPID01. The sequence continues at coordinate 9,875 of JACPID010000011.1, read as the reverse complement.
GTTTGCTGATTAACAACGTCCATGCAAGCAGAAAATAAGAATGCATTTATATGATTTACTAATCTACAAATTCTATTCCAAGTTCATTTGAGAATTGAGCTTTATTAACATGAGCTAATTTTTTACCTGGGCCAAATATTTGAGGACTTTTCACTCCAGTAACTATAAGCATAACACGAAGTGTTCTTCCAAGATCTTCATAAATTTGAGCCCCCCAAATAATGCGAGCATCTTCACTTAATTTTTCTGTCACAACTTCAACAACTCTTCTAGCTTCATTAAGTGTAAGATCTTTACTTCCAGAAATATTTATTAAAGCTCCTGTTGCACCGCAAATGTCAACATCAAGCAATGGATTGTTTATTGCTTTTTCAACTGATTCAATAGCACGATTTTCACTATCACTCTCTCCCATGCCTATAAGCGCTACACCGCCGCCTTTCATAACTGCACGAACATCTGCAAAATCAAGATTAACTAATCCTGCTCTAGTAACAAGCTCAGCTATTCCTTTAACTGCATTTGTTAAAATTTCATCAGCAATCTTAAATGCAGTATTAAGAGGCAAGTCAGGAGCTAACTCAATTAATTTATCATTTGGAATAATAATAAGAGTATCAAGATGATGCTCTAATTTTTCAAGACCATATGTTGCATTTTCATAACGCTTATTTCCTTCCATTGTAAAGGGCATTGTAACAATGCCAACAGTTAATGCACCAAGTTTTTTAGCTACATCAGCAACAATAGGTGCACTACCAGTTCCAGTTCCACCACCCAAACCACAAGTGATAAACACCATGTCTGCCCCAAGAAGAGAGTTTTTAATATCATGCTCATTTTCTTTAGCAGCATCTTCACCAAGTTTAGGATTGCTTCCTGCACCCAACCCTTTTGTTATTTCCCGACCTATGAGTATTTTTTTATCAGCAGTTGTGTAAAGAAGATCTTGAGCATCTGTATTTATAGCAATTGTTTCTGCACCTTTAATTCCGACCTCAGTAATACGATCAATAGTATTATTTCCTCCACCACCACAACCAACAACTTTAATAGTAGCACGCTGTGAAGCTAAAAGTTCTTGAAGCTCTTGATCAGAATAAGTTTTTTTTTCATCTCTGGATTGTACATAATTATTTTGATCAGCAGGACGAACTTCCATGATCTATTTTCTACTATCGGAGAGTATTTAAATATTTATAGAGAAGAGATTATATGTTCTATAACAGATTTAAGAAAATAAAACAGAAATTCCCGTTAACTCTTTTACTTTTCCATCAACTTCCTTTTGAAGCAATACTGGAAGCTTTTCTTTAGCCTTAACAATTGCTTTTAAACCATCAACAGTTACTGAATCTACAGGGATGTTAAAAATATTAAACAATGACTGCACTTGTTCTTTTTTATCTGTAACAACACGCTTAATATCAACTTTATAAATAACATCTTTTCCAGATAAAGGATGATTAAAATCAATGATTGTTCTTCCACCACTTACAGCTTTAACTGTTCCTAACATGCCATCAATATTTAATTGCAACCCTGGAACTGGCCTAATATTTTGCTGTTGAAGCTTATTTGTAGGAACAAGCTTAATTAACTGAGTTGATTTTTTACCAAAAGCTTTTTCAGCCTGCAACTCAACAGTGTGTATTCCTAAACTTTTGCCTTCAAGAGCGTCTTCAAGACCTTGCAAAAACAAACCTTGGCCTAAAGGAATAACTACACTTTTACTTGCCTGCAACTTATTTTTTTCAGCAACAGATTTATCAGTAGTATCAAAAACAGAATTACCTTCTTTTAAACTAGCAGTGTACTCAATTTCTATAAAATCATTTTTTTTAACCATTTTAATATAGAAAAGATGAAGTCTTTTTAAGCGTTACTCTCACTAGTACGTAGAAAGTTTAGAGTGCTGAGCAAGTGTTTGAAGGAATGAAAAAACGAGCAGGGATTGCAAGATGTTTAGCTTACAACTCAGATATTCTTCTAATGGGGCGTTTACTATTTCGTTATATTTTATAGGGTCAAAACTAATTTACCAGCTTCTATCTTCAATTCTAATTTTTGGCCTTCTTTTAAGTTTTCAGCTTCCATTATTGGTTGTGGTACTGTAACAATATTGCTTTTTCCTACTTTCCTTAACTTCACTGTAAGGAGATTTTTACTTCTATTCCTTTCCATTCTGTTTTTATCTTTCCCATCTTTCCGCCACATTCGCATTTTAGCTTTAGATTTTCAAACACTAAGATTCCACTAGTGTTTCATTAGTGGTTTAGTAGTGGTTCTCAAAAAGCCACGCTTTTTGCGATTTCTGAGCGTGATCAAGAACACGCCCCGGGCTTTAGCCCGGCGGTTCTTGACACACCGAAAATGTTTTGCATTTTCGATTGAATCTTGGTGTGCTCAAGCACTAGAAAATCGAAGATTTTCTGTGCACAGAAAATGTGTTGCATTTTCTTGTGAACCACTGGATGCTGAAACCGAAGTTTCATGCCACTGGTCTATTGACCAGTGGTTCTTGACATTCCATTTTTATCCCTCATTAGCTTTTTAAACTTTTTACTTAATGTAAATTCGCCTGCATGAATTAATTTATAGTGATTTCCTAAATCAACTACAACAACATTTATTATTTTGTTTCCTCTTCAGATGCCTCTTTCAGTAATATTTTCGCTCTTTTTCTGATTTCAAAGCTAAAGCTTCAATTATTTTATAAACAATATCCTCAGCTGTTAATTTAGTGGTGTCAATAATTATTGCATAGTTCTTATGATCTAGAAAATTAATACGATATAATTTTTTCCATTGTTCTGCATCTGCTTTTATTCTTTGCTTTTGAGCATTTAATAACTTGTTAACACTTTCGTACTTTTTTTCATCAGGTCTTTGGTTTTTAAAAACACGTTCTGCACCAACTTTTTCATCAACATCAAGAAATACTTTAAATGATTGGGGAATAAAATACCACCCAAGACGGCTGTCAAGAACAAAACCATCTTCTTCAATACCAAGCTGTCTTTGATAATTATCAATTTCTCTATCCCATTTTAAATTTGTTTTGCGCCTTTCTTGAAGTTCTTCAATAGTAATGCCTTGTTCAGCAGCAAATTTACCCATCAAGTCACCTATAGAATAATACTTGTATCCTAAATTTTTAGCAAGAAGCTTACCAACAGTGCTTTTACCAGAACCAGGATTACCAGATATTGTGATTATCATAATACTAAGAAAACAACAATTAATATTTATTCATTGCGATTCTATTATAATAGGATTGAATTTGTACTTTCCAGAGTATAAATACTCAATGGTTGTATATTTTAGCACAGGTGTGAATTCTTCTTTAGAAATTTCTTGTTTAATATTTAAAAATGTTTTATTTTTATCACCTACAACATTTATAATACACTGATTTTTTTTAACAACAAGCTGAACTTCTTTAACACCTGGAATTTTTAGAATACGCTCTCTAAGTGCAGAAAGGTTTACTCTTGCTCCTTTAACTTTTGCTTCAACCATTCCTGTTAAAGCAAGCTGTGCAGAAACATGCTTTAATCTATCAACAGATAAAACTTTTGGAACTTGAAGCTTACAATGATGGCATTTTTTATTTGTAATAGAAACAATATCACCTAAAAGATAGCCCTCTAATAGTGTTCCTGCGCCATCAAGATTAAAAACAGTCATAAGCCCATAAGATTGAGCAAACTCCCATTTATAGATAAGGCCGTTTTTTGCAGAAGAATGAGTTTGAACAACTCTTAAAGCTGTTGAAAATGGATCAACCTGGTGAAATCCAGAATCTTGTGTGCATTCAGGAAGCAAAGATTCTTTAAATTCAGAAGCTCCATACAAGTCAAGAATAATGCAATTTCTTACACCTGCTTTTTTTGCCAAATCCTCAATTTGTCTGCGTTCAATAACATGCATTTTTGTTGCGCCATTAACAAACAAAATTCTTTTAGGAAGTTTTAGTTTTTGTTTTACTAATTCAGGAAGAAATCTATTCTTAAAATAATCAGCCATACCTGCAAAAATATTTGCCTGAAATTTACTTGCTAAAAGAACAAGCTGCTGTGTACGCATTGCACCGCCTGCGGCTGTACCAATATTAAAATCAACATGATTACTAAATGCTGTATGAACTGCATGCCAAGCAAGATGCGGTCCGTAAGGAAACAAGTTCATACCAACTGTTTTTTCTTCATGCATAAATTTTTGAATCCATAAACCTGCAACCGTCCCAATAGATTTTGCCAACAACTTTGTTTCTTGAACTGTTAAAAAAACAGGCGTAGGAACACCGCTTTCTGTTCCTCCTGAAAAAAAAGGAATATGAGGCTGAAAAAACTCTTTAAGCTCATTTTTTAACGAAGTTCTTGCAAGAAATCCTTTCCAAACATATTTCCAATAACCTTGTTTTAAGAAATACTGATATTCTTTGTAAACATCAAAAGCATCTTTTTTAACTTTAACAACAAAACTCTCAGGATTTTTAAGATAATACAACTTTGTTATAAGGGGAAGATTATATTTTTGCCAATCATCTATTTTTCTAATACGAAAAAAATCAATATTATTTTTTAAAAAAAACTCTCTGTAAGCAGGAACGTGAGACAAAAGGCATCTTACTGTAGCTCTAAATCTAACATCTTGAACCTTTTCAACTAATTTAGGAGTAATACTTTCTAGTTTCATATTAACTTTATTTTTTTATTGCTTAAACTCGCAACAGTTTTCATAATTTGATTTGTTTTTTTAACTAAAACATTTCTTGGAATAATTTTTTTAGGAAAATGTTCAAAAATAATTGGTTTACCAATACTTACTTTTGCTTTAAAAAACCAAGGAAAATTAATGGAATCTTTAATACCTACTGGAACAACAGGAACACCGCTCAATAAAACAACAGCACTAACACCAGTTTTGTAATCGGAAATAGTACTAGAATAATTTCTCCTGCCTTCAGGCATTATCAAAATACATTTTCCCTGTTTCAATAAATTAACACATTTATTAACAGCATTACCCTCAGTAATGCAATTAAACCATCTTAAATAAATAAAACTATACCACAAAACAGCAGCCAAAGAATAAACAGGCTGGTTAAGCTTTTTAACAAAAATCCTTAAAATAATTGAAGGAGAAAGATAACCTTCATGATTAGCTGCAATAATAAACGGCGGCTTAGGAATATTATCAATACCAACAACAGAATGCTGAAATAACCTAAAAAAAGCAAGTACCAACTTCCAAGACAACAATCTAAGCATAAATCACCTCTCTCACTAGAAATAAAGATTTAGAATTTATAAAAGCTTTGGAGAGTTCAGAATGTTTAATCACTCAATTGCGTAGGTAGTGAAGTTAATGTTTATATACTTCTTTACATCATATTTTTATTTGATGGGTTTTTTTGAAAAAATTTCAAAACATCAAAAATCCAATAAAGCAGTTATTGGCAATACCCTTGGATTTTTGACTGTGATCAAAAATGGCAACAATACACTATTTTTGACAAAAGAAACAATATCTTGGGCTTTGTATGATTTTGCTAATTCATCTTATTCTTTGCTTATTTTCACAATGGTTTTTCCAGTTTATTTCAAAGAAGTTATTGCTGGAGCTGAAATGGGTGATTTTTACTGGGGGCTGGCAGTAAGTATTTCTATTCTTGCTGCAGGATTATTTTCTCCAGTTGTTGGAGCTATTGCTGATTATGATAAAAGAAGAAAACAAAAATTTGTTTGGTTTACTTTGATTGCAGTTTTAGGAACAGCATCATTGTTTTTTACAAGCAAAAGCAATTTATTTTTTGCAAGTGTTTTGTTTATACTTACTAATTTTTGTTTTGATGTAGCAATTGTTTTATATGATTCTTTTTTAACACATATTGCAAGAAAGGAAACTGCAGGAAGAATATCCGGACTCGGGTGGGGATTGGGTTATTTAGGAGGACTAGTTGCACTGTTTGCTTTTTATCCTTTATTTAAAAATGGATATTTTGGCGAGTTTGAATTTTGGTATAAACTAACATTTCCAGCAACAGCTGCATTTTATTTATTATTTTCTTTGCCTGCATTTTTTTATATAAAAGAAAAAGTGAAAAATCATTCAAAAAACTTTTTTGAACTAGCCACTCTTGGTTTTAAAAATGTTTTAAACACAATCAAAAACATCAAAAAGTACAAGCAATTGTTTTGGTTTTTTTTAGCATTTTATTTTGTAAATGATTCACTGGTTACTTTGTTTTCTTTTATATCAATTTATGCAACAAACACTCTTCAACTTGCGATGAGTGATATTTCTCTGATTTACATTATTATTCAAGTTATAGGCTTTCCAGCAACTATTATTTTCGGGGTGTTGAGTGACAAAAAAGGAAGTAAAAAAATTTTGTTAACATCAATAGTTTTGTGGATTATTATTGTTGCTTTGCTATCAGCAACCACTAACAAAACAATGTTTTACATAATTGCAGTAATGACTGGGCTGGTAATTGGTTCTAGTCAAGCAATAGCCAGATCATGGCTTAGCAGATTAGTGCCTCAAAAAAAAAGATGCGAGTTTTTTGGCTTTAATGGTTTTGCAAGCAAAATATCAGCAACAACCGGACCAATTATTTTTGGAAGCATATCAGTACTAACAGGAAGCCAAAGAATAGCAATGCTTTTTCTAATACCTTTTTTTGTTTTATCATTTATAATATTTTCATTTATTAAAGAGCCAAAAAGATAAAAACTTATATAGTTAATTAATAAAAAGAATTTATGAACATATTACAAGATGCTCCAGAAGGCCAAGAACTACAATTAAAAGATGGCAGAAAAATAAAAAATGCACAACAACTTGCAGAAACACTTGAAACATTAAGTGAATCCGCATTTCATCATCATGTAAGCAATGAAAAAAATGATTTTTCAGATTGGATTAACACTGTTTTTCAAGACAATGCACTAGCACAGCAGATGAGAGAGATGCGCGTAAAAAAATTAATGTCAAAACAAATTAAAGCAAGATTAAAAAATTTAAAAGAAGGCGAACCTCTTACTAGCTTAAGAAAATGAAATTAAAAGATTATGAAGATTATATTTCTTTATGCAAACAATTAATACAAGTAGTGCCTGAAAGTAAAAAAAAAGATGTTGAAATCTCCCTTGAAACATTAATATATTGTTATGAAAAAACAAAAAAAATAGAAACATTAAATAAAAAATTGTTGATTAAAAGTGCAGAAATTTATGCAAACTATCCTAATTTTGACTTAGAAGCTTATGAAAAAATATCAACAGAAGACCATATTAAAGATGTTGAAAAAAAGATTGAGTGTTTTGAGAATTTAGCAAAAAGCTCAAATTTAAATGATATTGAAGAATTAATAAATCATTATAAAAAAACATTAAAAAAGCTTAAAAAAATAAAAGAGCGTGAAGAAGAAACACAAAAACTTGAAAAAGAAAATGAAAAACATAGAAAAATAATGTATACTAAACTGCTTGAAAAAGGATTTTCTGAAGAAAATGCAAAAAAAATATTTATTCTAATTCAAAAGATACAGTAACTTGAGCAGTTGTTTCTACATCTTCAGGAATAATGGGCGTAGGAGCTCTAACTTCAGCCATAGCTTTAAGAGCAAAACCTTCATATTCGTAGGGCCTAATAATAAAATTATTTTCTTGAATTGAGTGCACTTTTTTAATTTTTGCACCTAGTGTTTTAACCAAAACATCTACTTTAGATTTTGCATCTTCAGCAGCTTTTTTAAGAGCTTCATCAAAAACATTACGCTGCTTTTCTTTGCTCAAACTAAACCTTACTCTTTCAATTTGATTTACACCATTTTGAACAACCAAATCAAGAATATCACCAACAACATCAAGTTTTTTAGCTGTAATGTGAACAGAATTAGTAATTATGTATCCTAAATCAACATACTGATTAGTATCAGGATCCCATCTTCTGTCCTGCTGTAAATCATAACGGCCTGTTTGAACCTCTTTATCAGTAAAACCCCATTTTTTAAGCACATTAATTACTGAATTCATATTTTCAGCATTTTTTTCCTGAACTTCTTTTGGAGTGCGTCCTTTTGAAATAACACTTACATCAATTTCTGCTTGATCAGGAGCAGATGCAATTTCAGATCTTCCAGAAACAGTAGCTAAACGTTTATCAACAACTTCACCTGAAGAACTAACAACAACAGGCTGACTGCAAGCACTAAACATTAACAACAAAATAATTATAATAATATTTTGGAACTTCATTTTAACAACTCTAAAAAAAAATAAGTATATAAATATTTACACACAATTTCCTTGAAATTGAACAAATCTTGACAAACGCTGTGTTGGCCTTCTATGCATAGGAGCAAAAACTTCATTTCCCAGCAAACGAATAGAATACTTTAGTGAAAGAGGAATAACAAAAATGCCGCCTTCTTTTTCTTTTTCATCACACAAAGTTTTAATTCTAAAATGAGTTTCATCAGGAAAAATGCTTTGATAGCAAAACTCTTTAGGAAAAACAACACTAGCAGACTTAATTGTTACTGTTTTAGTTTTTGCTGATTTTCTTAAAATTCCTTGAACAGTAAAATCATACACAACATTAACACCATCATCTTTAATACATTGCGCAATAACTTTAAGACCCTCCCAATCAATAAATTCAGGATCAAGTTTTGATTTGTAAATTGAAAGAACATATTTTGAGTCATCAACTAGCTGGTTTTTATCACCAGTTCCAAAAACTCCAAAGTCATAAATAGTTGTTGAAGTTTTTGGCTTAATCTCAATTACTACTGGTTCAGGTTTTTCTAAAAACAAAGGCAATTTATTAATCCAATTATTAAATTCCTGAAAAAAAAGAATTACAGGATATTTTGGCATTGGAAGTTTTTGAAAATCTCCAACAGTATTACCAGTAAAAGAAAAAGTAATTGAAAGTGCTCCAATGCAAAATAAAACAATTAAAAAAATAAAAAAATAATAATGAGATTTTGTAAGCATAAGCATATAAAAGCAGTGAAATATTAAAATATTACTACCAAAACAATTAAATAGTTCTGTAATTAAGTTTATTGCATACAATGGATGAAAAAGGAAGTTTAGTTAAATTAACAAAAAAGCCAAAAGGAGTTACAGTTATAGAAGGTTTTCCTGGTTTAGGAGTTGTTGCAACAATAACTACTAGTTATCTTCTTGAAAAATTAGAATTTGAACAAATAGGCAAACATCATTTTGAATCAAAAGAGGTTGCACCAATTGTTTCAGTCCACAAATGCAAATTAATAGATCCTGTAAGTATTTGGTATAACAAAAAATATAATCTTGTTTTAATTCATTCTATAACATCACCATTATATATAGAATGGAAAGCAGCTGATTCAGTTATTGACATATGCAAACAACTGCAAGCAAAAGAAATAATTTCAATTGAAGGAATAGCAACATCTTCAGAGATGACAACTGCCGAACCAAATGCTTTTTATTTTACAAGAGATAAAAAAATTGAAAAAAAATTATTAGATTTAGGATTAACCTGCATTGGCGAAGGCACTGTTGTAGGAGTAACAGCAGCGCTTTTAGAAAAAGCAGAACTGCCTTTAATGGCATTTTTTGCTGATACATATTCAAATTTGCCAGACAGCCGTGCAGCAGCAAAAATAATAGAAGTACTTGATAAGTACCTCTCACTTAATGTTGATTACAAACCACTACTTAAACAAGCTGTTGAATTTGAAAAAAGAATTAAAGACATTATGCAAAAAGCAATGAAAACACAAGAAATTAAAGAAAAAAAAGAATTAAGATACGTAGGATAAAAACACCCATAGTTTGGTTGGTGGTGGGTAGTGCGTGGTTTGTGGT
>JACPID010000010.1 GCA_016188265.1 Candidatus Woesearchaeota archaeon | reverse complement strand
AGCAGGGAAAAAAGTTTGTTTTTCAATGATAGAACAAGCAAAACAGCATTTAAAAAAGAACGGCAGATTATTTGTTGTTGCACGCCATCAAAAAGGCGGCAAAAGTTTTGAAGAAAAAATGAAAAATGTTTTTCAAAATGTTAAAACAGTTGAGATAAAAAGCGGATTTAGAGTTTACATGTCATCAGTAGAATAAATGCTACAAAAATAACTACCATATTTCATTAATTCCTTGTTCTGTTGCTTCAATAAATCTAATTCCTACACCAATCTTAAACAATGAGATTAAAAGCGCAGTATGCTCTTTTCCAGTTCCTGAAATCATGTTCACAGCAACATCTCCAACAAGTTTATCTTTAAAATTTTCAGTAAGCTGAGCTATTATCGACTGAATTGTTTCAGTTTCATCAATAACAATTAGATTGTGCGGTTTTTCAAGTTTTATTTTATCTTTGAAAAAAGTCTGAGTTATTATAAATATATTTTCCCAATCTTGAAATTTAATCAAAGAATAAATATTTGACCATGTTCCTTTTCCACTGCTCATACATACAACAAGTGATGTCATTTAGAAGAGAAAAAGTACAAGTTGTATAAAAAATTGTTGTAATTAAGCTAAAATATTATTTTTGCCACAAAAAAATTCTAAAATTATCAGTAACATTTAAATAGAATAAAATTTATTAATATTAAAAACCAATTCAAAAGAGGTGCGATATAAAATGGCAAAGAAAAAATCAAAGAAATCAAGAAAGCCAGCAAAGAGAAAAGCCACCAAGAAAAAATCAGCGCGAAGTAAGAAGCGCAGGTAGTCTGGTGCACTTTGACTGCCTCATAAAGGGGCAGTTAATTTTTTCTAATAGTTTTAATCAAAAAATTTTTTATGTTAAAACCATTCAGTATGACTATGATAATATCTGTTCAGGAAATTATTGATGTTATTGCAATGACTGTTGCTGTAGGATATATTTTCATGGATTTTTTCAAAATGCCGCCTCGTCGAGCACTGCACCAAAATTATTCCGGTGGTTTTGATTGGAGTTCTTTCAAATTTTCTTGTTATGTTACAGCTCCTGCAATAATTTTTCATGAATTGCTTCATAAACTTGTAGCAATATTCTTTGGATTGTCTGCAACATTTCATGCTGCATACGGGTGGTTGCTTTTAGGAATTTTTTTAAAAATGATAGGATCAACATTCATATTTTTTGTACCGGGATATGTAAGCATTAGTTCAGGATTCATAACACCATTGCAGCATTCAATCATTGCATTTGCAGGGCCTGCAACAAATGGAATTCTTTACTTATTAAGCCATCTTATTATCAAATATAAAAGAAAACTAAGCATTAAAACTCAATTATTATTGCATATTACGAAAAAAATAAATGGATTGTTATTTTTATTCAACATGCTCCCAATACCATTCTTCGATGGAATGCAAGTATATGAGGGTGTGTACTATACTATAAGCAGAATGTTCTAAGAAACTTTTATAAACCAATCTTTTGTCTTGATTAAAGATGAGCTTAAAAGAAACATTGTTTAACATTTATGATAAAAAATATAAAACTCTTCTTATTATAACTCTTTTGATTTTTTTTACATCTCTTTTATTTCTTTTTTTAAAATATAACATAACCGGCAATGTTGTGGAAAGAGGCATTAGCTTAAAAGGAGGGCTTGAATTATCATTTGCAGCAAATGAAAATATTAATACTGCAGATTTAGAAAAAACTCTTCAATACAAACTTGAAAATAAAGATATTTCTGTAAGAAGTATAACTGAATTAGGAGTTCAGAAGGAAATAATAATTGAATCAACAGAAGGCAGCGAAGAAAAATTAATTGAAGCATTAGCTGAAGAAGGATTTAAACTTGAAAAACCGCATTATACAACTCAAACAATTGGAAGCAGGCTCGGAGAAAGTTTTTTCCGCCAAACAATTTATGCAATGATTTTTGCATTTATTGCAATGTCAGTTGTTGTATTTATAACATTCAGAGAATTTGTTCCTTCGTTATTTGTTATTCTTTCAGCATTATCAAGTATAGTAACAACACTTGCAGTTGTTTCTATTGCAGAGATTAAGCTTAGCACTGCAGGCATTGCAGCTTTTCTTATGCTGATTGGTTATTCTGTGGATACTGATGTACTTCTTACAACAAGAGTAATGAAGCGTAAAGAAGGAACTGTTCTTGAAAAAACAATCAGTGCAATGAAAACAGGATTGACTATGACTGGAACATCAATTGTTGCAGTAATGATTGGATATTTTTTAACATCATCTGAAACAATTAAACAAATAATGTTCATTATATTAGTAGGGTTAACAGCAGACATTTACAACACCTGGATTCAAAATGCAGGGATTTTACGCTGGTATTTAGAGAAGAAAAATGGCAAGCAAATTTAAAGAATTATTTACAAATTGGAAAATAATTATCTTAATTATCTCACTCATAGTTTCTTTATTAGTAATTAAGCCAAGTTTTAATGTTGAAGGCGTTGCTATTTCAGCAGTTATTTCAAACAGTGCTGCTAGTGAAGCAGGCTTTGCCATAGAATCAAAATTACCTACAAAACTAGAAAGAATTCTTAAAATAGATGATAAAGAAATATCGAGTGTGCAGGATTATTTTGAAGTTGTAAAAACATTTTCATTAAATCAAAGCATTCAACTCAAAACAAATAAAAAATTATATCGTTTAACTGTAAAACCAAAATTTGTTGAAAAAGAAGTTGTCGGAATAGAAGATATTGGCTTAAAAATTATTGAAGCGCCTACTTCAAATATAAGAAAAGGACTGGATCTTGCTGGCGGAACAAGAATAATATTAAAACCTCAAGAAGAATTAACGCAAGAACAAATAAAGTACATAATTGATAATTTGAAAGAAAGATTAAACGTGTATGGATTAGCAGACCTGGCTATAAGCGAAGTTGCAACACTTGGAGAAGAGCGCTTGATTCTTGTTGAGATTGCGGGTGCAAGTGAAGATGAAATCCATGATCTTTTAGCAAAACAAGGAAAATTTGAAGCAGTTATTGCCAACAAAACAGCATTTGTAGGCGGAAGCGACAGTGTTAATTATGTTTGCCGTGATCGCGCAGAATGCAGCGGTATTGATCCTAACAGAGGCTGTCAAAAAGTAGAAAATAATTATGTATGTGGATTCTTTTTTCACATAATTCTAAGCCCAAATGCTGCGCAACAACAAGCAGATATTACTAAAAACATACCTTTAGTTACAAAAAATAGCGGAAGATATTTGAGCGAGCAAATAGTATTTTATCTGGACAGCAAAGAAGTAGATAGGCTTGATATTTCTGAAAGTCTTAAAGGAAGAGCAGAAACAACTATTGTTATTTCTGGAAGCGGCACTGGATCAACATACAATGAAGCAAAAGAAAATGCATTAAATGATATGAAAAAATTACAAACTGTTCTACAAACTGGCAGTTTACCAACTAAGCTTGAAATTGTTAAAAGTGATAGCATATCACCAATACTTGGAAAATCGTTTATTAAAAATGCATTTATAATGGGATTTGTAGCAATGATTGCAGTAACTATAATCGTTTCTTTTGTTTACAAAAAATTAGAAATCATAGTTCCTTTGTTTATAATCCAATCAATTGAAATTTTACTAATTCTAGGATTTGCAGCATTTATCGGATGGAATATGGATTTAGCTTCGATAGCAGGAATAATTGCAAGCGTTGGCACTGGTGTTGATGATTTGATTGTTTTCACTGATGAAATTTTAAGAAAAGAAAAAGAAACTGAAAAATATATGCGCTCTTGGAAGCAGAGCATCAAACGTGCATTTTTCATAATAATGGCAGCTTACTTTACAACATTTGCAGCCATGGTACCTCTTTGGTATTTTGGAGCAGGCCTATTGAAAGGATTTGCAATTACTACAATAGCTGGAATAACTATTGGTGTTTTAATCACCCGCCCTGCTTATGCAGAAATATTAAAATACTTAACAGAGGAAAAATAATATGCAAACAAAATTTTGGGCAATTGTACTTATACTTATTTGTACAATTTTTACTTCAACAGCTCAAATCTTTTTAAAAAAAGGCTCAGCGCTATTGCCGAATTTACTTACAAATACACCATTAATAATAGGATGCGCTTTGTATGGAGTTGGAGCAATTATTTTTATTCTAGCACTTAGAGGTGGAGATGTAACAATACTTTATCCAATAATTGCCACCAGTTATGTTTGGGTTAATATTCTTGCAATTCTTTTCTTAAATGAAAAAATACCATTACTAAGATGGTTAGGAGTTATTCTGATAATGATAGGAATTAGCACTATGGGCTATGCAAGCCAGCAGTCTCAGAAGACAGAGGTAATATTATGACAACACAATTATGGTCTGTTGGATTAGTGCTTTTAGGAATATGCATAGGAGCTTTTGGGCCTATTTTATTAAAAAAAGGCGCTTCAAAACTTAATCGAAACATATTTAAACAACTTAAAAATCATAAATTGCAATTTGGCATTACACTATATGTTACATCTGCAGCAGTATTTATCCCGGCACTAAGAGGTGGAGAATTATCTGTGTTGTATCCTTTAGTGTCGTTAAGTTATGTTCTTGTTAGTCTTCTTTCAATTAAGTTTTTAGGAGAAAAAATGAGCACTCTCAAATGGATAAGCATATTATTTATAATGTTAGGAGTTTCTTTAATAGGCCTAGGTTCATAAACTATATGCACGTTTACAAAAATGAGAAAATCATCACTTTCATCCATAGAACTTCATGTACTTATTGAAGAATTTCAAAAAATAACAGGCGCTAGAGTTGGCAAAATTTATAATCCTGACAAAAAACAAATCATAATAGAACTTTACAAAACAGGTGTTGGAAAAAGATTTCTACGTTATGAACACCCATTTTTATGGTTGAGCGAATCTAAGCCAGAAGCTCCTGAAAAAGCTTCTTCTTTTGTAATGTCATTAAGAAGATTGCTTGAAGGGAGTTTTATAAAAAAAATAGAACAACTCGGTTCTGAAAGAGTGGTTGAAATCAATTTAACAAAAAAAGACAAAGAATACATTCTTATTATAGAATTGTTCAGCAAAGGAAACACAATTTTAACTGATGCTGAAAAAAAAATAATCCAAGTGGAAGAAAAGCAAAAATGGGCTGATAGAGTTGTAGAACAAGGTGAAAAATACATATTGAAAAAAAAACAATCAGTTTTTGAACTTGATAAAAAAGAATTTATTTCAAAATTTATTTCATCAAAAGACAATGTATCAAAAACATTGGCTGTAGAATTTGGTCTTGGAGGAGCTTATTCTGAAGAAGTGTGCATTAGAGCTGATCTAGGCAAAAATGCAGCAGTTAATAAAAAAAATGCAGAACTTTGCTTCAATTCTTTAAATGATTTATTAAAAGAAAGAGAAAATAGCGTAATAAACGAAAAAGAAGAAGTCATTGATATTGTTCCATTTAAATTAAAATTATATGAAGTTTATTCTAAATTAGAATTTCCAACGTTTTCTGAAGCAATAGATAGTGTTTTAATTAAAAAAGTTAAAAAAATAAAAAGCCAATATGATGAGAAAATTGAGCAAATACAAAAAAGAATTGAAATTCAGGAAATGCAAGAAAAAAATATTGTTCAAGAAATAGAAGAAAATCAGAAAAAAGCAGAATACATTTATAAAAAATACCAAGAAATTAAAGAAATTTTAGACAAAGCAAAATCCATCAAAGATAGAAAAAAATTAAAAGAACTGCCTGAAATTAAAGATGTTAAAGAAAAAGAAGGAATCATTGTTGTTGACGTTAAATAAAATATAACTGCAGATGCAAAAAACTTAAAAATCAACCCAGTTAATTCCATTATTATGATGAGAGGATTAAAAGCGCTGCATAAAGCGCTTAAAAAGTTCAGCTTAGCTGTCCAAACTGTAATTAACATTATTCTTTTAACTGTAGTTTATTTTATTAGCATAGGGCTTACTTCTTTAATTGCAAAAAGAATTTTTAAAAAAACATTTCTTGCGATAAATAAAGAAAGCAGAGATAGTTACTGGATAAATGAACAATCAACAACTAAACAAAAAAATGAATATTATAGGTTGTTCTAGGTGAAAAGAAATGTATGTTTTAGGAATATCTTGTTTTTATCATGATTCTGCAGCTTGCTTGCTAAAGGATGGCAAAGTTATTGCTGCTGCTGAAGAAGAACGTTTTACAAGAAAAAAACATGACACTGGCTTTCCTGAAAATGCAATAAAATTTTGTTTAGACTGTGCTGGAATTACTTCCAAAGAAATTGATTATATTGGATTTTATGAAAAGCCTTTGCTTAAATTTGAGCGCTTGTTAAGCCAGCATCTGGAAATGTTTCCTAAATCACTGCCAAGTTTTTTAAAAGCAATTCCTTCTTGGATGACTGAAAAATTACGAGTTCCAAGTGTAGTACGAAAAAAACTAAAGTATAAAGGCGATATTTTTTTT
>JACPID010000009.1 GCA_016188265.1 Candidatus Woesearchaeota archaeon | reverse complement strand
CCAATTATTAACTATATTATCAATAGATTCACCAAGAGTAAAAGTTATTATTTCTCCAAGAGTTAGATTTGTTGTATCAGAAATATCTGCATCTATTATTGTTCCATCAACAATGTGTGTTGTATTAACAACAGAACTATTAATCTGAATTGCATTAATTATGTTTGAATTTAAAAAACCACTGCCATTAAGCGAGACACTTAAAAAATTATTCAGTATAGCGCCCCATGCATTATTGTCTGAATTTACTGTCGGCAGCCTTTCAGCTCCATAAACCGTTGTAGTTAACAGTAATACAAATACTAATATCAAGGAGCTCTTTTTAATGCAATCACCTCAATAAACCCCTTTTCTCAACAACTTTATGTAGATATTATTTATAAAACTTTACCTTTCTGAAGTTTTTTACATGTTAAAACAGATTTGACTTTTTTAATAATTTCTTTAATTTGCAGGATTATTTTCACGCATTCTTCTTTGCTGATTTGTTTGCCATAATAATTTACAGCATTTCTTATTTTTCTAATTTCGTCAAAATCATCACCAACTTCAGATAAATTCACTATTTCTTTTAAAAAAGCGCCATAACATTCATGATTGTATATTTTGAATTTTTTACTTAGTGCAAGCGCTTCTAGCAATTCTCTTAATCCATCATAAGCCAGCGTTATTTTTGATTCTGTAGTTGTTTCATTTAAAGGAAGCAATTCTTCTGATTTTATTTTCTTTTTACTTGACTTAATAAGAGAATTAATAAGGTCTTCATCTATAAAAACTTCTTTCGCTATTCTCTTTTCTTTGCATTCTATCCAGTCCATTATAACTTAAGCCTTCCCGTAATTAAGCATCCGTTTAATATATTATTAAGTAATTCTTTGTTCTTAATTTCTTTTAATGAAGAAAAAATAAACACTTGCACTTTTCGTTTCAGATCTTTTTCAAATACTTTTAGATCAAGTTCTTTTTTTTGCGCAATTATTGCTAGATCTATATCAGAATCAACTTTGTTTTCAGCTTTAGCTAAAGATCCATAAAGTATTACTGCAGGATTGGCCAAATTTTTTATTAAATAAAGTTTTAATTTATCTAATCTTTGTCTCCAATATAATCTTGCTAAATCAATAAATATTTTGTCTTCCTTGTTAGCCCAAAAAAATAAATGATTGCGAAAAAGTTCTTTGTTAAGTAGTTTTTCTGATTTCAGATTTTTTAATATCTTTGAAGCTGTTGGAGGGCTTACTTTAATTATCCTCGCATATTCTCTTACAGATATTCTTTTATAACAATCTTCAATAAAAGGCGCAAGATTGTTAAATATTTCTAACATATGTTAAAATAAATTAATAATTGTTTATAAATCTTTCCATAAAAAAAGTTTTGAAATTAAATAAAAAAGCCACTTGCGGAGAGACGAACTTGCCAGAAACATTTAAAAACAATAATTCACTTTTTACATCATCATGAATTGGTTGGTTACAAGTTTTATTTGGTTTACTTATGTTGCATCTTTGTATTTTACTATTTACTGGATTCTTTTATTTGTTGATTACTTGCCTAGTTTTGTTGTTAAAAAAAGGAATAATATTATGACTGATTTCAGCCCTTTTGTTTCGGTGCTTGTTCCTGCTTTTAATGAAGAAGATACAATAGAAAAAACCATTCGCTCAATTTATGCTCTTGATCATCCTAAAGATAAGTATGAAGTTATTGTTATTAATGATGCCAGCACAGACAATACCGAACATGTCCTTAACAGTTTAAAAAAAGAATTTCCTTCTTTAATAATTTTAGAAAATAAAATTAATATTAAGAAAGCTGCTTCTCTTAATCGCGCGCTTGAAATTGCAAAAGGAGAATTTTTTGCATGCCTTGATGCTGATTCTTTTGTTGATCATAGAACTCTTAAAAGAATGCTTGCAAAGTACGTGCTTGTTAATGATCCTGATGTTGCTATTATTACTCCTGCTATGAAGGTTTATAAGCCAAAAACAATAATTCAAAAATTCCAGAGAATTGAGTATATTTTATTTTTGTTTATTGCCCGCTTGCTTGGCTTTATTGATTGCATTCAAGTTGCTCCTGGACCTTTTTCTTTATATAAAACAAAAGTTATTCAAAAGTTAGGAGGATTTGATTGTGATAATCCTGCAGAAGATATGGAGATTGCATATAAAGTCCAGTTTAATCAGTATAAAATTATTCAGTGCCCTAATGGTTATGTTTATACTGTTGCTCCTTCAACAATTAAAGAATTATATCATCAACGCAGGTATCGTTGGCTTCGCGGAGGCTTGGTTAATACTTTAAAGTACAAAAAAATTATTTTTAATAAAGATTATGGTGATTTTGGTATTATACAAGCATTAATTAATCTAATGGGTTATTTTTTGGCTTTTTGCATTATAGGTCTTTTTGGATACTTTTTTATCAGGCCTGTTTTTAATTTGATAAATGATGCATCTTTATATGGTTTTGATTTTTTTCCTTTTATAAAATCCTTTGAGTGGACATTTTCTTTTTGGGATTTTGAATTTTCTATGCTGCTTATTAATGTTTTACTTCTGCTTCTAGGAGTGCTAGTATTTTATTTAGCTCATAAAAATGCAAGTGAGCATATAACTGAGTATGGGCTTCTTCATATTGTTCCTTACTTTTTTTTGTATTATATTTTTTTAAGTATAGTTGCAGTTATTGTTGTATTTGATCATGCTTGTGGCAAGAGGTGGAAATGGTAGTTCAGCGCGTAATAAGCTCTAGAAGATATTTATTAGCAGGAGTTATAACTTTACTTATTTTTTCTTTAGGGCTAACTTTAGGTTTTTTGTTTGATTTTGCTAGAACAAAAATGCTAGAACAAAAAAATCAAATTCAAGAACTTGATTACAAAAGCCTGCAATTGCAGTACTTAATGTTGAGTTCATTTGAAAGCACTAATAAAACCTGTGATTTGTTAAGGCTAACTCTGGATGACAGCATTAAAAGCTTGCACCAGTCATTAGAAAAATTAACTTCTTATAAAGAGCAGACTAATATAAATTCAGAGCAGTACTCTATTCTTCACAGGCAATATGTTCAAGATAATATTCAATACTGGCAGTTTGTACTTAAGACAAAAGAAAAATGCTCTTTTGATGTTGTTCCAATCCTTTATTTTTTTTCATCTGATTTGTGCGAAGCTTGCCCTGACCAGGGAGTTATTTTAACATACTTTAAAAAAATATTTGGTGATAAAGTACTGGTTTTTCCATTAGATATTGATTTGGAAGAAAAAGAACATCTTCTATTGCTTCTTAGATCAAGTTATGGTGTTACAGAATATCCTGCATTAATTATTGAGAATTTAGTTTTGCAGGGAAAAGTTGTTCCTAAAAATGAACTTCAACTTATAATTTGCAGCTTTTTCAAACAAGATCAACCTGAATGCTATGAAGAATAAATACTCAATTGGGATTATTATTGTTTGTATTGCTTTTTTTACTATGTCAAAAATTCTTTTTATGACTAAGTTTCACTCAATTATTTGGGATGAAGCTGTTTATATTGGCATGGGAAAATATATTTTTTCACAAGGAATTGTTGGCTTGTGGGAAACTTTTCGACCTTATGGTTTAGCCTTTATTTTAGGTTTTTTTTGGAAAACTGGAATTCCTATAGTTATGGCAGGGGATATTCTTATTTTACTTTTTTCACTTTCAACGCTGATTATTGTTAAATACTTGTTTGATAATGAGTTTTGGGACGTTCTTTTATATGTTACTGCTCCTTTTTTTTATCTTTATTCTTCTTATATTTTAACAGAGATCCCATCAACATTTTTTCTTATTTTAGGACTATACTTTTTTATTCACAAAACCAACTATTTACTAACTGGTATTTTTTTTGCGCTGGCTTTTTTCTTTAGGTTCACTCATATTCTGGCATTTATAGGAATAATTTTATTTTTTATAATAAGATTTTTTCAAAAAAAGCTTGTTTTTAAAAAATTGCTTTATTTTATTTTAGGAGCTATTTTTGTTCTTCTTCCTTTTGCAATGATTAATTTTTTAGTATATTATCCTTATTCTGATTCTTTTCTTCAGGCTTTAGGCTATCCTTTTTTTATGGCATCAGAACATACTTCAAATCTTGCAGAAGCTGTTCCAGGCACATTGTATAATTATTTTTTTTATATCTATGCTCTTGTTAATGGAAATTGGCTGTTTCTTGTAAGTATTCTCGGGTTATGGTTGTTTTTTTCAAAAAAAATGTATAAACAAGAAGGCCCTTTATTATTATTTATTTTATTATTAGTTTATTTTATTTTTCATACAAGCATTATAAACAAACAGGCCAGGTTTCTTCTTCAGTTTCTTCCTTTTCTTGTTTATTTTACAAGCCTCGGCTTAAAATATATTCAAGCAAAGATCTTAAAAAATAATATTTTGATTTTTTTTAGTGTTGTTATTTTAGTTGTTCTTTTACGCATTCCAATTAATCAAGAACGTATTTATTATGAATGGAGAACTTACGAGCCTCCTAAGATGTATTTGGATTATTTTTTTTATTTTAAGAATAATCCTCAAAAACTTCCCATCTTAACTGCAGATCCTGTTTTTACAGCATACTCAGATGAACTATTTATTCCTTACTATTTCCATGTTGGCTTACCAAAAGCAGGATATATTCCTTGGGAAGAAAATATTAGCACAGGAACAGTTGTGTATTCTCCTAGAGCTTTTTTTTGCGAGACAACAAATTTTTCTTGTATTGAAAAAAAGAATTCTATAATTCCCTATTTGGAACAAAATTATATTAAATCATTTGAAGAAGAATATTTTGGAAATAAGTATTACATTTTCACTTCCCAATAAATTTCCAAACATACACGTTTGTGCTATTTTCTACAAGCTGGAATGTTTCAGTATTTAATAATAAAAGATTTAGTCCTTCTTCTTTATTGTTCCAAACACTTCCCTGCCACATGTCGGGAGTAATTACTATATGAGTTATGTTATGTTTTTTAATTATATTTATCGCGTTTTCAATAGAATAAGTTTGTAAAAGCATATCAAATTCTTCATTTGTTTCAGAATTATATAAACTCGTATTTTTTTCACTCCAAAATGCAATTAGCGGTGCATTTTGCCTGCCGCTGAAAAAAACTGGGCTGGTTATTTTTTTAAGAGATTTAAACGCTGATTTTTGATCTTCATTAGGAAGCAATTCACTAAGATGATATGCATGGGTTATCATTGAAAAAAATAAGCTTAAAAAAAAAATCATTAAAAATAGTTTTCTAAGTTCAACTAACTGCCATTTAAGTTCTAAAACATATTGAAAAGAAAAAGCAGAAATTACTGAAAAAATTATAATTGTATATGGAACTAGTTGTAAATAATGAAAACTTAGCATCACAATTATGATTGCAATAGCGTATAAAGAATAAAATTTCTTCTTGAATTTCCACAATTTTATTAATCCTATTAATACTGCAATTAATAAAAAAAAACTTACTCCGAAAACTCCCCCGACATCTGAAAAAAAGGCAGATAATGGTGAAGTTTTAAGTAATTGCAGAGTGTTTAATGGCATTAATAAGCGTACTAGTGCAATTACAATTCCCCAGGGAATAACTTTTTTAAAAAATTCTTTATCAATAATTGAACAGAATAATAAAATAATTGATATATGCAGTATTGAAAAATCAGATAATAATAAAAAAATAATAATTGCCAGCCACAAATTATTTTTTGACAACGCATAAAGAGCTGCGCTAATAAGAAAAAAACTCCAAGTAAGAGGACTGAATTGTGAACTTAAAGATAAAACTGCAGGATAAAGAGGCAGTGAGATAAATAAAAGGCCAGTTTTTACAGGAAGGTTATAATTGCGTGCTGTAAAAACTACTAGTATAATTCCAAAAACTGTTAAAATCCAAGGAAGCAATACGCCTGTAATATTTTCACCAAATAAATTTAAAGATGTTTGTAAAATATTGTGAAAAAACGTATATTGATTCTCGATTGCATACTTGTAAGGTTCCACTCCAATCCAAGCAGTATTTCCATTGAAAATTCTAATTGTGAATGGTAGGATTGTGCAGATAATTACAAAAATTAATGCAGTTATCTTATACAGCATAAGGCCTCACCCTTAAACATTTACGTTTATATATTTGAGTAGTTTTATTATAGATTAATTCAAAACAATTACTTGAACTAGGGATCCACTCTTCACGTTTAGATTCAGTTAATATTTTTTGAGAAATTAAAATATAATCTGCATTATACTTAGCAAAGGTATCAACTACATCTATATATAGTGATGTTCTATAAACAAATTTAATATCTTTATATATTTCATCAATATTTTTCTGAAGAATATAATTTGAATCAATAATATTTGACTTGTTTGCAAAATAAGTTATGATATGCCCATACTCAGGCGGCGCCAGTATTTTAGCTTCACTAGGAAGTTCACGCGCCCATTTTAGTGCAGAAATGTCTTCAGGTTGTAATTGTTTTTTTTGTTCTTCAATACTTCTCAAATAAGTTGGAATTCCTGAACTTAATATAATTAGTATAAAAAATCCTGCTAGAAAAATATTATGATAATGTGATATTTTTGTTTTTTGAAGAAATAAAAAGAACCAGTTAAGCCAGATTCCGAAAAAAATTGTTAGAAGAAGCCCTAGTATTATAAGCCCTGTTGTTCCTTCAATTATTCTTATCCAAACCAATAACCCCGCGGAAATTACTAAAGCCACCATAAAAAAATTTTCGCGAGTTTTTATTTTTGCTAAAGTTATGTACAATCCATAAAATCCTAATGTTATAGCTATAATCCCTAGTTTGTCGATTGATGCTGCAATAAAAATTTGGCTGAAATAATTATTAAATAATTCTATCGGAACATTCTGCCAAATTGCTTTCCAGCCATGAACATAAATAATATCACTGTGAAAAAAAAATTCAATCCATGTTGTAAAAAAAAGAGTAAATAAAATCAATTCTTTATCTTTATGCTCTATTTTCTTAGCTTCAATAAACATTAGTATTATGTAAAAAACAGAACTGAGTGTAAATAATAGAATAAGAGGATGAATTAGTGAAGTTATTAAAAGAGTAAATAAAAAATAGTTAACTGATCTTTTAAGAAAAAAATAAACCATCAGGAAAAAAAGAACTAAAAATATGCTGAAAGGCGTTACTTCATTCATCGTCTTAATAATGTATAACGGCAATATTGCTGAAGTTATTGCTGTTAAATAAGCTAAAATCGGATTTTTAATTAAGTAATTAGTAAGAATATATATTATTAAAAAAAGAATTGCATTAAACAATGAAATCGCTATTTTTATTCCTAAAATATTTCCAAAAAAAAGTATGAAAACACTTAATATGTAATGAAATCCTGGCAAAAAAAACAGTGTTCTTCCTCCATATGACAATGGATCATAATATAAAGGCAATCCAGAATCTACAATGTTTTTGATTTGTCTTAAATGAAAATAAGACTCATCATTGTGAAAATATGGTTGTTGTATACTTACCCATAGACGAACTGCAAATATGCTTATAAACGTAATAACTATAAGTAAATATACTACTTCTTTTTTGTAATTGAAACTTATTTTCATTTGGCTATCTTAAGTGGTTCACAAGAAAATGCAACGCATTTTCTGTGCACAGAAAATCTTCGATTTTCTAGTGCTTGAGCACACCAAGATTCAATCGAAAATGCAAAACATTTTCGGTGTTCCAAAAAGCGTGGCTTTTTGAGAACCACTACTAAACCACTAATGAAACACTAGTGGAATCTTAGTGTTTGAAATACCAAAAGTATATAAAAATACCTTTAATTTTAATGTTGATGGGTATTGATTTTATTTCTTCAGGTAATGAAATTTTAGATAATCTATTAGAAGGAGGTTTAAATAAAGGTAAAATTACTTTATTATACGGTCCTGCTGGTTCTGGTAAAACCACTTTTGCTAAACTTATTTTTTTAGAACAAGCACGAAGAGGAAATAAAGTTATTTTTATTGATACTGAAAAAGGTTTTTCATTGCAAAGAATTGAACAATTATGCGCTAAATACAAGAGTTATTTAGACTACTTGTTTTTATTCAGGCCAACTAATTTTCAAGAACAAATAAATATAGTAAAGCAAATTAGCAAAATAGTTTCTCAGAAAGTCGGTGCAATAATTGTAGATACAATATCAGTTCATTTTCGTGTTGAACGTTCAGAAGATAAATCACGTGCAGATCAATATCTTTCTATTCAGGTTCAATTACTCAGCGAAATTGCAAAAAAATATTCTATTCCTATTGTAATAACAACACAAGTTTATGAAGACATCAATACATCAAAAATAAGACCTATTGGTAAAGAACTTCTTACTTCAAATAGTGATTGCGTGATTGAAATAGAAAAACTTCATTCTTCAAGAAGAAAACTAACTCTTCAAAAACATCCTTCACTTCAAAAAAAACAAGTTTATTTTTCTTTGACTAATAATGGCGCTGAATTATGCTAATAATCTACAATACTAAAACTTGTAGCACTAAAAAAAGAAAATAAGCTGTAAGCAATACAATTCCATGTTTCCAAGTAAGCTTTTGATTATGGATTGATAAAAACAGAAAAGTCATGCAACCAACTAAAAATATTCCTGCAATAAATGCTCCTAAAACATCTACTTTCAATGGATGAAATAATGCAATTAATCCTAGAAAAAATAGAAATTCTAAAAGTGTCGACCCTATTACTTCACCTAAGCCTATTTCTTGATGAGATTTACGTAATGATTTAATACTTACAATAAAATCTGGAAGTGCACTTCCAATTCCAATTACTATAATTGCAATTAAAAATGTAGGAACAGATAATAAATTTGAAATATTTATTGCACCATAAACAAGTAATTGACCTGCTAAAAGAAGCGATAAAAAACACCCGCTAAATATAAGTATATCTTTTCCAATAGTCCTTAAACTTACATTTTTTTTTATTTTTCCAAGACTTCCTTCACGTTCCCACAATGTTATCATGTAAAAGAAAAATGCTGCAATAAGCAATAAACCATCAGGCCTTGTTAATTCTCCATCACTCATTAGAATAAATGGCAGTAAAATCAAGCTCCAGATTAGTAATTTTGTATTCTCAAAAATTTCAAAAGATAATTTTACTTTTCTTCCTAAAATAGCTATTAGCCCTGTTACAAACGCTAAATGCACCATATTTGTTCCGATTAAGGTTCCTGTTGTTATTCCAATATCTCCTGCAAATAATCCAGTTAATGCAGCGATAATTTCAGGCAAAGATGCTGCAAGTGATATTACAACTAATCCTATGATTGCATCGCTTAATCCCAAACGTCTTGCATAATGTACAATACTTTCAAGAATGTAATCTGCACTTAAAATAATAATTATTAAACTTATTAAAATAATGCCTGCATTAAACAAAAATGCTTCTATAGCCATTTATGATAATAATCAACTTAGGAGTTTAAACATTTTTCGGATTTTACACTTACTAATCTCAAAAAACACAACATTTTTATATATCAAGTTATGATGATAAGATATGATGCACTTACCTGTGTATAAAAACAATTATTTCTCAGTAGTAGAGTGCACAATAAATAATATTATTATTTTTAAGTATAACTGCTGAGAACCCAAAACATTAACGCATCAAGGGTTCTTGGTAAGTAAAAACAATTTCTTAATCGAGGACCTTGTTGCAAACCAGTAAAGTAAACAAGTTCAGCTAAACATCATAAGTGAGGTGAAACAAGTGTCCATATGCCATATGTGTGGTGAATCAATAACAAATCCATTATGCAACCAATGTTTAACAGAAGAAGTTGTACAATGGCTTAGTGAAAAAAATCAATTGCTTGTACCTATTATTCGAGATATGAATAAGCTTGTATCAGAATTGCAAAAAATAAATGTTCACTGTATTTCATGTAATAATAAACTTAGAATTTGCGCATACTGTTATTGTAAAGAATTAAGAGATTTTGTCGGCGAAGAACTTAAGGTTTCATTTAATAAAACATTTGATTTTACACTTATCAAACAAGAACGTGCAGCATAGTTCTCCAAAGCCTTATATATCTCCAACAGCTGCACGTTCTCTTATTTTAAAAAGGTTTAAAAACCTTCAGTTATTTCTAACATTTTATGCGGCCATCAAAACAAAAATCAAGAACATTCAGAAGAGTATATGTACGCACACCAGGAAATAGGCTTGTAATTCACTATAAAAAAAGAAATCCTGGCAAAGCAAAATGCAGAGTATGTAAAAACGAACTCCATGGAATACCCAGATTAAGGCCATTTAAAATGAAGAATTTATCAAAAACAAAAAAAAGACCTGAAAGACCGTATGGTGGAAATTTATGCTCAAAATGCATGCGTAAATTAATTATTAGTAAAATAAGATAATCTCAGAGTTGCTGGTGACAGCCTCAAAAATAATGAGATTGGAGGACTAAAAAAAAATGATAAACATTGGAAGAATTTGTGTTAAAATTGCTGGCAGAGATGCTGGCAAAAAATGTGTTGTTATTGATGTTTTAGATGATAAATTTGTCCTTATTGATGGAGCAACAAGAAGAAGAAAAACAAATATTCTTCACTTAGAGCCTACCAAAGATAGTGTTGATATTAAAAAAAATGCATCACATGAAGAAGTTGTAAAAGTACTTTCAAAACTAGGAATTTCTGTAAGACAAACAAAACCTAAAAAAGTTGAGCCTAGAAAAAAGCAAATGCATAAAAGAAAAGAAAAACCTGTAAAAATAGTAAAAAAAAGTTGAGTTATTTCCTATAGGTTTTAATTACTCTTTTAAATTAAATAATTCACTAATATCAATTTCACATGCTGCAACAGGCATCTCTAAGCCCCATGCATTAAGCACCTTAGGATGAATTTCTCCAACAACCCCTATTTTTTTATCATGAACAATAATTTCACCAACTCTTCCTTGAATAAAACTTGAATGAGTTGTATCTTTAATAACATAATCCATATGCAAAGATCTCATAATAAAATCTACTGCTTGCTTAATTTCAGTAAAGTCTGCATTTGCATGAGATGAAGCAAATGAAACAAACTCGCGATCATTGATTGCTTGTCCGGATTTTCTGGAAATAGTTCCTTGCTCAAAAACTTTTTGAGGAAAATCAACATGCTTGTTTTTAGATAAAAATTCTAATACTATCGGCAAAAGCCAGCTTCTTACAACAGAAAAATTTTCTGATAAATATTCAGATATTTCAACTGTTCCAAAATCCTTTAATTGCATATTATCATATAAAGTTTTTTTATTAGAAAGAATTGCAGACCAAATTTCTTGATAACCTAGACCAACAAGCAATTCTCTGGCAGAATCTATAATTTCAATTATAGGAAATGTATCCCCTCTTGTTTGAGTACGCAATGGTTCTGGTTCTATTTTATCATAACCAAACATTATTGCAACATCTTCAATTACATCCACAACATGCATTATATCTTGACGATATGGCGGAACAGAAACAACATTATTTGAATAACCATATCTTGCTTTTTCAAGTAAATGCTTAATTTCAGAATCTTTAAGAGAAATACCTAACAAAGTTTGAATATCTTCTTTTCTAATTTTAATTGTTTCAGGTTTTAATTCAGGCGTTACTATGCTTTTATCAGGATACTTAATTTTTATAGCTAAAATACCATACCCGCGGTCATATAACGCATATGAAAAAATAGAACATGCCAGCAGCACTGATTGAAGATCTGTTCCTGTGGCTTCAAAAAACAATTCAGTTTCTCCTAGTTCAACTTTACCCAAATCATTAGAATTTATAATGGGGGGAAAAGAAAGTACATGATTATGTGCATCAACTAAAACAGGATATTTTTTAAAATCTTTCAAAATCCAAGCATACTCTTTACCTTTAGGATGTTCTTCAAGAATTTTATCAAGTAAATGCGGCTTTGTGAATTCCAGAGGAATAAATGAAACACTTTTCGGATCAACAGCTTTGTATACTACTGGAAAAGTTATTTTTTTACTTGGATAAATTCCTATTGCAATTTTCTGCCTTCTTCTGCCATAATTATCACAAATTTTTTCTTGTAATTGAATGAGTTGTTTTAATGCATCTTCTGAAATAGGTTTTCCTTTTGCAATAAAGCATGCTATAAAAGGACGCACTGAATTTACAGATTTGTCAACAATAACTTCTTCTTTAGACTTTTTAAGCAATATTTTAGGAACTCCTTTTGCTTCTTCTTTAATTCCTTGAAAAAATCTAGCCAAACCCTCGAGACTCCATAAATAAGGTTGATTAGTATCATTATATTTAATAGAAATTTCATCACCATCTTGTTTTTCAAATTCTGCTTTTGCATAAGGAAGAAGTTCTTTAATTTCTTTTAAAGAAAGTTTAGATTTCATAAATTGATTCAAATCTTTAATTTTAAATTGTACTGTTGGCATTATATAATCCTCGATTCACGTAAAAATTCAAGATCATGGCTAAATAAGTTACGAATATCTTTAATCTCAAGATTAAACATTCCCAAACGATCAACACCAAGGCCCCATGCAAGTACAGGAACATATTTACCTAAAAGAGGTGTTACAACTTCAGGCCTAAACATTCCTGCACCACCAAGTTCAACCCAGCCCAAGTCAGGATGTTTTGCAAATAATTCTGCACTTGGTTCTGTAAATGGAAAATAACCCGGAACAATACGAACATCTTCAGTATTTGCAAATTCTTTAGCAAACATTTTTAATAATCCAAATAAGTGCTTAATAGTAAGCCCTTCTTCAATAACTATACCTTCAACTTGATTAAAATCAGGCAAATGTGTTGCATCAATAACATCATATCTAAAACAACGAGTAATTCCAAAATATTTTCCAGGAATTTGCAAATTTGGATTTGCCAACATTCTTGAAGAACACGCAGTTCCTTGTGTGCGTAAAAGCAAACGTTTTGTTCTTTGAACATCAAATTGATATCTCCAACCTTTACTTCCTGTTGAACTGCCATTTTCATGGACTTCTTTGACATGCTTAATTATTTTAGGATCAATCTCTGTGAATTTTGGTTCTTTTATGTAGTACGCTTCATGAATATCTCTTGCTGAATGAAATTGAGGCATGAATAATGCATCCATGTCCCAAAAATCAGATTCAACTAAAGGGCCATTCATTTCTTGAAAACCTAAAGTTTGAAATTTTTTTCTAACACCATCTAAAAATTTACGGTAAACTTGTAATTTTCCTCCGTGAATTTGAGGAACATTAATTGAAACATCATATCTTCTAAATGATTTTTTCTTCCAGGAAGAATCTCTCAATATTTGAGGTGTTAAACGTTCAATCACATTATCTTCGATTTTTTGTTGTAAAAGGTTTTCTCCTACTGGTGTTAATGATGCTTTTTTTATTTTTTTGAGAACAACAGAAACTATTTGCTTTCTTTTTTTTAATGATTCAAGAACCTCTTTTTCCTCACTTGATAAAGAAGCATTATCTACGGGAAATTCTTTGGCAAGGAATTTTTCTTCTGGAAGATCTTTTTTAAGCCACTCCACACCTTGTTTTGTTAGTGAAAAAACTAATTCTTTATCTTTTTTAATTTCTAAAATATTTTTTGACCTAAGAACCCCTATACAACTATTAATTTCTTCTTTTGATAACTCATCTTGAAGCTGAGATAATGACTTTTGGCTTTTTTCAAGAGCTTTAATAAATCTTGTTTCAGGCAAACCAATTCTAACATATTCTTTTCCATTTTCCTCAAGAAAAATAAGCTCTTTAAGCTCGATTTGTAATTGTATAATTTGCTTATTCTGCAACCATTGTAAAGCTCGCACAACTTCTACTTCTTTAAGCCCTGAAACAATTGCTAGTTCTTCAGGAAATTTATATTTCTGAATATAAGGCAATACTTTTCTCTCAAGCGGAGATAAACTTTCTGCAAGTTTCTTAATATTAATATCAACAATATCAACCATATCAACAATAAAAAGAAGTAAGAAGTTAAAAATATAACGGTTATCTCAGTATTTCCGAGTTCACTTTGTTCACTCAGGAAATACTATTAGTAAAATTGTTTTTCCATCAAATAATGCTCCGAATACACATAGTTTTTGACTAGGACAAATCTAAATCCTTAATAATCCTATGGACTTGCATCGTTACATATTCAACTTTAAACTGATGTTTGATAAAATATCTTGCCAGTTTGATCGTCCATACAACAAAAGGCAAACTATTTCTATAACTTAATTTTGTGTTTTTCTTATCTTAACTGCTTCATGGTTTTCCATGAAGAATCAAACAATGTCTCAAGTGTATTTGCAAAAAAAGGAGTATTAATCCAAACACCAACATCATATGTTGGATGAACCTCTTTATCGTCAAGCACCATAAAAACAACTTCTTTGCCGTCAACAACACAAAAACGTGCTTTTAGATCAGTGTGCCGAATTTCTGCAACACCTTTTAATGATTTTACAGCTTCTTTTACTTCTTTGGTAAGTGGCGCTGCAATGCGTATTTTCACGCCTCTTTTTTGAATTTTTTCAAGAGTTGGTTTGAGGCTGTCAATTTTTCTTAATAAACCAGGGGTTGTTGTTACAAGAGTAACACTTTTTTGTGCATTTCGCAAACTTAAATCTAAATGTGAATAAAGATTGTGCCTTCCACGCAAACTTCCACTTAAATCTGCTGGATCAACTAAATCTATACCTTGTTTGTGTAAAGAATTTAGTTCAGAAATTACCTCTGTTTTTTTTAATTCTTCAAGACGTTTAACACGGTCTTCAGCTTCTTCCTTCATGTTTTTCTTAACACGTTCAACAACTTCATGCGGTGGAACAGCAAGGTATCTTATTGGTTTTCCAAGTTTTAAAACAACAAAACCTTTTCTTTCAAGGCTTTCTAAAACATCATAACTTCTAGAACGAGGAACATTAGCAATATCACTTAATTCACCAGCAGTTGCAACACCACGTGCAAGCAATGCTGCCCAAACTTTAACTTCATATAAGTTTAAATTAAAGTAACGCCTAAGTTTAGCTAAAAGCTCATCTTTAACTAGCATGAATAATCATCCCCTCTTTTTTCTTTTGGTAGTGATAAAACGTTCTAGTATTAAAATGTTTTGGTGTATTACAAAATTTTGATTTTTGTTTTATCATTAAAAGACTCTCTCCATTATTTCTCCCTCTTACAGCCTAAAAAAATAAATAGTAATATTTAAAGATTTGTGAGAATAAAAATATATCATTTTGTTTGTATACTAATTTATAACATATTTCATATTTTAAACCTTAATAAAGCTGCAATTCCCCCAATTCCATCTAATCTTTTTCCGCCTTCATGCTCAGAGGATATTATCATAATACTTCCTTTTTTTTTATCAACTGATTTCATTATTAACTCGAGTTTTTTGAATTTTTCTTCATGCCTTGTCTTTTGAATAAATGCACCTGTTAATACTAATTGATCAACAGCGCCCAGCTCTGTTGCTTGCTCAACATCATTAAAGCCATAAACTGCAATGCCTTGTTTTGATATTTCTGACATTATTTTTTCAACAGCTTCAAATTCCTTTGAAACTCTGTCCATATGAAGAACTTCTTTAAGCTCAGGACGTTTAAGAATTTCTTTAATAGCATTTTCATTTGCATCAGAACATGTTGCCTGAACAATTTTTTTCCTTAAAGAATCATCTGTTATATTTTTATTAAGCTCTTCTTTCCAAAAACCAGGACTTGCAACAATAACATGATCAATTGAATGCCTAGCAATATATTCTTGAATATTCTTTATTATTTCTTTGTAAAAATTTGTTTTTATTTTTTCTTGATGGCGTTTTTTTTCAACTTCTCCTTTAATCATTCCTAAAAGTGTGTGCCCTTTTTTTTGAAGTATTGCAAAAAGCGCTTGTTCACGATCAAAAACACAAATTAAAATTTTTGGAGGTGGCGCTAGCGCTGATTCTTGAAGAGTTTTCCATTGAAAATCCAACCATTGATTTTTTGTTAAAGAAAACTGATTTCCAAGTTCAATTGTAATTGTATGAAAACTTCCTTTTGGAACATCTTCAGGAGCTTCAATAATTACTCCAGTTATGCGCAATGTTGATGATGTTTCATTAAATTCAACATGATCTACTTCAATACTAATGTTAACTGCCTTTTTTAGCGCTTGGGCTGTTTCAGTAACCTTAATTTTTCTTATAGTTCGTGATTTTACTATATCTTTTTTTTCAATAAGCGTACTTAATACCCAAAGATCATCAATTGATTCTGGTTCAATTCTAACAAATCCATGTTTTCTGTCTTGGGAAATAATCTTCATATATGCAACCTCAATAATAGTATTTTCTAATAGTATTTTTCGAGTGAGTTTACAAACTGGAAATACTAGGTAAAAGAAAAACATTTATATATTGTTTGCTCTAGGTATTAAGTATAATAAATGTAAAAAAAATAGGTGAATGTTTTGGCTGATAAAAAAGTACTTACCAATCAAGAAGGCGCAGCATGGCTTATTGGAATAATAACCTTACTGCTTATTTTTTATGTTGTATTTCTTCCGCCACAAGAACGTGAAAAATTATTAGAAGAAAAAATCACTGAAAAAGAAAAACCTTTGGAGCTTTTTCTTGAAGAAAATCTTCTTCTTAAAGAAGAGCTAGGTTATTTGGCAACTGTTCCTACAGAAGAAAAAGAAATACTAATTCCTAATTTTTTACTTCAAGAAACAAAACCTGATGTTGTTTTAAGAGTGTTTAATCCATTTACTGTAAAAAAAGCATTGTTTACTAGAAAAACCAAAACAGTTACATTTAATCTGCCAAAACTTGAAGATATAAGTAATTTACGCGCAAGTTTTCAAACACTTTTTAGAAATGGAATATTAAATGTTGAACTTAATGATCATGAAGTTTTTGATGCAAGAGTAAAACAACATGCAGTGGTGATTAACCTGCCAAAAGAACTTCTTAAAGAAGAAAATGAACTTGTTTTCTCAACAAATGGAGGATTTTTTGAAAAAAAAGAATACCAAATTGAAGATTTAAAAGTTATAGGAACAGTATCTGAAATAGAAAAACTTACATCATTAAACCCATTTACTTTAACAGAATCTGAATACAAAAGTATTGAATCTGGAAAACTTCGTTTATATATTTCATGCGATCAATCAAGGATTGGGTATATTAAGATGAGATTAAACAGTGAAAATGTTTATTCAGGTATTCCTGTATGCGGAGATTTTGTCCAGCTTCAATTTGAACAAAAAGATTTCAGAGAAGGACGAAATACTCTTGTATTTGAAGGAGAAAAAGGAACATATGATGTAAGTGAGTTAAAACTAAAACTTGATTTAAAGAAAACAAAATCATACATACAATATTTTGAAGTAACAGATGCATTGTACTCTGACTTGGTTTTTGATAGATTTAAAAAATTAGTTGTTGAAATTGATTTTTTTGATGATGGAGAACAAAAACTTGCAAGAATAAATGTTAATGGAAGATATAAAACAATTGATCAGAAAACAGCTAAATTTAAATGGGTATTAACAGCTGAGCCTGAAGTTCAGGATGTTGTCCTTCCAGGAAGAAACTATCTAGAATTAACTCCTTTAGAACCAGTAACAGTAAGAGAATTAAGAGTAAGAGTAGAATGAAAGTATGGCAGCTGGAAAAAAAAATAGTGATTTAGGACTGCGTTTCTTTATTTTATTTGCTTTAATAATTCATGTTTATGATGTTTGGAGAAGAATGTGGGATTATAATTTTCCTTTTTTTGAGCCTTTGCTGTTTTTATTTTACTTATTTCTGGCATTAACTGCTGTAACATTTGGGCCTTTGAAAGATGAAAAAGGAACATTCCAGTATAAATTTGGCAAAGCAATTATTATAAGTTTAATTGCATACTTTATTCCCATTATTATAAACTCAGTTATGTTTAGACTAGACACTTTTCTTGGAGGAATTGTAACTTTTTTAGCTTGGCTAGCAATGGTAGCAACACCAGTTTGGATATGGTATGTTATTGTTAGTAAAGTTGAAACTTCGTGGGTTGCTCAATTTTTATGTTTTGCATATATTATTGGTTGGACGGGAATACTTCTTTTTTTAGTAGCTCCAACAAAATACCTAACGCCTGAACAAGTACAAGTTAGTGCAATACACAAGCTTTCTGTAAGAAATGTATGGGATCAAGTAGAATACGGCTTTGAAAAATTCTATGATTATTTTGCTATTAACATTAACCAAATTTATCAGCTTGCTACAAGACGTATTCAAACTGCTATTGATCCTTATGCTGCAAGAACAGATGAACAATCTAAAAGAAGATTAGGAGTTTTCTTATCACAATTAAAACCAGAGCCAGAAAAAACATTTTTAAAAGATTATGAAATAAATGTACTTTCAGAACTAAAAGCTGATGTTATTGATACAGAAATAAATGTAAATATTATTTGCGAAGGAAAAGATAGAAAAACAGGTAAAATCATACCTGCAAGCGAAATATTTCCTTACTCTGAATATAGTATCGAGCAGCCAATAAAAGAAAAAATAACCTGCACTTTTGCTCCTGAATTTAGCACTGGAATACATGAAATAAACATGAAAGCAAAAATTCAAGATTTTAAAACACTTTCTTATATTAGAACATTTATGATGAATAAAGAAGCATTAAGAGCATTGCAAAAACAAGGAAAAGACGCATTACAAACATATAAGGTAGCGCCATCTGAACTTATTGCAACGTACACAAAAGGGCCTCTAAGGCTGGCTCTTAAAGCAGGAGAATCACCTGTTGCTGTAGATCCATCAATAAAAGATTTTAAAATGAATTTTGATATGAGTCTAGAAAATCTTTGGGAAGGCTCAATAAATAAAATAAGCAGAATTTCTTTAATAGTGCCAAAACCTTTTGAAATTACAGGGCTAACAAGCATTTCACTGCCTCCTGGAAAAATTAGTTTTGAAAAAAAATCTTGCATAAGCTTACCAGCAGAAGAATCTCAACTTTGTGATGATGGGAAAGAAAATTTATATGAATTAACACAAGAAACAATTGAAGCATTGCCAAAAAATATCAAACTAGAACCAGTTATTATTAGAGCTAAAATTGCAACAGACAAATCAAAAGAAATACTTCAAGAACAGCCTTTTACAAATAAGTACTTTAAGGCAACTGTTGTTTATGATTATGAAATAAGCAAAACAACACAAATAACAGTGAAAGAGGCAAGTACTGAAAAAGAATGAACAAAAAAATAATTATCATGCTATTAATGCTTTTATTTGCATGCAAACAAACAGGAGTTAAAACACCTGATATTTCAAGCATAGAAGTTGGAACTCAAGCACTTGAAATGCTGTTTGAAAAAGAACTGCCTCCTAAAAAAATATTTGAAGAAACACCTTTCACTGTTCTTGTTAATATTTATAATAAAGGAACTAGTGAAATCACAAATGGAGTGTATGTTTTAGGATATGAAAACCAATATGTTGATTTGGAAAAAAACAGAGGAGTGTTAAGAATTGAAGGCAAAACAATTGATAATCCAAGAGGAGGCTTTGCTAGAATTCAATTACGAGGAAAAACAAAAAGCCTAGGACCGCAACTTGAAGGGTTAACAACAGGATTAAGTTTTACAGCATGTTTTCCTAATAAAACAAGCGCAGGACTAACAACCTGCATTGACACTAAACCAGAAGAGCAAGATAAAACAAAAGAATGCAAAGTTATTGAAAAAACATACACAGGCGGCCAAGGCGCACCTATTACAATAACAAAAATAGAACCATTAATGATTCCTGTGAAAAATGGCGTACAGCCTGTTTTCAAAATAAGCATTAAAAATATTGGAAAAGGACAAGTTCTTGATCTTGAATATTCAGGACAGTACTGTCTTGGAAGAGCAATACCAAAATCAGCATATAATCTTGTAAATGCAAAAGTGCATCTTCAAGAAGATGAACTTGATTGTACAAAAACACAATTAAAACTTACTGAACAAGAAGAAAGTATTATTTGTACATCACCAAAAACATTTACAAAAAAAGAAGGAACATTTTCTATACCTCTTAGCATAGAACTTGAATATGGCTACGTACAAACAATAACACAAGATATGCGCATTGAGAGCAAATATTAAATAGTAGCTAAGGGTATATAATACAATAAAAATGAAGCAAAATTATTTTTTAATTATGATTATGATTTTGCTAATTTTAGTTAGCTGCACACCCCGAGAAAAAGAAAGAGAAGCACCTTCAGGACAGTTTAGAACAGGCTCGCAAGGACTGTTTATGCGTTTTATTGAAAATCAACCACCTTTTAGGCTTTATGATCAAGAACAATTTAATGCATTGCTTGAAATTGAAAATAGAGGAGCAACAATTCTTGGAAAACCTGCAGATAGAATTTACTTAAGCGGGTTTGATCATAGAATAATTACAGGAATTCCTTTTACAGGAGAAGCAATGCCTAAAATTGAAGGCAAAACAATAGAACAACCAACTACAATAAATACAGATTTTGTTGAATTTAAAGGGTATATTGACAAATTAACAATTTCAAAATACCCTGTAAAACTTGTAGCAACAGCATGCTATATTTATGAAAGTATTGCTGAAGGAACTTTATGCATTGATCCAGACCCATTTGGAAGAACAACATTAAGAAAAGCATGCACACCATCAAACATTGGCTTAGGAACACAAGGAGCGCCAATATCAATAAACTTAATTGAAGTTGAGCCAAGAAAAGGAAAAACACTATTAAGAGTACATGTTAGCAATGTTGGTGGAGGAATTGTTTTCCAAGAAAACGCAGTCAATAGATGCAGCCCTTATGCAGACCAAATTTTGAGTTATAATGAAATAGATTTAGTAAATGTTGTTGATGTTAAAATAGGAATTACTAGCATTAAACTAAGCTGTAAAGGACTGGCGCAAAATAATTTTATAAGATTAACAGGAAATAAAGGAAGTTTTACCTGCGAATATGACACATCAACAGAACCTGCAGGCGGAGTAGTAGTTCCTATTAGTGTTGTATTAAGATATGGATACCGGCAAAGCATTTCAAAAAATATAGAAATACTACAAACACCAAGCTAAAAACTATACAGTTGGCGAAATATTTATATAAAAAACTAACATTTAGAATAAATAATGATTAAAAAGAGCGTATTTATTGGAATTTTAATTTGTATAATTTTACTAGCTGGCTGTGCTGAAGAAAAAAAAGAAGTTGCTACTAAAAAAAAATTTATAGGAGGAAAAGATGCAGTTATTGCTACATTTGATAATCTGCGTTCTGAAGTAAATGATGTAGATGATGAATTTAATGTTGTTGTAAAACTAAAAAATCAAGGAGAAAGCGATGTTAAAAAAGAAGATGCAACAATAAGATTAACAGGAATTCATCCTGAAGAATTTAGCAAAACAGAAACAGAATTTACACTACATCCTGAAAATGATTTACTTTCAATGCAATTGGATTCAGAAGGCAATATAATAGACAGTTCTCCTGAATTTATAGAATTCAAAGGCCTCAAACACATAACACCTATTAAAGGATCTCAAATTACACTTCCACTTGTTACAGATGTATGCTACTTATATAAAACAGAAGCATTAACAAAATTATGTGTAAGAAAAGACCTGCAAAAACCCTCTGAAGACTTTTGCAAAGTAACAAGCGATCAAGATGTTGCAAATTCAGGAGCTCCTCTTCACGTACAAAACATGAGACAAACACCACTTGGAAAAAATAAGATAAGGTTTATTTTTGACTTAGTTCATGTAGGAGACGGCTCTGTTTATGAACAAAAAAGCGGTGGGTGCGAAGTTGAAAAGAAAAGAAATAAAGTATTTTTAAAAATTGACACAGGACTTCCAGGACTAGATTGCAGCGGATTTTTATCAAAAGAAGGCAGTGCTGTAACAGGAACTGCAACACTTTACAATAACAAAAAAACAATTTCTTGCACACAAACATTTGAAGAATTAGGTGATTATGAAAAACCTGTATTCATAGATTTAATGTATGATTATAATCAAAGAACACAAACAGATCTTACTGTGAAGCATGTTGAAGAGTAAAATAAGCAATAAGCGCTTCTAACTGTAAAAACTCGTCGCTTCCCTCAACCATGCGAAACTCTATATCTCCTATTTTGTCTATTAAAATCACCTTTTGTTTACCGTCAATAGAAAGATCCCAAACAGATTTTTGAATTTGTTTAATAATATCAAGCCCTGAAAGCCCATTTTCAAGCATAACATCAAGCAATTTATTTCTCGCATTAATAAAATCACCTTTTAGCGCAAGTTCAAGAACCAACTTGATTTCCTCAGGTTTTGCTGAATTTGCAAGAGAAAAAATAACCTCTGGCTTTATTTCTTTTTTTAAAGCTGCACAACTCTGAAGAGTATTTTCCAACCTTCTACAATCTCCTTCTGAAACTTCAAAAAGAGCTTGTTTTGATTCTTCGGATATTTTTAAGTTTTCTTGTTTTGAAATTTTATCAATAATGCTAAAAACTTGAGTTTTATCTAAAGGACGGAACTTAAATACAACACATCTACTTTGAATAGGCTCTATAATCTTTGAAGCATAATTACAAGACAATAAAAAACGAGTAGATGTAGTGAAATTTTCCATAGTCCTTCTCAATGCCTGCTGTGCTTCTTTTGTTAAAGCATCACTCTCATCAAGAAAAATCAGCTTAAAAGGAACCTCACCTAAGGGTTTTGTTCTTGCAAAATCTTTTACTTGATTACGAACAACATCAATACCTCTATCATCACTTGCATTAAGTTCAAGAAAATTTTGTTTCCATGAATCACCAAATAATTCCCTGGCAATAACAATAGCTAAAGAACTTTTTCCCACACCAGCAGGCCCTGAAAATAATAAATGTGGTAAATTCTTTTGTTTAACAAATGCACTTACACGCTCTACAATTGTTGTTTGGCCTTGAATATCAGAAAAACATCTAGGCCTGTACTTTTCTACCCATAAAAATGATTCATCAATCATAAAGAAAAGAATATACGCTTATTTTATATAATTATCGGGTGAAAGGTAAAACTTATAAAATATCTTCTTCACTAACAACTAAGAAATCTCCAACTGCAATAACCGCAGAAAATGGAATAAGCAAATACCCTTCTTTTGACTTTTCAAGTGATAATTTATCAGTATATGAAGTTTCATTTTTTAGAACCAAATGAATAAGCTCCCCACTCTTAACTTCAAAAGTTATATCTCCTACTTCTCCAAAACGTTTTCCACTCTTACTAACAACAGTTTTACCAAGAAGAGAACGTGAAAAACGCCGTTCTTTTTTATCATTATTTTGTTCTACAGCCATATCAATATTGTAGAGGACTAAGTATTATATAAAGATTTTGATAGTGGACAAGAAAGTTTTAAAAAGATCTTCTTCAAAATTAGTTAAGAATGGATATTGAAGAAAAAAGCGCACTTATTAAGAAAAAAACACATGAAGTTTTAGTAGAAGATGATTTAAACTGGATGTTAGAAACTGGAATCCCATTAAAACACTACATTGGTTTTGAAATTTCTGGAAAAATTCATTTAGGAACAGGCCTCCAATGCATGAGTAAAGTAAGAGATTTACAAAAAGCAGGAGTAAAATGCTCAATATTTCTAGCTGACTGGCACTCTTGGATAAATGATAAACTTGGTGGTGATATTGAAGTTATAAAAAAAATAGGAGTCAGTTATTTTAAAGAAGGGCTTAAAGCATCTCTAAAATGTGTTGGAGGAGACCCTGATAAAATTAAATTTGTTCTTGGAAGCGACTTGTATCATAATAATGATAAGTACTGGCAAACATTCATTGATGTATCAAAACAAACAACTTTAGGAAGAATCCAGCGTTCTATTACAATAATGGGAAGAAAAGAAGGAGAAAGTGTAGATTT
The DNA here is from genome assembly GCA_016188265.1 of Candidatus Woesearchaeota archaeon. GTDB lineage: Archaea > Nanobdellota > Nanobdellia > Woesearchaeales > ARS49 > JACPID01. Next base: position 21,014 of record JACPID010000009.1, on the reverse strand, counting down.
TGCAAAACTAGTTTATCCCCCTATGCAAGTTGCAGACATATTTATTCAAGAAGTTAATATTGCACATGCAGGCATTGACCAAAGAAAAGCACATGTTATTGCTAGAGAAGTTGCATTAAAACTAAAAACAAATCCACTTGAATATAATAAAAAAAAATACAAACCTATTGCAATTCACCACCATTTACTTCTTGGATTACAACAACCTCCAACTTGGCCTATTGCTAAAGAAACCTTTCCAGAAGTAATGTCTGCAATGAAAATGAGTAAATCACAACCTGACTCTGCAGTATTCATAACAGATTCTCCTGAAGAAATTCAAAAAAAAGTAAGAAAAGCATTTTGTCCTGAAAAAGAAATTATATACAATCCTGTTCTTGACTGGGCAAAAAACCTAATTCTAGAAGAAGGCTCAGTTTTAGAAATAAAACGCCCTTCAAAATTCGGAGGAGATGTAAGCTTTGAAAAATACGAAAAATTAGAAAAAATATTTGAAAAAGGAGAACTGCACCCAATGGACTTAAAACAAGCAGTTGCTGATTTTTTAGTAAAAAAACTTGAACCCATAAGAAAACATTTTGAAAATCCAAAAATTAAAAATATGAAAGAAGAATTAGAAAAATTAGCAATCACTAGATAACCATTCCACATTTTAATTATAGTATTTTCTGAGTGAGCGAAAGCGAACTCGGAAATACTAATATCGTAAGATTTAAATACAAATTTAAACACTCATGAATTTAATGTCTTCGAATGACAAAACAGATAATATAACTAATAATTCAAACACGTCTATAGATGGTGTATTTTATTCTTACACAACACATATTCATGGATTAGAAGAAGAAAATCGTTTTCTTAAAGAAAGCATATTTAATCTAGAAAAAGAATTGGAAAAATATAAAAGAACACCTTTAATATCCTGTGAAATTCGCGATTTAGTTAATGACAAAGCAATAATTAGGCTGCCTAATGGCAATGAATTCTTTGTAGAGGTATCTAAAAATTGTAAAGACGTAAAACCAGGTGATTCTGCTTTAGCAGAACAAAAAAATTTAACAATAGTTCAAAAAATAGGAAAAAGCAAACGTTTTGATGTAGAACAATTTATTATAATTGAAAAACCAAATGTTTCTTGGGAATGCATAGGAGGATTAAAACATCAAGAACAGGAAATAAAAGAAGTTATTGAACTGCCACTTAAAAAACCTGAACTTTTCAAAAAAGTAGGCATTCAACCGCCTAAAGGAATTTTGTTATACGGCCCTCCTGGAACTGGAAAAACGCTTCTTGCAAAAGCAGTAGCAAGAAGTACAAATTCAACATTTATAGAAATGGTAGGCAGTGAACTTGTGCAAAAATTCATTGGTGAAGGTGCAAAACTTGTAAGAGATATTTTTGAACTTGCAAGAGAAAAAGCACCAAGTATTGTTTTCATCGATGAACTTGATGCTATTGCAGCAATGAGGGTTGATATAGGCACAAGTGGAGAGCGTGAAGTACAGAGAACATTTATGCAGTTACTTGCAGAAATTGATGGATTTGATCCATTAGATAATGTTAAAGTAATAGGGTGTACAAATAGAAAAGATATTATTGATAAAGCATTAATGCGGCCTGGAAGATTAGATAGGCTTATTGAAGTTTCATTGCCAAATGCAGAAGCTATAAAAGATATATTTAGAATCCACACTAAAAAAATGCAATTTGAAAATATTGATGAAGCTGAAATAGTTAAGCTAATGGAAGGATTAAGTGGTGCAGAAATAAATGCTGTTGCAACAGAAGCAGGATATTTTGCAATAAGGGAAAATAGAACAAAAGTCAAAGAGTTTGATTTTATTTCTGCGTTTCAGCATCCAGTGGTTCACAAGAAAATGCAACGCATTTTCTGTGCACAGAAAATCTTCGATTTTCTAGTGCTTGAGCACACCAAGATTCAATCGAAAATGCAAAACATTTTCGGTGTGTCAAGAACCGCCGGGCTAAAGCCCGTGGCGTGTTCTTGATCACGCTCAGAAATCGCCCTCTTACTCCGAGCTGAAGCAAGGAGATTGCGAGTGGCTATTTCTGACGTTCCAAAAAGCGTGGCTTTTTGAGAACCACTACTAAACCACTAGTGAAACACTAGTGGAATCTTAGTGTTTAAATTGCACGCGCTCAGACTTCCATTATTTATCATCGCCATTGCTGGCTCAAATGGGATTCACTTCTTCATAGCGCTCTATGCTGATTAATAATAAGAATATCAAAACAATACCTATATATTCTTGGTGCTGATTGCCCTGCTCTAACAATATTTAAAATTTTACAAGATACCTTGCTTTTTTTGCATATTGTTAAAATATTTTTTTTAGCAGAATCAATTTCTTCTTCAGGATAAAAAGAATAATAATGAATTAATGTTTTTGGTTTTGAAACAAAAAAAGCAATTGGAAGAAACTCTTCAGAAGTTTTAGGAAGAGGCATTATTATGCGATCAAATTTTTCCTTGATTAAAGGAATAACTTTTTTAACATCACCATTTATTAAGCTAATTTTATTTTCTTGCTTATTTTTTATAACATTTTCAACTGCATATTTATGAGCAACTGGATTAACCTCTATTCCAAAAACTTTATTTACAGGTGAATTTTTTGCTAAAACAAGAGGATAAGGCGCAACTCCTGAAAACATTACAAGAACATTTTCATTTTTTTTTATTTGATTTGCAATTCTTAAGCGTTCATGGCTTAAACGAGGGCTAAAATAACATTTTAATACATCTAATTTTATTTGAACATTACTTTCTCTATGAACAGTTTCTGTTTTTTTTTCTCCACTTAAAAAAACCAATTTCTGCCTTCTATACCTGCCATAATGCCCTCCTGATTTCTTAAATACTGTTTTAATGTTCTTTACAAGATTAAGAAGAGTATTAGCAATTAACTTTTCTTTTTTCTCAAGAGTTTCTGAAATTTCAATAACCGCAATATCGCCAATAATATCAAAACTAGTTTTTAATTCATTTAATTCTTTTTTAGAAAGTTTCTTTTTAAGTGCCTCTTTAAGAAATCGCATATTAAAAATCACCTAAAGATTTTTGAGTTCTCTTTTCTTGTTTTTTTATAAGGCTTTCAATGGCTTTTGTAACTCTATCTTGGCTGAAATCATTTTTTTCAATTAAAAAATTATAAATCTCTTCTTTATTAATTAATTTAAAAGTTGTATCATAATCTTTAATAACAGGCATATTCTTAAAAAGATCATATATTTCTTTCCAATCAACTGAACAATGTTCATCCCAATTAACAAACTTAAATAAAGAAGAAAAATCATGTTTATACTCTTTAACAAGTTTTAAAGCGTTTTTAGGGCCTATGCCTTTAATTCCGCCAGGATGATAATCAGTACCAACTAATATAGCAAGAACTATCAACTGATCCTGATTAATACCTAACTTTTTAAGATTTGATTGAAGTTCAATAAAAAGAGGTGTTATATTCTCATACGCTAATGTTCCTGCTTTTTTCTTCTTCCAACTATTGAAAGATTTTGAATGAGCCTAGGAGTTCCATAAAGCAAGCTATCAAAATCCTGGCTTATAACCGCCCAAGCATCGCCTTGTTTAACCATAAAAGAAGCTTGTGCTTCACCTTCACTTGGAGCTTGAACAACTGGAATTCCCAATAAACTTAATAATTCCTTAGCATCATCAACCATAGGCCTTGTTAATATTGCAGTTCTAGCAGCATATTTATACATCGAGGTTATATCTTCTTCTTTTTTTGCATGTTCATATAACTTTTTTGCCGCTCTCTTTATTTCTGCCCTACGTTCTATTTCTTTTTTCTTTAATTTTGGAACCTCACCATCAAATACAAACATTGGTAAAAGACCCTTATCAAGAAAATGAGTTGTTCTTGAAAATAAGCCTATTAAATGAGAAGTCACTCTGCCTTTTTTATTAGTAAACAAACTACCGTCAGGAGCTCGAATTGTTGTAAGAAACTGATATAAAATATTATACCCATCAATAACTAACCTTTTACCAGCAAGTGATTCTAAATCAATCGGTTTTCTTTCGAATAAATCACGAAGGTTAACTCCCATTATAATTTTTCACCTAAAATTTCAGGCAATTTTTCAAGCATAACTTTAGCTGATTTACTTAATTCTCCTTGATATAAAAAAATAAGTGAAATGTTTTTAATCTTACTATTTGCAAATGCAAGAGCTACATCAATATCTTGAACCTTTCTTTTCTTAACTGCTTTACAATAACAATGCTTCTCTTTCAAACCATCAAATTTTTGAAGTATAAACTCATATTCTTTATTTCTTTTTGAAGAAATGCTATTAAGTATCACTATTTGTTTTTGAGAAAAATAATAATTGATTTTTTTAAAAAAAAGATCTTTTATTGAATTATTTTTTTTCTTCACTAATTTTTTAGTTATGGTTTTTTTATATGCTTGATTCTCCTCTATCTTATTTACAGAATCAAGACTTTTTTCTTCAATACTTTTTTGCTCTTCTAGAGAAATATTTGTTTTATTTTGAGATTCTTTTATTGATTCTTCTTTTTTAGTTTCATCAAGTGTTTTAGTTAGAGATTTGTCAAGCTGTAAGATTGAATTTTGCTCAATTTTATTTGAAAAATAAGGCCGAGCATATGATTCTACATCTTCATCTTTAAGTAAATACCATTTCCAAAATAAAACTACATTTCCTTGAAAAATAACCTCAATAGGTTGAGCAAAATCTTTTAACTGCCTCATACAAACTTTCATAAGAGGATCAAGAGAATCATCAGGAATTACTTTTTTTTGTAGTATTACCTCATAAGCTCTTTTTTCTTTTTCATTTAATGCATAAACAAAATTTTGTAGTTGAGAAGGATTTTCAGGATCATAATATAAAGGAGAACTTCCTACTTTTAAATAAGATACTTTTAATTTTCCTTTACTTGATAATTCAGAAAGAATTGCAGATGCCATTAAACTATTTGTATTAAGCGCTTTTGCAACTTGTACTGGCTGTACAGGGCTTTTTTTAACTAAAGTAAGAATTTGATTCTCATAGCTCATGGAAAATAAAAAAAGAAATCTGATATAAATAGTTAGTGGTATAGTTTAGTTTTTTATGGCCTAAGCCATCGGCATTCCCAGTAACTAACATCACTTTCATCATCAACTACGCCAATAAGGAGCTTTTTTTTGGTACTATGAGCAACTCTGTTTTTTGCTGCAAACTCGTGCCAAGTAAATGTTTCTCCTTCACTAACAGGAAAAATAACCCATTTAGCATGATCTTCACCGGGCTTTACACCACGATCATAAACCCTAAAATCTGCACCAAATTTAAGAGCTGTCTTTATAATATAACCACGATCACGAATATTTTTAAAAATACAATACCTTATCCAAAATCTAGGCTCAACACGTTTTGCTCTTTTTAAAAAAACTTCTTTGAGAGTTTCTTTTCCCCTAGAATTAACTAAATTTATTTTTTGTTTTTCTATCAAATAAAATGTTTCTAAAAAAGAAAGACGAACACGGCCATCTTCTAATAAAGAACCAAACCTACTTTGATTAAAAAGTTCTCTTGCTTCGTTGCTGTTTTCAGTTATTACCTGATCGTCAGCAAACAATGCAGTGACTGTTGCTTTTGACGTCATTATCTTTTAAATACAGTATCTACGCAATTAAAGTTTAATTTAACATCACTTACGTGAATCCTGTAAATATGAAGAACATTTAAAAAACTTCTTATTTAATAACATACTATGAACATAATATTTTTAGGAACAAGCTGTATGGTACCTACAAAAGAAAGAAATCAAGTAGCTACATTAATGTTATATAAAAGAGATGGAATTCTTATTGATTGTGGAGAAGGAACTCAAAGACAAATGAAATTATACGGCATTCCTCTTTCAAAATTAACAAAAATACTAGTAAGCCACTGGCATGGAGACCATATTTTAGGGCTATTAGGAATTATTCAAAGTTTAGGATCATTAGATTATGAAAAAACTCTTGAAATTTATGCTCCAAAAGGAACAAAAAAATATTTTGAAGATATGTGTAAAGGAATTGTATTTGACTTTCGCATAAAAACAAAATTTGTTGAAGTTGATTCAGGAATTATTTGTGAAGATAAAGATTTTACAATAGAATCACTGCCTTTAAAACACAAAATTGCCTGTAATGGCTATTCTTTTATAGAAAAAGATAAAAGAAAAATAAATATGGAAAAATTAAAAAAAATAGGAGTTGAAGAAGGGCCTCATATTAGAAAACTTCAGGAAGGCAAAACTTTAATTTGGAAAGATAAAGTAATAAAACCAGAAGAAGTAACTACAATTGTAAAAGGAAAAAAAATAACATTTATTACAGATACAGTAATTACAAATAATTGTTATAAACTGGCAGAAAATGCAGATATTCTTGTAATTGAATCAAGTTATACATCAAAATTAAAAGATAAAGCTGAAAAATATAAACATTTAACTGCACAACAATCTGCCCTTATTGCAAGCAAAAGTGATGTAAAAAAACTTATTCTTACACATTTTAGCGCAAGATACAAAAATACCCAAGAAATTGAAGAAGAAGCAAGAAATTATTTTGATAATATAATTTGTGCATATGATGGAATGAAAATTAATATTTAATTATTTATTAGCAAGATATACATCTTCTTCTTTAACAGTTCTTCTTCCAGCATGAACTGCTAATTCCCATGCTTTTTTACCAATAATCATTGCTTTTTCTTCAAGAACTAATTTTAATGCTCTTTTTGCTCCTTCACTTACTCTTTCACAACCTGCTTGTTTTAAAAGCTGCTCAAGAGCTGCTAAAGGAATTAAACGATTTGAAGACATAAAATATAATAAATTAAGTAAAATATATAAAATTATACTAAGAACTTAACTTTGCCACTTGAATAGGTATAGAAGTAGTTTAAGTTATTTTACTTCGCAGGTGGCAAAGTTAAGTTAGAACAGTAAAAACATGAAGCAAAAAATAAAAGGAGTGAATGGTGAACGAGAATTAGTTCACCTTTTTTGGCAAAACAATTGGACAGCATGGAGAATAGCTGGCAGTGGAAGTATAAAATACCCATCACCTGATATTGTTGCTGGAAAAGGTTTACGTAAAATAATTATTGAATGTAAAACAACAAATAGTGAAATACAATATTTTAGCCAAAAAGAAATTGATGATTTATTTTTTTTATCAGAAAAAATTCACGTAGAACCATGGCTAGCTATTAAATTTTCACGGCAAGACTGGTTATTTATTCAACCAAATTATCTTAATATTAACTCAAAAAGTTTATGTATTAGTAAAAAAGAAATAGAAATAAAAGGCAAAACATTTCAACAGCTTTTAATTTAATTATTACTACTGGAGAGCGAAAAATTTAAATACTATTTAATCTTTATAAAACTCTTGTTCTTAAAATTTGGAGAGTCGTTGGAGATATATGAGGTTATCACCTAAGCTTATAGAGGATGTTGTAACTGAAGTTGCTGGATTAGACGTAGTTTCTTTAGTTAAAACTTTAGGAAAAAGAAAAAATGTCTCTGAATTTAAGCTTGCTCAAGAACTGAAAAAAGAGATTAATACTGTTAGAAATATGTTATATAAGTTATATGAAGCTAATCTTGTTATGTTTATTAGAAAAAAAGATAAAACAAAAGGATGGTATATTTATTACTGGACATTTAATCAAAAAAACATAATTCATACACATAAAAACATTTATAATAAAAAACTCGAAAAACTTAATGAACGATTAAATCGTGAAAAATCCTCTCAATTTTATGCTTGTCCTGAAGGTTGTTTACGCCTTGATTTTGAACAAAGTATTAGTTATAATTACAAATGCCCTGAATGCGGGTGTCTTTTACAACTAGAAGATAATGCTTCAAAAATAAAATTTATAGAAAAAGAAATATCTCGCTTAAGCTCCTGTAAAATAGCTACTTTTTAGTTTTTTTAATGGAACTTTCTATTCTCTTTTCACCTTTCAAAATTTTATGTGCTATTTTATCAGCATGCGCCTCAATTCTTTCAAGCCTTCTTTCCATTAAAACAAGAACTCTTAAACAATAAACTATTGCTGCAAGAGTACCTATTATAACTGCAAGAGTTACTCTTAAAACATACACATCTGATTGTGTTAATACTTCAACTGGCATAAAAATCACCTCATTTACAAAAAAATAGTATTCATTGTATAAAAATGTTTTTATTAAAACCGTCTCTACGTAGGTAAATCTTAATATAATGCTATAATAACTTGCTATAGTTGTGTTAGATTTTTATTTACTTTTTTTCCAATGATAATCAAAAAAACTGTAAAAATTTTTAATAAAACTAGGCGAGTTTACCCATATTCCAAAATCATAAGAAGGGTGAACTTCTGAATCATCTGGAACCATAAATGAAATGTGTTCTTTATCAACAATGCAAAATCTTGTTGAAACTTCAGAAGGAGCTTGCTTTATTTCTATAAAAGGAGCTGTATCTTTAGCTAATTTTAAATTATTTTTTGAAATTGGTGCTAAAAGTTTAATAGAAACTCCTTTTGAATTTACCTTAAATAAACTTGATTTTAAAGCTTTAAGATCTTGAATTACACTTAAGTCTGTTGTTAGTAAAAGAACTTCTTTTTTTGCATTTTTTATAATAAAATTTAAGTGTGCTTGAAGATTTTTTCTACCTCGAATTGCACTAGTTATTTCAAATGGATCAATTTGTTTTATCCCATTTGAATGAAGTAAAGATAATTCTGAAATTAAATCACTTCCTTTAATATTTTCAATAACTTTTGCTTGACTTAATGCTTCTTCTTGAATATTTTTTTTAACTCTATCAACAACTTCTTCAGGTGAAATAGCTACATATTTTATTGGTTTTCCAAGTTTTAAAACAACAAAACCTTTTCTTTCAAGACTTTCTAAAACATCATAACTTCTAGAACGAGGAACATTAGCAATATCACTTAATTCACCAGCAGTTGCAACACCTCTAGATAATAAAGCAGTCCATAATTTTGCTTCATAGGTATTTAAGCCAAAATCTTTAAGTTTATTTAAAAATTCATTTTGAAATATCATATAACCTCTCAAAACCCCTTCAATTAATTTAAAACTTAATTTGTTACTATTGGAAAGTACTACCACTATTTAAATATTTCTTTAACTAGACTTTTGCATGCATTTTATAAGTAAATAGACAAAAGTATAGGTTCTAAAGTTTTGCCTAGATCAATAAAAAAACGCAAAACTTTAGTTTAACTAGACTTTTGCATGCATTTTATAAGTAAATTAAGAGTATTTTCTAGTGAGACCTTATTTTCTTATGGAAAAATAAATTAATTTAAAAAAATAATTATTTTTTAAAATATTTTTTATATTTTATTTTTTTAAAAAATAATATTATATTTTTATTTATTTTTTATATATAAAATATATATTTTAGTTATTTTTAATTATAATAAACTCCATGAGAAATAAAGGGGTGAGGCATATATTGAAAAAAGAATATTTTCAAAAATATTAATATTTAAAAAGACCATAGTTTCTTATGGAAATATGGCTGAAAAAGAATTGATAAATTTTTTTGAAAATTATAGAAAAAAAAACAACATATTCAAAAATAGGTCAATTCTTCAATTAAATTATATTCCTATAAAAATACCACATAGAGAAGAACAAATTAATAATTTAGCACAAATACTTGCACCTTTAATAAAAAAAGAAAAACCTTCAAATATATTTGTTTATGGAAAAACAGGATCTGGAAAAACATTATGTGTAAAATATGTTCTTTCTCAACTAGAAGAAGTTGCAAATCAACATAAAATTCCAATTCAGATTATTTATTGTAATTGCAAACTTAAAAAAATTGCAGATACAGAATATAGATTAATTGCACAATTATCTAGACAATTAGGAAAAGCCATACCAGCAACAGGCTTACCAACAGATGAGGTATATAACATATTTTATCAAACATTAAACAATAAAGAAGAACAAATAGTTATTATTTTGGATGAAGTTGATCAACTTATTGAAAAAATAGGAAATGATATTCTTTATAATTTAACAAGAATAAACACTGAGTTAAAAAATACACAATTAACAATAATAGGAATATCAAATTCAACTTCATTTATTGATTCTTTAGACCCCAGAGTGAAAAGTTCTCTCTCAGAAGAAGAGGTTATTTTTCCCCCTTATAATGCATTACAATTACAAACTATTCTTAAAGATAGATCTGAACAATCATTTTTACCTAATATTTTAGAAGAAGGAGTTATTTCTAAGTGTGCTGCATACGCAGCCAGAGACCACGGTGATGCAAGAAAAGCCATAGAATTATTACGTGTCGCAGCTGAATTAGCAGAAAGGCAACAAAAAAATAAAATAAATTTAGAAGATTTAGATAAAGCAGAAAAAAAAATAGAAAATGACAGAATTTTTGATTTAATAAAAGTACAGCCTAAACAATATCAAACTATATTTCTTTCTATATTAATACTAGCTGAGAAAAAAAACAGAGAACAAACAATTTATACTGGAGAAATATATAATGTTTACCAAAACATTTGTGAAATCAATAAATTACGCCCTTTAACACAAAGAAGAATTTCAGATATTCTTGCTGAATTTGATACTCTAGGAATGATAAATGCAAACATAATATCAAAAGGAAGGTATGGACGCACAAGAGAAATATATTATCCACACAAGCATATTTTACACCAACTTAAAAAAATTCTTGAAGAACAAATACAAAATGAATGAAACAATTAAAAAACAAATAGTAGAACAATTACTTAAAAAAAGGGTTTTAGTTACAAAAGAATTACTTCAAAAACTTGAAAAACAAAAGCAAGCAATAAATGAGCAATTAACTGAAAAAAAAGAGCAAAACTTTAATGAAATTGAAAACAATAATGTAGAAATAATTCAAAGCTATATTGGAGTTTCTAAAAAATACACAGTTCAAGACTTTATTTCATATTTTACAAACAGATTAAAAGCTATAGAAAAAATTCTTCATCAACATCAAGAACTACAAAATATTACATCAATTTCTAGAATATTACAAAAGTCAGAAAAAGAACAAATAAATATTATCGGAATAGTTTTTGAGAAACAATTTACAAAAAACCAAAATATCATTTTAACTATCGAAGATAGATCAGGCCAAATAAAAGCAGTAATATCAAAAAACAATCCTCAATATGAAGAAGCAAAGAGCATAGTAAATGATGAAGTCATAGGCATTCAAGGAGTTACTGGAGATAAAATAATATTTATTCAAAACATAATTTTTCCAGGCATTCCCCTAATTCAAGAAATTAAAAAATGTCCAGATGAAGTTTATGCAGTTGTTCTTTCTGATATACACGTAGGATCTATATATTTTTTAGAAAAAGAATTTGAAAGATTTATCAGATGGATTAATAGTGAAATTGGAACTCAAGAACAAAAAAATATTGCGCAAAAAGTAAAATATATTTTTATTGTTGGAGATCTTGTTGATGGCGTAGGAATTTATCCAAACCAGCAAAAAGAACTAAACATTCCTGATATTTACAAACAATATGAAAAACTTGTTGAGTATTTACACAAAATTCCAAAAGATAAAAAATTAATAATTTGTCCTGGAAATCATGATGCATTAAGGCTTTCTGAACCACAACCCCCATTAAACAATAATTTTGTTGAATCACTCAATTCTTTAAATAACGCTTATTTAGTTACCAACCCAGCTTATATAAGAATTCATAAAACAAAAGAATTTCCGGGCTTTACTTTTTTATTATATCACGGATACAGTTATGATTATTACGGAGACAATGTTGAAAGCATAAGAAATAGCGGAAGACACATTTCTGATAGAGTTGAATTAATTATGAAATATTTACTTCAAAAAAGGCATTTAGCTCCAACTCACGCATCATCATTATATATTCCAGATTCAAAAATAGACCCTCTTATTATAGATAAAGTTCCTGACTTTTTTTTAAGCGGCCACATTCATAAAGCAAACATAGGAAATTATCGCGGGGTTATAACTATAAGCAGCAGTTGTTGGCAGGCAAAAACAGATTTTCAAGAAAAAGTAGGGCATGAGCCAGAACCATGCAAAATACCTATTATAAATTTACAAAACAGAAAAGTTACATTAATGAATTTTGCAGAAAATGACAGAACAAACATCCCAATCAATTAAAGCCTATTTTGAAGGCATTCAGGAATATATTAAAAATGCACATGATCTAGCTCAGAAAGCACGCAAAATGTGTTATGATCCTGAAAATATGGTAGAGTCAACCCTTGCGAAAAATATGGCTGAAAGGGTTGTGGGCTTAATAAGCGTGATTGCACCTCAAATTCAAAATAATGATATAAAAAAAAGAATAATTGAACTTGAAAATCAATACGGAGCATTGGACTGGAGAATTGCTTTTGTTATTGCACTTGAGATAGCTGAAGAAAAATTTTGCAAATTTAAAGATAAAAAAGAAGCAATAGAAGTTGGCATTAGAACAGGTTTTGCTTATTCAACCTGTGGAATTGTTTCTTCTCCTCTAGACGGCTTAATAGGAATTGAATTTAAAAAAAGATTAGATAATCGAGGAGAATACTTGATTTTGAATTTTGCAGGGCCTATTCGCAATGCAGGAGGAACAAGTGCAGCAGTTTGTGTTCTTATAGGCGACTATGTCAGAAAAAAAATGGGCTATGATATTTATGATGCTACAGAAGATGAAATAAAAAGAACAATAACAGAATTGCAAGACTATCATGAAAGAGTTACAAATTTACAGTATTTTCCAAGCCCTGAAGAAATAACTTTTCTTATGAAAAACATGCCAGTTCAAATAAGCGGAGATCCTTCTGAAGATATTGAAGTTTCAAATTTTAAAGATTTGCCTAGAATAACTACAAATCTTATTAGAAGCGGTTTTTGTTTAATAATGTCTTCATGCATTCCTCTTAAAGCACCAAAACTTTGGAAACAACTAAATAAATGGGGGAAAGATTTTGATATGGATCAATGGAATTTTTTTGAAGAATTTATTTTAATCCAAAAAAAAGCAAAAGCAAAAGGAACTGAAAAATTAGATAAAAAAATATCTCCAGATTATACATACATATCTGATCTTGTTGCAGGAAGGCCAGTAATAGGGCACCCTTTAAGCCACGGTTCATTTAGATTAAGATATGGACGTTCTAGAATTTCAGGGTTTTCAGCACAAAGCATACATCCAGCAACAATGTATATTCTTAATCAGTACCTTGCAACAGGAACACAAATAAAAGTTGAAAGGCCTGGAAAAGCGGCAGCATTAACAAATTGTGATTATATAGACGGCCCGATTGTAAAACTTCAAGATAGTGAAGTTATTCAACTTAAAACATTACAAGAAGCAAAAAAATATTTTCCTTTAATTCAAGAAATAATATATTTAGGAGATACACTTATTAGTTATGGTGATTTTTTTAATAGAGCTCACCCACTTGTTCCTGCAGGATATTGTCAAGAATGGTGGATTCAGGAACTTGAAGAAGCATGTATAAAATTATTTGGAAAAATTGATGCAGAATTATTAAGTGAAAAAACAAAAATTCCAGCAGAAAGAATTGAAAAAATTTTAAAATTCCCACTAACAACAAATCCCACTGGAGAAGAAGCAGTTATTTTATCAAAAATTCTATCAATACCCATACATCCAGAATATACATATTATTGGAATGTACTTAAACAAGAACAATTCTTATCATTTCTTAAATTAATTGAAAAATCAAATATAATAAAAAGTAATGATAAAATAGAAAAAATAACCCTGCCAAATAATCCTGAAAAGAGATTTTTAGAACTTATTGGCATTCCCCATAAACTTGTACAAAATGAATTTATTGTAATAAAAGGCGATCATGCAATAATTTTTACTGAACTTTTTAAACAAATTAAACCATACAACAAAGAACCAATTCTTGAATATTTAACAAATATTTCTTCTATAAAAGTTTGTGATAAAGCAGGCATTTTTATTGGAGCTAGAATGGGAAGGCCTGAAAAAGCAAAACAAAGAAAACTTACTGGAAATCCGCATATGTTATTTCCTGTAGGAGAAGAAGGAGGAAAATTTAGAAGCATTCAAGCATCTATGGAAAAAGGAATAGTAACTGCAGATTTTGCCCAATTTTTTTGTAAAAATTGCAATAAAGACACTATTTTATCTAGATGTGAAACTTGCAACAAAATAACTGAAAAAAAATATTATTGCAAAATATGCGGCCAACAAAATCAACAAGAATGCCCTAAACATGGAAAAAACAGTTTTTCTAAAAATACTCAAATTAAAATAAATGAGTATTTTAAGTACGCACTTCAAAAACTTAGCATGAAAACATATCCAAATTTAATTAAAGGAGTTAGAGGAACTTCAAATCAAAACCACATTCCAGAACACATAGCAAAAGGAATTTTACGCGCAAAACACAACATACATGTAAATAAAGATGGAACAACAAGATATGACATGACTCAACTTCCAATAACACATTTTAAACCAAAAGAAGTACAAACTTCAATAACAAAATTAAAAGAATTCGGGTATGAAAAAGATATTTATGGAAAACCCTTAGAAAATGAAGATCAAATTCTTGAAATTAAACCACAAGATATATTTCTTCCAGCAAGCGCAGAGCTTACAGAAGAAGGAGCGCATACTTTACTATTTCGCGTTTCCCAATTTATTGATGAATTATTAACCAATTTTTATGGATTAAAGCCATTTTATTCCTTAAAAAACGAAAAAGACCTTATTGGACATTTTGTTGTCTGTTTAGCGCCACACACATCAGCAGGAATTATAGGGCGTATTGCAGGCTTTACAAAAACCCAAGGATTTTTTGCACACCCATTGTTACACGCAGCCACGAGGCGCGATTGTGATGGAGACGAAGCTTGTGTATTTCTATTAATGGACGCTTTCTTAAACTATTCAAAACATTACCTTCCAAATACAAGAGGAGCAACCATGGATGCACCATTAGTTATTACTTCAATATTAATTCCAGCAGAAGTAGATGATATGGCCTTTGATTTAGACAGAGCTTGGAGATACCCGAAAGAATTATACCAAGCATCACTTGAATACAAAATGCCTTGGGAAGTTTCAATTGAGCAATTAAAATCTTATCTCGGCAAGCCAGAACAATATGAAGGATATGGATTTACTCATGATGTTTCTGATTTAAATAACACAGTTAATTGTTCTGCATATAAAACATTGCCAAGTATGGAAGAAAAACTCAAAGGGCAAATGGAGCTTGCAGAAAAAATACGCGCTGTTGATACTTCCAATGTTGCTGAATTAGTTATTGAAAAACATTTTTTAAAAGACACAAAAGGAAACTTAAGAAAATTTTCAACACAAGAATTTAGGTGCGTAGCTTGCAATGAAAAATACAGAAGGCCTCCTATTGTAGGCAAATGCATAAAATGCAATGGAAGATTAATATTTACAGTTTCAGAAGGCAATATTATAAAGTATTTAGAACCGACAATTTCATTAGCAAAAAAATATAATGTATCACCATACTTAATGCAAACAATTGAAATATTACAACAAAGAATTGAAGGTGTTTTTGGCAAAGAAAAAGAAAAACAAACGGGCCTTGGAGCTTGGTTTGGCTAAAAACACAAAACACTGCCATTTTTTTCACGCACACCACAACAATCAATACTTAAAAAATAGCTTGAGCATAGGGGATGCCTGAAATAGTTTTCACATTTTTTTTATCAATAATTCCTTCTTTAATTCCAAAAGCAATGCTTTTTTTTCCAACAAGATTAACAATATCAGCATTTCTCGCTAGATCTCCAGTCTCACTTTCAGCCATATTTTCACCATCAAAAAAGTCTCCTCTTAAATCTATTTGCTTGTCATCCTCTTCAAAATATTTTCCCAATAAATCTTCATCACAAATAGCTATAATAATGTGATTATTTTTTTTATGAACTTTTGTTAACATTTTATATTCTTGATTTAATAGGAGTTTTTGAGCCGCACGCAGAACATTTTAAAATTAAGAAACCAGCTTCCTTAATAATTTCAGTGTCTGGTTTTCCACAAAGAGGGCACAAAATATACTTAATTGCATATTCACGAATTTTTTCATTAATACGATTTGCAGAAATTTTTGTCCCTAAAATAAGCAGTCCTGAAGGCTTAAGTTCACCGGGAGTTGCAAGTTCTTTAAGCAAAAATTTCAAAAGATGATCTGCAGGCCTGCGAAAAACCTGAAATATTTGCTGAAAATTAGTTATAATAGTTTTATTGCCTTCTAAATGGCCCTTTATTTTTGGAATATCAAAACGTTCACGCTCTTCAACTAGCTTAGGCATTTTTTCTCTTGCACTCTTCAACATTTCAAGATAATTCATCTTACTCTTACAGAAATACTAAATTATTTATAAAATTAACTTATTATAAAAAATAACTTTAATTTTCTGGCAAATAAAAATTGTGTAAAGTTATTTTCTAATAATCAAATCACTTTCTGTTTGTCACTGAAATTTCGATTATTAAAGTGATTTGATATAACTAAATATTTATAAATAACAATATGTATATTTGTTTAAAAAGATGGTGCTCGAATCACTTCTAAATCCATTTCAAGCAGAGAAACATCCTGTAAATGTTATACTCCTAGGCATACTCTACGGTTTTATTGCTGTTTTTATTAGTTTATGGGTTTTTCAAGAACAAGCAGGAATGGTGATGGTTTTTCTTGCGGTTCTTGCAGCAACACCTTTATTTTATCACACAATGATTTATGAAGAAAAAAAAGATTTAACAATAAAATCAGAATACAGAATACTGCGCGAGCATGGCAAAGCAATTTTATTTTTTATATTTTTATTTATAGGAATGACAGCAGCATTTACAACTTCATATCTTATTTTGCCAGAAGCAAGCGCTAAAACCTTATTTAAACCTCAGATCGACACAATAAATGGAATTAATTCACGAGTTGCAACTGGAAATATTACGCAAACAGATTTATTTTTGCAAATATTTTTAAATAATATCAAAGTCGTTGTTTTTTCATTATTTTTTTCATTGCTATTTGGCGCTGGAGCAATATTTATCATAGTATGGAATTCTTCAGTTATAGCAGCAGCATTTGGAAGCTTTATCAATACTTACATAATTTATTTTATGAATTCAGGCTCTCATACTGTACTAGCATACACACAAGCAGTAACATTATCATTATTTAGATATTTTATTCATGGAATTCCAGAAATACTTGCTTATTTCGTAGCTGGTTTGGCTGGAGGAATCTTATCTGCTGCAGTAATAAGAAAAGACTTTCAAATTAAAAAAATGGAACACATAATGCTTGACTTTACTAATCTTGTGCTTATTTCATTAATTATTGTTTTTATTGCAGGAATCATTGAAGTTTACACAACACCATGGTTATTTTCATTAATACATCAGCAATTAGCATAGTGTTGAGAAGTGGTTAAAGAATTTTTTCTAGTTTTTCTTTTAATGTTATGATTATGTTCTTGATTTTTTCTTGATTGAGTGTGATGTAGTTTTTGTTGATCATGAATCCTTCGTAGCTTATTCTGTTGCGATATTCTCTCATTTGTTGCAAGAATTGTTTTGTTGGCTCTCCTAAATTATGTTTTTGTGATATATAGTCTATTAGTTCTTGATGTGCGCCATCACCTTTGAATTTGATTCCTTCGCTTAATGTTATTGCTTCCATTATTTTGTGCAGTGTGTCATAATAGTCTGTTAGTGTATTGCTTGGGTATTTGGTTAGTTCTGTTGTTTCTAGTCTTTGAAGTGTTATTTCTGCCATTATTTTCAAAGCTTGAGCTTTTTGCTTGTCTGGTTGTATTTTTGTCAGCATTTTAGTAGGCTTCTAAAAAGCCTTGTAATAATATGCCATTTATGATGTTATTTTTAAGTTCTTTAGGATATGTATTAAAATCTTTCTTGAAGTGTAGTTGTATTTTTCTTTTAAGTTTTTTCTCAAAAATTTTTAAGTCTATTTTTTCTTCAATTCCTTCAATAAAAATATCTATGTCACTATCTTCAAGGTCTTCTCCTCTTCTGTAGCTTCCGAAGAGAATTATTGCTTTTGGAGCGATTTTTTCTTCCAAGAAATCTATTAGTCTAGACTCTAGTAAACTGGTGATGTTGTAAATCATTTTATATCTTTTGAATTCTTTATTATCTTTATTTGCTTTGTATACTGGAAAATTTCTTTTACCTTTTCTTTGAGTCTCTTGATTTATCAAGCCACGCTTTACTAGTTTTATTAAGTTTTGTTTTACTGATGTATGAGCAATATTAATAGTTCTACTAATATTCATCAGATAATGTTCTTTAGAAGGCTCTATAAAAAAAACTTCTAAAACCATTAATATACTATATTTTTGTAACATATAATACAAAAATGTAATACTTGTATAAAAGCTTTTCTATTTTTAAACCTTATTTTAATCTTAATTTTGTACCTCCTCGTCAAAGTATTTTGATTTTTGATAACGATATTTTTTTTGTTTAATTGTTTGAGTTGTTGGTTTTGTTCTTGTAAAATATTGATCGTTAATAGCTTAGTTTGTCAGGTCTTTCTTTTTAGTACACCCCATAATTTGTAGAACACTCTTTATGGCGCGTACTATTTAGAAAACGAAACTATTGTCCTATTATTTATTTTGTTTTCTATTTGTTCTTTTATTTTTTGCAGTTCTTGTTCTGTTTGTTGTTGGAGTTTTTTTCTTAATTGGTATGTGTTTCCGTGCATTGCGTAAGCGTTCCATGATTGTAGTAGTTCTAGTATTTTGTATGGGTTTGTGTTTTGGTTTTTGTATTGGTTGAGCATTTGTTTTAATTTTGTTTTTATTTTTTTTAGGTTTCTGTGTCTTACTGTTTTGTAGTTGTAGAATATTCTGAATCCTAAGAATGTGATTCCTTGACCTAGTGGTGTTATTTTGCATTTGTTGGGGTGTAGTTGTAGTTTTAGTTTGTTTTGTAGAAAGTTGTTGATTTTTGATTTGTATTCTAGTAGGACGTTTTTGTTTTGGTGCAGTATTATGAAGTCGTCTACGTATCTTGTGTAGTATTTTGTTTTTAATTCTTTTTTTACGTATTGATCTAGTTCGTTTAGGTATATGTTTGCAAAGAATTGGCTTGTCCAGTTTCCTAAAGGCATTCCTTTGCCTTCAATTCCAGTGTTATAATTATTTAAAATTACTTTGGCAAGCCATAGTATGTTTTCGTCTTTGACTCTATTTTTGATGAGATTTAATAGTATTTTGTGGTTTACTGTGTCAAAGTATTGTTTTATGTCTGCTTTTAATGCGTAGCCTTTTACTTGGTTATTATTTTTGGCATTCTGTACTAATTGTCCATTTTTGGTTACTTGTCTTAAGAATAATTCCAGTCTTTTTATTGCGGTGAGTGTTCCTTTGCCTTTTCTGCTTGCGTAACTGTCGTGGATGAATCTTGGTTCGAAAATAGGTTGTAGAATGCTGACTAGCGCGTGGTGTACTATTCTGTCTCGGAAGTTGCTTACGCAGATTACTCTTGTTTTTGGGTCGCGAAGTACAAATTTTCTTAGTGGTAGTGGTTTGTAGATTCTTTTGCGTAATTCTCTTAATAGGATGCATAGATTTAATTGCCATTTTTCATCAAAGATTATTACGTTAGGATTGCAAGATTTACGTTTTTTGGCTAGTTCGTAAGATTCTTGTAAGTGTTTAAAGTTGCAAAGGTTTTTCCATAAGTTGTTGTATGTTTTCAATAAATAAACACTCTCTTGTTGTAATTAAAGTTCCTGCGTGTGCCGTAAATGTGGGAATAGTCCCATTCCGCGAGCGGGCCTGTTGTTGTTGATGTTGTCATTGGCGTTGATGTTGAAGTTGTTGTTGTTGTTGACGCCAAGCACAACAGCCCGCTCAGTAGCCTTGCCACCGCTAAAAATTCACTGCCACTTCAAGACTTTCACCAAGATATTGGTTACTTGTTGTTGTGGCTGTATTTTATAGCAATGCTGAACATGGTTTTTGTTCAGTCTCTTGCTTTGATAGCAAGACGTGTGGTCGATCCCTTTAAGCCTAGGCGCAGGTTGTGCGCTATACGGCACACACAGGAATTAAAACGAGCATAGAATGTAGTAGTATAAAAATTAATCCTGTATACAATAGTTTCATCTTGTACAATTCTAATGTACCTTTATTTCTCATGGAGCTTCACGATAAAAATGCTTTGCATTTTTATGTGCCCAGCTGAATTTTATTCAGCTCGGGTTTCGCGCGCGACGACCACCCCGCGAGCGGGCCTGCCGCTGCTGATGACGTCATAGGCGTAGATGACGAAGTCGCTGACGACGCCAAGCACAACAGCCCGCTTGTCTGTGTTTTGTGGTGTAGAATTTATTCTGTACAAGTAAGTTGCTTTTTTTGTAACCCATTTGAAAACTTTGCTAACTTCTTTGCAATCTCTTGTTCCAAATAAAACTTCCATTTCATCTTCAAAACTGCTTTTAGAATTAACGTAATCGTCAGGTCCTACAAAAGTTATGTTAACACTAGTTTCTGAAGCGATGTTATAATTATGAGTTACTTTATCTTTACCTTTTGGTTTATAAGTTATTCTTGTGCTTGTCATCATCCAATAATCTTTAAAGTCTTTGGCAAACATTTGCCGAACCTTTTCAACTAAGCCAGATTGAGTGCCATCTTTATTTTTGTATAATTCTAAAAGACTTGTATAATAATCTCTTGCATCGGGCAATTGGTCAGTAATTTTAACCCAATAATCTTGGGTGTGAGTGTTTCCGCCATCTAATAATTCTTTAGTCCAAGTAAAATCACACACTTCATCAGCATACTCAACACTGTGTAAAACGTAGCTATCTTCACGTTCTTCTATGGAAAAATTCCTTGTATTACTTGTTTTAG
>JACPID010000025.1 GCA_016188265.1 Candidatus Woesearchaeota archaeon | reverse complement strand
TTTGACCTAAGCTCTTTGCATAGAAAATATGTTTGACGTAACAATCATAAATCCATAAGTAATTTTTTATCTCCAAAGCTTAATTTTCTAACTTTTTTAGTGTGTGCTTTTCCTGCATCTTGGTGAAGGTGTAACAGTAACTTTTGTTGATCAATTTAATAAACAAGAATCAATTACCGGTACTTTGGTTGAAGTAAATCCTTATTTTAATATTGAAATATCTAGTTGGGAAAAGTGGGCAGGGAAAAAGTACAAGTCCATTACAGGAATTCCATTTTTGGGCTCTCCAGATGCAATAATGTCAATAGTTACTGAAACTGGAAGGATTATTTATGATAATGAGAATGTTCACCCTTTTTATAATCCTTTTTTCTTTCCAAACACTGACAAAAATGGAACGCTCTGCGTAGGAATTAATTATGATGCAGGAAAAGCACACACTAAAAAAGTTAGAAAATTAAGCTTTGGAGATAAAAAATTACTTATGGATTTATGATTGTTACGTCAAACATATTTTCTATGCAAAGAGCTTAGGTCAAAAACTTATTATGTTTTTTAAGTTTTCAGCTATTGGAAAATTTCTTACAGACATCATTGCAGACCAAGGATCATAAACACCTATTAAAGCAATTATCAATGATATGCCGGTTAATAAGTAAAATATTTTTCTTGCTTTAACTTGTAAAAAAAAGAAACTGTTGTAAAATGATAATATCGGAGTAAAACTAACAAACCATCTTACGCCATAATTTATACCGCTGAGGTTTTTAGTAAATAACGCATAATAAGCAATTATCAATGTTATGCAAATTAAAATTATTTTTGAAGGATTTATTATTTTTGAGCCTGTATTCTTAATTTGTTTTAACAAATAATACACTGCAAATAATAATATGGGCGAATACAAAAATAATCCTCTTAAACCAAATAATAAATGAAAAGTGTACCAAAATAAATAAAACAGATTTTTTGTTGTACTAATGCCGCTTAATCCCGTTGTTGTAAGTTGAGCTCCACTATATTGGAAGTATTCCTCGTGTAAATGAACTGGTTTTAAATCTCCAGTTATAGAAATATTCAAAATCAAGTGAATAAACAATGGTAAAAATATTCCTAGTAAATAAATTATTTTTTTATTAATGCTTATTTTCGTCAAAGCAAAATATATTGATATTACTGCTATGAAAATACCACCACTTACAAGGTCAACAGTTGTTGCAAGCCCAAGACAAAAACCTAAAATAAAAAAATCCCTAATAAATGATTGATGCACTTGCATTTTTATCAGCAAATAAAAAGAAACAGTTAATAGCATTGCAGCAAATGCATGATTGTTCAGAGTCAAAGAATAAGGAAACAGCAGTGTTGCAAATCCAGTGATTAATACAATTGATATTTTGTGTTTATATTCTAAATTAAATAAACTGCAAGATTTGTAAATAAATACTAAAGTTATAACACTGCTTAATCCAATAACAAATAAGTTTGTTATATAAACAATAAAGCTTGAAAATTCAGCTCCAAACAAATTTAAAAGAAAATAAGGCAATGCAGCCATTATACTGAAAACAGGTGGTTTATCAGAATAAAAATGTCCATTAATAAATGCTTTATCGCCTGTTGGAATAGTTTCTAATGCATTATCAATAATAAAACTATGCTCTTCTACCAATGACTTAATTGTTGCAAATCTTGAAGCATCATTCCAACTGCCAATACTTGATTTAGTTAAAATAGCGTAAATTATAAAACAAAATAAAAACAACACCAATTCTTTTTTAATCATATTTTAGCACCTCTATGGCCAACAATTATTGGCATAATTAATAGTTTTGATTAATATTTTATAAAACTTCAATTCAGATCATAATATTTATATATTACTTTTATTCTTTAAAGAATCATGTTTGATTTAGGCCAAATAAAGCAACTAAGAAAAGTCCTTGGAATAACACAGCATAGTCTTGCTAAAAAAGCAGGAGTTTCCCAATCAATAATTGCAAAAATAGAAAGCAGCAGCATAGACCCAACTTATTCTAAAGTCTGCAAAATATTTGAATCATTAGAAAGATTACAAAAACATGAAGAACTAATAGCTAAGCAAGTAATGGCTGAATCAGTAGTAACAATTTCTTCTACAGCAAGTATTAAAGAAGTTATTTCTTTAATGAGGCAAAAATCAATAAGCCAAATTCCAGTACTAAAACAAAAAATAATAACTGGATTAATTACTGAATCCAGCTTGCTTAAAACAGAGAATGCAAAAACACTTCAAGAAGTAATAGAAGCTACGCCTCCTATAATAACACCAACTACAAGATTAAGCGCAATAAAAAGCATACTAAAACATTACTCATGCGTCCTAGTCCAAGAACAAGGAGAATTAAAAGGAATAATAACAAAAGCAGACTTGTTAAAAGCTATAATATAAATTGCATCAAAGCTCTTTACGGCCAAGTAGGCTTGAAATTAAAAGATTTCCAAGTGCTTTGCCTATCTTTCTCACAAGCTGCATACAATGCAAAACAATCTAGAGAGCATGATCTTGCTTCATTGATATTTTTTGAAAATGTGTGGCAGCTGTACTGGCACATTCTGTTGGCTTTCTGGCATTCATCGCTTCTGTAACTAGAACCAGAATAAGCTGCTAATACAATTGCTAATACTACAAGAGCTATTGCTCCGCTTATCACCCATTTTTTTTGCATAGTACTTCTGCATGTTTTTCAGTATTTAAACTTTTCTTTGTTAAAGCACAATGATATTAAAAAACAAGCTCTTCTTCTGCTAATTTTATGCGTATAATTTTTGTTGAGCTAGAGAATATTAGAAGTTATGAAAAAGCAACTCTATGCTTTCCTAAAGGCAGTGTTTTATTAAGCGGAGATATAGGTGCAGGAAAATCCACACTTCTTTATGCTGTTGAATTTGCATTGTTCGGATTGTTAAGAGGAGAACTTTCAGGAAGCATGCTATTAAGGCATGGAGCTCAAAAAGGCAGCGTTAAACTTGCTTTTGAAATAAATCAAAAAGAATACATAATTCATCGCACACTTAAAAGAATTAAAAACAGAATAGAGCAAGATGAAGGCAGTCTTGTTGTTCATGGATTAAAACAGCATGCAACAGCCACTGAACTAAAAACACAAATCATAGACTTGTTAGGCTATCCTAAAAATCTTCTTACAAAAAATAAGAATTTGATTTACAGGTATACAGTATACACACCTCAGGAAGAAATGAAAAGAATAATTTATGAAGATGCAGAAACAAGAATAATGATTTTAAGAAAAGTATTTGATTTAGAAAAATACAAGCACATACAAGATAATTCATTAATAATGCTGAGGTGGGTGAAAGAGCAACAAAAAATATTAGAAGGCATGCTTCAAAATGAACAAGAAAAAAAACAGCAGCAAGAAGCAACAAATAAACTGCTTAAAGAAGCCCAAGAAAATTATGCTTTGATTATTCCTGAGCTTCAAAAAATGCAACAAGTGTTAGAAGCGCAAAAAAAAGAAGTGCAAAAATATGAATTACTCATCAAATCACTTCATGAAAAAAAACAAGAATATAGCGCAATTACTGCATTTATTTCTTCTAAAAAAGAACAGCAAAAAAATTTACAACAAGAAAAAGAACGCATTAAAAAAATTTCAGAGCAATTAACAACTGACATTACAAAACCTTTAGAATCAAAAGAAGCAATACAGCAAAAAATAACTGATTTAGAAAACCATATTCAAGAAAAATACAGCTTAATTCATGAACAATTGCAAATTAGGGCAACACAAGCAACACTGCAAGAACAGTCTAATGCAGTTCTGAAAAAGCTTGAATCATTAAGTCTATGCCCTTTATGTTTACAAAATGTTCCTCATGAACATAAAATAAACATTCAGCAAAAAGAACAACAAAATATAGGCCAGTGCAATAAATTAATACATCAGTCCAATGAAAAAGCCAATGTATTAAAAAGTGAAAGAGAACTTTTGCAACAACAGCAAAAACAAGCACAAAATTCATTACAAACATTGATGGTGTATGAGTTAAAACAAAAACATCTTTTTGAAAGTGAAGAAAGACTAAAACAATTACAACAACAAGAAAAAGATTTACAAGAACAAATAATTTCTCTGGAAAAAAACAAAACTGCTTTAGAATTAATAATTAAAGAAAGCGAAAATTTAGAAAAACAATACAGAGAACAAAAACAAAAAGTTGATGATGCGCAAAATAATTATCAAAACATTCTTGTTCAATCAACAAAAGCTCAAGGACAAGTTAAAACATACCAGCAACAACTAAAAATCATAGAAGAAGAACTTGAAAAAAAGAAGATTTTTAGAAAAAAACTGGAACAATACCAGCATCTTTCGCACTGGATGCAAAATCATTTCATTCCTTTAATTGAAACTGTGGAAAAACATATGATGGCAACAATTCATTTAACATTTAATGAAGTATTTCAAAAATGGTTCAGTATGCTTGTAGATGATGAATACATGACCGCAAGGCTTGATGATGTTTTTACGCCAATTATTGAACAAAATGGCCATGAAACAGAAGTTAATAGTTTAAGTGGCGGTGAAAGAACAGCCTGCGCACTTGCTTACAGACTTGCATTGAATACAGTAATAAATGATTTGTTAAATACAATCCAAACAAAAAAACTATTAATACTTGATGAACCAACTGATGGATTTAGTTCTCAACAATTAGATAAATTAAGAGATGTATTGCAAGAACTTAATATGCAACAATTAATAATGGTAAGCCATGAAAGCAAAGTAGAAAGCTTTGTAGACCATGTTATAAAAGTCCATAAAGATCACACCAGCAGAGTGTTTAGTTAAAGTTAATTAATGATTAGGAGAATAAAACTTATTACTTCAAAGCAATTATGTCAAAACATATTTGAAAATGTAACCCATGTAACCGAAAAATTTATATATTATCATATAACATTAAATATTATGCAGGTAAAACCTGAAAGTCAGTGTACCTTGAGGTGCACGCTTTAGTGCTTACAGGTACTGCATTTTTTTACCAAACATGATAAACTTCTTCTTTTTCTTGGTCAATTAAGTTAATGTATGAAATATTATTATGTTCAAACTTTTGAAAACAAGACCAAGCTAGTATATCTGCAAATTGTAAACCTGACCAGGAATGTGAATAACTGTGCTGTATAATGATTTTTCTATCTTTTGATATTTTTTCAAAATTTTTTAAGAAATAATTATCAAAGTCTTCTCTTAAAATTTGTTTACCTTTTGATTTATCAATTTTAATTTCAATATATGTTTTGTTAATTTTAATTTGTTTTGCAAGTTTTCCAGCTACATAATTATATAATTTGTTTCTATTATTCTTTAAAAATTCACTGGTGATTTTCTTTTTTTCAAGAACCATATAAATTATTCTCACACTTTTAAGTTCATTTAATTTTGTCAACATGTACTTTATTAATTCTTCAGAAGATTTATTTGCTTTAATTTCATATGCTTTCTTTAATTGCTTTCTGAATTTATTGCGTCTCATATTTTTTATAATTCGATCTAATTTGGCATTATCTTCAATCATTAAAGCAGATAAAATAAGATATTTCGATCCATTCAATCCTAAATCACCGCTTTCATCTATGTAAATGTAATTAAACATTTGAATGGGAAAAAATTGACGATTTATAAATATGTGTGGAATCTTTGATTTTCTTGTGCTTGATCATGCTCAAAAACCACTATTCCTTTATCTACAGATTAAAATTTGCAGTGTTATTCAAGAGCAGTTTTTACATATAAAAATTACAGAAATTTTTGTTGAAGTCTAACAAACTTTCGAAGACCTATAACCCTGCTCAATAGCACTTTCTTCATCAATAAAGCAAACAATGTTTTCATTTTTAATTCTTAAAGCAGAACTGCAAGAACATTTATGATAAACATCACTAATCTCACTTCCCACAAACTGAGTTCCTTCAGGACAACCTAAAACTTTTTCACAAACATTTTCAGAAAACGTAATAATTTTATCATCCTTATTCTGATAATTATCAGCAATAATAAAACCAAGAATAAATAAAACTATTGATAGCGTGAATATTATTGTTATTAGTTTCATCTTCTTAACTATGATTAAAACTCATTCTATTATTCAAAAGGTATAGGGTCTTTTCCGCCAGCCCAGGGCCTGTATTCTGCTGTTGGAGGTTTGTAAGATCCAAACATTTGCAGTGGAGGGTAGGTTTTTCCAAAATAAGCATTATGAATTTCCCCCCAAGTTGGAGGAGACGGGTAGCCTCCTGCTGAAATTGGAGCGCCAAATCTTTCCCAAGTTCTTGAAAATATTCTTCCTTCACCAAACTTTTCTTCTTCATGGCCTTCAGAAACAAAGTGTCCTGTAAATCCTTGTTTTTTAAATTCTTTAGCTGCTTCAACCACTGGAAAAATACCTTCACCAGGCGGTAAGTGTCCATGGCCTGGACCGTTGCTGTCAACTAATTGTATTGTTCCAACAAGATCTGTTTTTGCAAGATCTTTCACTTGCTCAAGATACCATTTGTTAAATTCTTTCAAACGTTTTTCTTCAGGAAGATCAGGCCTGAAATTTTGAAGCCACATCCCAACATGAGAAGTATCAAATGTTCCTTTAATATGCATTTTTGCTTGTTCTTCAGCTTCATCTTTAGACATTTTATGAGGGTTATCAATTACTTTACCTGTTGTAGAATCTGTAATCTTGTCAGAAGTCAAGATTTCAACCATTTTTTTTCTAGACTTTTGAATAACTTCTTTAAACTCCTGAGGATGCCCTCCATAAGAATGAGGCCAGCCAAGTTCAGGCCCGACAACAATGGGCTTTTTAATATTTGGTTTTTCTGATTCCATCATAGCGTAAATGCCAGCTTCAGCATAAGATTGAACAGTTTTTTCTTTTGCAAACTCCTTCATAGGTTCAAGTGCGCTTATTTGTTCTTCATGTTGCGCTTTAATTCTTTCTTGCTCCTTAATCACGATTTCTTTTGATTTTTTTAACCTATCAATTTGCTCAAAATACTTTTTTTTATCTTCTTCTTTAAGCCTTAAATCAACTTCAATTTCTTTTTTCCGATTTTCAAGTTGAAGTATTTCAAAGCGAGCTTCATTTTCTTTTTCTTCACTAAAATGAATCTGTCTTTGCAGTATTGAATTTTTAATTTCATCATATACATTAGTGCCTTTATTTTTTGCATAATCTTGAAACTTTTCAAAATCCCACAAAATACCTTTTTCAGGCTCTTCAGCTTTTATTGGCGCAGGAATTCCTTTTCTGCTGAATTGTTGTATTCTTCCTGTACGGGAATCTACAAACTGGATTGGTGTAAAATCTTTTTTTTCTGCTTGAACATTAAAAGCACCTTTCCACTTTCCTTCATCATTCCACGGAGCATCAAAAACAGTTCTAGGATATTCCCAAGAAACAATATCAACTTCTCCGCCATTAAGAACATCCCCTACAAATTTAATATGCTCTTTAACTTCATGAAGCTCTTTTTGCCTTAATGATTCACTAAAACCCCCGTTTTCAGGATCATGCAAATTAACTCCTCCATTTAAATTAGTTAAACTTGTAGGAAGCTCAACACCAGTAACAACTCCTTCATTTGCCAGAATAACTTCTCTTAATTTTTCACGCACTTCTTTACCATAACCTTTAGGCCCTCCAATAGCGCTTCCTGATTCTGCTAAATCCATCATTAACTGAATTTTGCCAACCCCTGCTCTAAATGCAGCTTGCACCCCTTGAATAAGCCCTCCTTTTCTTTCAGAAGCTTTTTCTGAGACAGTAATTCCTAGTTCTCCTATAGGAATAATAGGGTCTTCAAGCTGTTTGCCGCTATTTAATTCATCACCAGCAGTATGAACCTGCCTATCCATTGGATGATAATACATTGTCTGAAACTCAACCATACCATAATACATAGAATTTTACATTTATAAATCTTTATTATTATTTTATCACACTACTTTTTCAATAGTGATAGTATAATCTCTATTTTTAAAGGTATAAGTAAACTTTAAATAATGGTTACTACTTTATGCTCATAACAAAAACGTTTTTTGGAGGGGTTAAACAATGAAAAAATTATTTACACTCGGACTCATTGTGAGTTTGTTCCTACTTCTAGCAGTAAGCGGAAACGCAGCTTTAACTGTTAGTGATTTAACTCTAGGTTCTTCAACACAAGGACGTGGAGAAAATGTTAGCGGAACAGTAACACTTACAAATACAGATAATGCAACAACATTAACTTTAGTTCCAGCAACTGCATTAACAAGCACTGCAGATGCTAAATATAAAGTAGCATTTACAGGTGTTCCAGCAACACTTGCTCCATTAGCAACTGCTACTGTATCAGTAACAGTATTTGTTCCACTTGATCATAATGCAGCAGATTCAAATGGAGTTGTTCAAGCTTTTGAAGTTGGTAAATTAACTGCAAAAGATTCTACTGGCAACGTTACTGGCCAAGGATCATTAAAAGTTCAAGCAGAAAACAAATTAAGAATTAGAAAAGGAACAGCAACAGTCTCAGGAGCTACAACATCCTCTGATTCATTTAGAGATGGTTCAAGACTTGACCAAATCAAGCCAGGAGACCATGTTGAATTGGAATTAGAAATTGAAAATCAATTTCCAGGCAGTGGAGATAAAGAAGTTGATTTTGATGATGTTGAAGTAACAATGGACTTGTCAGCAGACGAAGACTTTGATGTTGATGATGATAGTGATTCATTTTCTCTAGATGCTGATGAAAAAGATACAATGACTTTTTCATTAGATGTTGAAGAAGATGCAGCAGACAGATCACATGTTTTATTGTTTGTTGTAACAGCTCTTGATGAAAATGGAGCACGACATGGAGCTAAACTTTCAGCAACATTAGAAGTTGAACGTGACTCAAACGATCTAGCTATAAGAAGCCTTTCAGTAAGTCCTGAAAAATTGACTTGTGAAGGATCACGAACAGTTCAAGTAAGAGCAGATGTGCTCAACAGAGGAAAATCAGATGAGCGAAATGCAGCATTTGAAGTTCGTGCACAAACACTCGGTGTTTTTGAAAAGAAAACAGGATTCAGACTTGATGAAGACGATAATGAACTTGTACAGTTAAGCTTCAATGTTCCAACTGATGCAAAACCAGGACAGCATGAAGTTGACTTTTTCACTCTTTACGATACAAGCAAGGAAAATAATGTTAAGTCATTTACCTTGACTGTTGAAGAATGCAAGAAAGAAGTTAAACTTCCAGAGCCTGTAAAATCAGCAGAAGAAACAAAAGTTGTTCAAGTACCTCCAGCTGTAACAACACAGCCACAAGGTGCAGCAGTACGTGTAAGATCTGCGACAAATTTCACAGAATCAAGCACATACCTTGTACTCTTAGGAGTTGCAGTAGGTGTTGTGTTTGTGTTGATCTTAGCACTTTTAGCAGTGCTCTTGAAGCGCAAATAAACTAAGAGAAATTTTTTTCTCTTTCTTTTTCTTTTTTAGTGTTTTGTCAAGAACCACTGGTCAATAGACCAGTGGCATGAAACTTCGGTTTCAGCATCCGGTGGTTCACAAGAAAATGCAACGCATTTTCTGTGCACAGAAAATCTTCGATTTTCTAGTGCTTGAGCACACCAAGATTCCACTACTAAACCACTAGTGAAACACTAGTGGAATCTTAGTGTTTGAATACAAAGTTTTATATATTACTTTGTACATACTAAGTATTACCATGCAGGCAATAACTATTAAGATGGAAGATAGGTTGTTAGACGAATTAGACCAGAAGTTAGAAGAACACAGATACAGCACTAGAACGGAATTTATTAGAGATGCAATCAGGGAAAAGCTTTCTGAATTAGAAAAAGAAGAAGTATTGAAAAATTTAGCTCAACTGAAAGGTTCTTCAAAAAGAAAAACAAGTGACACTCAATTACATATTGCACGCGACAAAGCTTTTGAAATGCTTGAAAGGAAGTTCAATATCAAATAATTTCTTGTGATCTTTTTGGTTTAGTAATGTCTAGCAGTTTCTTAAAATGATTGTCTAGTGTTACTAATGTCGCTTTATTATCTCTCGCAATAAGTGCATGGAGTGCATCACCTTTTGGGATATTTCTTTTTGATTCTAAATCCTTTGCTTTTCTTGCTTGCTGTTCTGTAGATTCAACAAATATAAGGATTGGCTTAATTTTCTCGAATAATTTTTCTATTTCATGTGGTTGATAACCAACTACACCAAGCTCCAATATCACAATGTCTGAATAAATTATTTTGTCATTATTTTCTGTGATTTTGTTTAATAGTTTATGCGCCCAGTCACTTTTAGGAAAATTTGGTTCATCTCTATCCTCAAAAAAATCCAGCCAAATAGAAGTATCTAAGTAGAATTTTTGCATCATTAAATTTTGATAGTCTTAACTTCTTTAAGAATACTTGTTCAGTTTTATTGAAAAATTTTCATTATTATTCTTATTTTTAAGAATTGTTTTATTTCTATTAAAAAAATTTCTTTATTACAGAAATAATTTCAGAGAAAACACCTAAACATAATTAAAAAGCCAGTATTAACTATTTTCATGAAAAAAATATTAGTAATGCTTCTTTTACTTATTTTAATCCCGCTTAGTTCAGCAGTTATAATCAATCAAGTACTTGTAGATCCTATTAATACTGATAGCGGTGGTGAAGCAATAGAGCTTTATAATCCTTTAAATCAAAATGTTGATATCAGCGGTTGGACTATTGAAACAGCAAAATCACAAGTAGATGTTTTATTTCCTAAAGAAACTTTGATTTTGCCTAAAAAATATTTTTTAATTGCAGATAATGGCTGGAATGAAAGTAAAGATAATAATGAATGGAAAAATGCAGATTTTTATGATACTATCACACTAAAAAACCAAGATTCAGTAATTATATTAAAGGATAATAAAGGCAATATTGTTGATGAATTAAGCTGGGGAGAATCATCTGCTCTTACAAATCCTAAAGCTGGCAAAGCATTTTTAAGAACACAAAATAACTTTATAATTACAGATCCTGCCTTTTTCTTAAACCAAGTTTTTATTCAAGTTAACATAGGTTATGAATTAAACATTAATATTTCTGATGATAGTACTAATCCAGGAATACAAATAAAGCCTTTTGCTGGAGAAATAAGAGAAATTAGTTTTGTTGTTGATGATTTTTCAGATATTTTTTTTAATGGAGAAAATATAAAAGTTCAGCAAGTTAATGGAAGTTATATTGGAAAACTTCAAATTCCTTATTATTTATTGCCTGGAAATTATACTTTATTAGTTGATAAAAAAGAAAGTATTATTGAAATCCTGCCAATAAAAGATTTCAGTATACTTACTTCTTCACTTGCTTTTAAATCAACAAAAGAAAAAGCAATTGTTGGCATGAAAAATACAGGAAATACTCAGATTGATTTGCAACTTAAAATTCCTTTATTGAAAGGTGAAGAAGAAATTTATCCGAAAATTAATCCTGATAAAATAACTTTATTTCCTGGAGAAGAAAAAAATGTTCAGATCAGCATAACTGTCCCAACAGCAAAACCAGGAGTTTATACTGGCGTGGTTGTGTTTGATATAAAATAAAATCCTTATCTGTTTGTTTTTTGGAAGCAAGATTTATATTAAATTAATTATTTTAACAGGCTATTATTTGAAACATCATCTCTACCACAAACTACCAACTATAAACCACAGACTAACTAAGGGCGATTATTTCATCTTATCACGCAATTTCTTTAATTGCTTGTATTCATCTTTAGTAGCGCTACCTGTTTTACATTTTGCTTCCAAAGCAGCAAGTTCTTCCCTGTATCCTTTGCGTAATTTTTCCAAATCCTTTTTGCTAATTGTCATGTTTATACTATTATTTGTTCATTTATTTAAACTTAATGAAATTTTGTAGAAACCAACACACTTTTGCAATTGGCGACTGCATCCACCAGAATGCTTTGTTATAGTCCAGATTCTGTTTTGGAAAAAATAGACATTATTCGGGTGAATAAAGTGGTCTCAAAACTTCTGAAAAATTTAATGTTCAACACACACAATAGTCAGTATAGTGGCTTCTTCTCAATTGTATTATTCTGAAATCCTTTTGCTCTAAAGTCATACTCAGCAGAAACCAATGGTGTTTTTGAATTAATCTTACATTGATCTTTAGCATATTTCAAAATGCGATACAGTGCTTTTTTTTGATTATGATTACAGTCAATCATATTCCTGTCTAGCTCATCTTTTAAAAAAGAAGCATCATTAAATACAGATTCTTCTAAAGATGGTTGATGAGGTCTCACGTGCTAGCAAGTATTAGTTCTACACTGACCACATGTTTTAAAATAATTGTTATATTCTTCCATTTTTCCTCCAAATTACCATTTCTTTTACTTTCTGTTTCTAAATGTCATAAAACAAGAATGTTTTATCCAGCACTTTGTGCACTGTTCTTCTTGTTCATATTTCTGCCCAAAACAAGGGTCTTTTACTAACTTTAACATTTTTATTTCCATAGTTCTCCAAAACTCTCACAAATAATTAAATAAAGTAAATGGTTGGAGTATTTAAATATTACTTAAAAATTAATTCATAACTACTATTAAGTGATGATTTTTTAGTAAAATTTATATATGGGTGGTATTTATTATAATCAATAAGGAGGTTTGTGATGCAACAAGAACAACTAACATTGGACTCGTTTTTGGAAGAAACAGAATTACAAAAGCAAATCTTAAAAAGTAAAATTCAAGAATTAATTCCAGTTAATGCATATCAATCCAGCTGTTTATCACAGATAAAACAAATATACAGTTCACAAACAAAATTCGATTATTTTTTGCAATTAATTAGCAGGTTTAAAGCTACTATTAAAAGTATTATTTTAAGAGGAAAAACACCTTATCAAGCTCACCAACAATACTTGTTTAAGTTAGATTGTTTTGAAGATAGTTATGATAATACAAATTTTTGTTTAGAAAAAGATTTAGAAGAATTATGCAAGCAAGAGTCTGCACAAGAAATTCATAAAGCAAGAAATGCGTATAATGATTTTAATGGTGTTTATAATAGAGCTAAAAATGTTCTTCAAAAACACAGGGAATTAGTTGAAGAATCTTACAACTTGTTTTATAAGCCATGTTAGAAAAAGACAAAAATAAGTTATAGAAATAGTTTGTCTTTGTCAAGAACTACTTACTAAAGTAGGTAGCGTGTTTACACACAGCTACTAAATGATTAAGTAGTTCTTGATCACACCAAGATTCCAGTACTAAACCACTA
>JACPID010000008.1 GCA_016188265.1 Candidatus Woesearchaeota archaeon | reverse complement strand
TCCAAAAAAGATACGGAAAATACGCATGCGAGTTTTAAAATCCAAGCCCAAAAAAGGCTAAAACCCCAAAATCTAGCACTTTGCATATATGTATAGTTATACGCAATTAAATTTTAGTGGCACGAACTGATAGGAGACAATTTTAACGAGAAAGAAAAACGACGAACGGGGGATGGTGTGACGAAACGAAAACAAAAAGATTTAAATAGTAGCTGTATTCTAAATAATACATATGTATAATAAAATAAACATTACTGAGAATGGCTTACAAATCATTTCTTTATTTACAAATGGATTTGATAGAGAATATTACATAAGAGAAGTTGAAAAATTGCTTAAAATAAGCCCCCGAACAGCACAGCTAATTCTTGAAGATTTAGAAAACAAAGGAATCATAGAATCAAAAGTGAAGGGCAAAATAAAATCTTATAAATTAAAAATAAACGAATTAAGCAATAGATATCTTATATTTGTAGAGCAATACAAATCAATAGCATTTATGGAAAAAAATCTTCTTGTGAAAGAAGTTATAGAAAAAATAGGTAATTTTATTGATGGAATAGGCGTTATTTTTGGGAGTTATGCAAAAGGAATATCTAACAAAGAATCTGATTTAGACATTTTTGTAGCGGGAGACTATAAAAAAGAGGAAATCAAGAAAGTTTCAAGAAATTTAGGGATTGAAATAAGCATAAAATGTTATCCATTAAAAACATTTGAGAAGAATGTAAACCAAGATATCCTAATAAAAGAAGTATTAAAGAACCACATAATCTTTAAAAATACAGAGCTGTTTATTAAAAAGGTGATGAAATATGGATAAGATAAAATGGTGTGCTGGAAAGAAAGAAGGTTTAGGTTTAATTGAACCAAATTCAAATCTTGCAGAGGCATATATCAAGAAAGCTGAAGAAGCATTAGAGTCAATGAGGGTAAATATAATAAAAGATTGGAAAATCTCAACCGCATATTATACCCTCTATTTTTCGCTTTACTCAGTTTTGATAAAAATAGGCATAAAATGTGAGATTCATTCCTGTACAATAGCGTTCGCAAAGAGATTTCTCAGAGAATTTTTTAGCGAAGAAGACCTTGATTTCACAGAAGATTCTTTGAAGGCAAGAATAGATTCTCAATATTACATTGACAGGACTGTTTCAGATGAGCAATACAATAAAATGGTAAAGAATGCTCCTGAGTTTTTAGTAAAATGCAAGTCAATCTTAATCAAGCTTAATGAAAAAAAGATAAACGAGATTAGAAAGGAATTTCAGAGGGCATTAAATGATAAGAGATAAATATGCACCAAGGGAGATTATCAAATGGATGTAAGCAAGGTTATTGATAAGAAGATAGACTATTGGAAAAAGAAACTTATAGATTTATCTAAAAGAAATAATCTTGTGCGTTATAGATTCACAAAATCAAAATCTCTAAAAATAATATCTCCCTCTTTCTCTAAAGTAATTGAAGATTTGGAAAATGAGCAAAACATATTTATCCTAAAAGAGAAAAAGGATAATGTTAAAGACAGGCAGTGGTTATGCTCTGAAGAAGAGGAAATAGTTGAGAAAAAATTATATGCTCTTTATTTAAAGGCGAAAGAAAACTTTCAAGAGTTAGGAGTTAGCACTTGTTTTTTATCTTTGGGAATTTTGAGATATAAGGATGCAGACCATTCCGAGTTATTTTTAGAAGCTCCTATTTTTCTTTGGCCTATAGAAATCAGCAGACTATCTGCTATTAGCAAAGAAACTCACAAATTTGAGATTGATTCTAATTCTGGAGAAATGCAATTAAACCCAGCATTAATAGAGAAGCTTTCTCACGAGTTTAGCATAGAAATAAATGAATTTGAGAATCAAACCCCTTCTGAATATCTGTCTTACCTTAAGAAGCAAATAGAAGGAATGAAGGATTGGAAAATTACCGAAGATGTTTATATGGATATTTTCTCATATCAAAAATTTATCATGTATGAAGATTTGAGTTTTAATGAAAAATTGGTTAAAGATAGCCCTTTAGTGAAAGCGTATGTTGGGGACAGAGATGCTTTACAGGATGAAATTTCTGAATTGCAGAGAGAGGAATTTGATGATACTACAAGCGTAGATGTTCTCCCAGCAGATTCTTCCCAAAAAAGAGCAATAGAGTTAGCAAAAGCAGGAGTTACTTTTGTATTACAAGGGCCTCCGGGAACAGGTAAAAGTCAAACAATTGTAAATATCATCTCAGCCCTTATCGAAAAGAATAAAAAAATTCTTTTTGTGAGCCAAAAAATGGCTGCTTTAAATGTAGTCCAAAAAAGACTCGATGAAGTTGGGTTAGGAAGATACTGCCTAAATTTACATAATTACAAAGGAAACAAAAGAGAAGTTATAAAACAATTTATGAAAGAACTTCAAACTTCTCCGGTTATACCTTCAATGATAAAACGAGATGATGTTTCATCTTATTTAAAATCTCAAAAGGATATCAATGAATTTTATCAATTCTTATGTGAAAAACACTCTCCTTGGGAGTTATCGGTTTATGATGTTAGAGGAGAGTTGGCGAAACTATCTAAAAACGAGATTGTAGATTTTCCACTAAAAAGATCAATATCCCTGAACAAAAAAGAGTTTTCAATATTATTTGACAAGCTAGAGAGATTTAATTCCTCTTTTACTCTGTTAGGAAATCCTAACGAAAACATATATTTCAATTATCAGAAAGACAAGAATACTTCTTTAGCTATTAATAGATTCAGTTCTAATCTAAAGAATTTTGATCAGAATACTGAGAAAATAATTGGGTCTATAGATAAACTAAAAATAGAAACGGGGGTAGAGATAAACTCTTTTGTCGAGTTAAACTTACTAAACGAATTAAACGATAAAGTCGTTGCTTTCAAATTTAACCGCGAATTCTCCTATTTGCTTTCAAAAGATTTTGAAGAATACAATTCTCTGATAAAAGAGTTACTATCTGTTCTTTTGGAGATAAAAGAGATGCGGGAGGATATAACGAAGAGAGTAAAAGATTCTTTTATTGATGACTTAAACACACATCAAGCTGAAAAGATATTCAGAGAAACCTCGTTTTTCTATAGACTTTTTAATCAAGAATATAAAACCAATAAGGCTAGTTTGGATAAATATGCAGAAATAAAAATAGGGCACGCTGAATGGCTCTCTCTTTTTGAGAAGAAAGCCAAATATGAAAAAATAAATAAAAAACTTAATGAAATTGTCTCAAAGAACAAGAAAAAATCAGAGATTATCGGAGATTGTAATAATCTAAGCAATATTTCCAGATTAGATAAATATTGTAAGGACTTAATCCCTCTCTTTGAAATATCAAATAAAATTTCAAAAGGTAAAAATTATGCTATAATCCAGTTATTATCTAATTTCAATCAGAAAGGATTATTTAGAGATTTTTATTCTTCTTTAAATGAAATGGAAGAGTTCTTTGAGGTTAAACAATTAACCTGTTTAGAAAAAATTCAAGATATTCTAAATGTTTTGGAGAAACTGAATAACCAATTTAAGAATCTTAAAGAGGTTCTCGCATTTAAAGAAGAATCCATAAAGTTAGATGAAGAAGTAAAAGAATTCATTAAAAAATATTTTAGTAATGCTGTCAGAAGTGAATTCAGCAAGGTTTTTCTTAAGTCCTACTATCTCCAGATTTTAGATGAAATACTCAAAAAGTCGAATAAGTTTTCTCCAAAAAGCCTTGTTGAAAAATTCAGAGATGATGATATGAAAGTTAGAGATATTTTTAGATATAAAGTTATGGAATCTGTTGAAGAGAGGCAACCAAAAGACAATTACTCAAGTATGGGTTCTAATGAGGTTTCTATTCTCAAACGAGAAAATGAAAAGAAAAGAAGATTAAAACCGATTAGGGATTTATTAGAACAAATACCTGATTTAGCCTTTGCTTTGAAACCTTGCTTTATGATGAGTCCTCTGACTGTCAGCCAATATATTAATCCAAAAAATATAAATTTTGATGTAGTCATATTTGATGAAGCTTCTCAAATTATGCCAGAAGATGCCGTTCCTTGCCTTATAAGAGCAAAACAGGCCATAATAATGGGGGATACACAACAACTACCCCCCCACTTCATTCTTCTTAAGTCAAGATGATGAAAGTGAAGAAGAAATTGAAGATTTAGAGAGCTTCTTAAGTGAGTCAATAACTAAATTCAGAACTAAATCCCTAGATTGGCATTATAGAAGTAATAATGAGACTCTTATATCTTTTTCCAATAGGTTTTTTTATGAAAACCGCTTAATAACCTTTCCCAACCCTAAGGAAAATGATAATAGCGGACTGGATTGTGTATATATCAAAACAGGAGTCTATGATAGAGGGAAATCCAGGAAAAATAGGATTGAAGCTAGGGAGATTGTTAAAATTTATAGGGATTTGAAAAAGAAATACCCTAAAAAGTCATTTGGAATTATCGCTTTTAGTATGGCTCAAGAAAATGTGATTAGAGAGGAATTTCAAATAGCAGGAATACCTATAGAAGAGTCAATCGATGTTAATAATGAGGAAGTATTTGTTAAAAATCTTGAAACCGTGCAAGGTGATGAAAGGGACATTATTATTCTAAGTGTAGGTTATGGTAAAGATTCCTCAGGTAAATTTAGTTATAATTTTGGTCCATTGAACAAAGAAGGAGGGTACAAAAGACTTAATGTATCAATAACTCGTTCAAGATTTAAAACTGTTGTTGTTTCGTCAATGCTTCCCGACGACTTAGACGAAGATAAAATCAATGCAGAAGGTGTAAGGTACTTAAAATATTATTTAGATTTTGCAAAAAGTAAAGATTTGACTAAATTCTTACAGAAAACCGAGGGGCTACAATTTGATTCTTCTTTTGAAGAAGCTGTTTATGGGGAATTAAAAAAAGAAGGGTTTGATGTAAGCTGTCAGATTGGTTGTTCTGGATACAGGGTAGATTTAGCCATAAAACATCCAAAAAAACCCGGAGAATATATTTTGGGTGTTGAGTGTGATGGCTCGCAATATCATTCTTCAAGATTTGCAAGAGATAGAGACAAAATAAGGCAAGTTGTATTAGAGAATCTCGGTTGGAATATAATCAGAATTTGGTCTGATGATTGGTTAAATAACAAAGAATACGAAATCGAAAAAGTAAAGGAGAAAGTTAAAAATATCTTGAAATCTAAAGGTATTCCAGAACCCAAACAGAATAATTGTTTATCAAAAATTGATGAAAAAGAAGACTTTAAGGAAATTGAACTCAAGGATAAATATAAAAAATACAAAATAGCTGAGCTTTCAAAATCAAATATGGATTTAGAATTTGATAGTTACGGAAGCCTTAACAATTATTCGGCAGTTTCGATCATTAAAAGAAAAATAATGCAAGTTCTGGAAATAGAGAGTCTAATTGAAAAAGAATTATTATACAAAAGAGTATTGTCTTCAATGGGTATTCAAAAATTAGGACGAAGAATAGAAAATTTATTTGAAGAAATATTAAGGGATTTGAAGAAAAATAAGGGAATAAATATTTATCAAAACAGTGTCTCCCTTGAACCTATAAATATATTCTCCGAAGTAAAAATTTCAGAAGAAAGTGACAGACCATTTATTTTAATCCCAAAAGAGGAATTAGCTGGGGCAATAATTGATATTTTAAAGAATTCTTTCAGCACAACAAAAGAAGCTATAACAGCAGATATAGCAAGAGGAATCTATAATAATAATCGAACAGGAAATAAAATAAGAGATAAAGTTGAAGAAGCAATTAATCATTTAATAAAGAATAAATTAATAGATGAAGAAAAAGACAAAATAAAATTAAAGAGATGAAACGACTTTAACGACGCCTCTTCCTATCTTCTTTTTTGTAAAAAAGAAGCAAAAAACACGACGCCCCTTCCCCCTACGAAACGACTAACTAAAATTGTCTCCTTGATACTTGTTCTTGATGGCTCACTTTGTTCGCTTGATGGAACGACTGCC
Organism: Candidatus Woesearchaeota archaeon; assembly: GCA_016188265.1. GTDB lineage: Archaea > Nanobdellota > Nanobdellia > Woesearchaeales > ARS49 > JACPID01. Next base: position 221 of record JACPID010000008.1, on the reverse strand, counting down.
ACTAAAATTTAACTCTTCGGTTTCCCTTCGGGACGTTGCACTAGACCTCGTTTTTCTCTTCGAGAAAAAGCGTATAACAGCGGACGTTGTCTCACAATTATTTTTTAAAATTCAAAAAATAAAATAAAAAATAAATTTAGCAGCTTTTGGCTGCCGTCATCAAGAAGATTTTCTGTAAATTGTGGGCTATGCAAACCAAATTAAGCTCGATTTTCACTTTA
>JACPID010000006.1 GCA_016188265.1 Candidatus Woesearchaeota archaeon | reverse complement strand
CTCAAGGGTACGAAAATATTGATCTGGAACTAGTGGAACCTCTAATTAACAAAGCGCTAGAAGAATTAAAGGTTGAAATTCCAAGACAAGAAAATAGAACTATAATTTCTAGAAAGTCTTATAAACAAAATAATAATTCCAAGAACTAGACAAAATAGAAATGCCCCTGTAGTCTAGTCCGGCCAAGGACACAGCACTTTCGATGCTGTGACCCGGGTTCGAATCCCGGCGGGGGCGTAAATTAAATTTTGGGTTTTACAATGAATGGAGGATGTTTAAAATGAATAAATTACGAAAAACATTTGGGTTAGGCGCATTGGTATTTGCTTTAACTGGATGTGAAAGTCAACCGCAATATTTAGAAGGCAGGGTAACAAAAGAAAGCGGAACTGTTGTTAATATTGTTGAATCAAGCCGAGCTTTATTTGGAAATGAATCAGTGAAGTTTGGAAAGCAAACTTATGTTTTGACTGTTGAAACAAGTCAAGGAAGATACATAATAAATGTGCGTGAGGGAGGTTCTAAGCCACTTGTTGCTTTGGCAGAAGCAATTGAAGTTGGAGACAAAGTAAGATTCAGAACAGACACTGATTTTCTTAGGCGTTTCTCAAAAGATAGAATTGGAAATGTTATCAGTAATGACATAGAATTAATAGGAAGATATTACTAGAAAAATTACACTTTATTTATTCTTGGTAGTATCCTGAATTTCCTAATGCAAGGGCGAGTTCAGCTTTTTTTAGTTCTTTTCCAAGGTAAGCAATGTGTTGTTTTTCTGTGAACCATTTAAGGTTGTGTTTTTTTTCGTATTCAAAAATTTCATGGTATATATCTTGGGGTCTTTTTCCTTTGAATACTTTTAGTATTTCATGCTGGTAGTTTACTATTGCTACTTGTATTTCATAGAATTCAAAATCAACTTTTATTAGAACATAGCATCCGTCATCGTTTTTGTGGTTTTGGTAATCATTGTAAGATTTGCAAATTATTACTTCAAAATCTTTATGTAATGTTTTGTCTTTTACCCATTTTGGTCTTTGTGAATCTGCCATGTTTTTATATTCTCAACAATATATTTAAAACTTCTGAATTTTTTAAGATACATTTAAATAAATCTATTCTATGTATTACTATATAAAAAGGTGAGTGAATGCTTGTAACTATGAACTCTTTATTGGATAAAGCTTATAGGAATCATTATGCTGTTGGAGCTTTTAATGTTAATAATATGGAAATTCTTCAATCAGTAATTTTAGCTGCTAAAAAGCAAAAATCTCCGGTGATTATTTCAACTTCAGAAGGTGCAATTAAGTATGCAGGGCTGAATACTATTGCTAGCTTAGTTAAAATAGCAGCGGCAGAAACAAAACTTCCAATTGCACTGCATTTGGATCATGGAAGAAGTATTCGATTAATAAAAAAAGCAATTAGTATAGGTTATACTTCTGTTATGATTGATGGATCTCATTTATTTTTTAATGAAAATATTAAGCTTACAAAAAAAGTAGTGAGTATGGCTTGTAAAAAAAATGTTAGTGTTGAAGGAGAGCTTGGAACTATTGGTGGAGTTGAAGATTTAGTAAATTCTAGAAAAATAATTTATACTGAACCAGAAGATGCAAAACTTTTTGTTGAAAAAACAGGCATTGATGCGCTTGCAGTTGCTATTGGAACATCGCATGGCGCTTACAAGTTTGCAGGTAAAGCAAAATTAGATATTGACAGGCTTATTAAAATAAACCGGTTTTTAAAAAAGCCATTAGTGTTGCATGGTGCAAGCCAAGTTCCTAGTTGGTTGGTTAATCAAGCAAAAAAGTATGGTGCAAAATTAGGAAGCACTGAAGGTGTTCCTGATGTTCAAATAAGAAAAGCTATTGAAAATGGCATTGCTAAAATTAATACTGATACTGATTTAAGGCTTGCTTTTAGTGCAGGCTTAAGGAAGTTTTTAAAAGAAAATCCAGAAGATTTTGATCCACGACATATTTTATCTTCGGCAAGAGATTTAATGCAATTAGTAGTTGAAAATAGAATAAAACTTTTTAGGAGTGTGAATAAAGCATGAAACAAATAATTTATATTGGTGCTGACCATGCAGGATTTGAATTAAAGGAGAGTCTTAAAAAATATTTATCAAAATTAGGATACAAAATTAAAGATTTAGGAAATACAAAGTTTGATCCAAAGGATGATTATCCTGATTTTGCTTTTTCTGTTGCAAAACAAGCTTCAAAAACTAAGTCAAAAGGAATACTTGTATGTGGAAGCGCTGAAGGTGTTTGTATTGCAGCAAACAAAGTTAAAGGTGTACGCGCTGTTCCTGTTTGGACAGTTTCAATAGCTAAACTAAGTCGTAAACATAATGATGCAAATGTTTTATGTCTTGCAGGCGGAGGAATGCTAGAGAAAGGTAAAGGATTATCAAATAAATTAGCAGAAAAAATCGTTTTAACCTGGCTTCGAACGCCTTTTTCAAAAGAAAAAAGACATGTTCGAAGGTTGAAGAAAATAAAGAAATATGAAAATACTTCCAGCTATTAATGCTAAGACAAAGAAGGAACTTGAAGAACAGGTTAAACTAGTCTCAGGGCTTGTTGATATTGTTCATATTGATATTATGGATGGGATTTTTGTTCCTTCTGAAACAATTCAGGCAAAGGAAGTTAATGAGCTTAAAGATGCTCCTAATATTCAGATTCATTTGATGGCATTAAATCCTTTGAAGGAATTTGAAAAATTTAATCATAAAAAGATCAAAGAATTTATTATTCATGCTGAAAGTGATAAAGAAATTGATCATGCTTTGAGAGAAATTAAAAAAAGTAAAATAAAAGCAGGGCTTGCATTTAATCCAGAAACAAATCCAAAAAAGTATGTTGAAGAAATTAAGAAATCAGATATTGCTCTTGTTATGAGTGTGCATCCTGGTTTTAGCGGTCAAAAACTTATTCCTGAATCTTTGGATAAAATTAATGAAATTAGAAGCATAAATAAAAAAATTAAAATTGGTGTAGATGGTGGTATTAATAAGAATACTGCTGCTATTGCTAAATCTGCAGGAGCTGATTTTGTTTGTACAACAAGTGCATTGTATAATTCGAAGAGTATAGAGAAAAGTTTAAAAGAACTAAAAAAAGAATAAGTTAATCATGAAAAAAACATTGCTTTCATTAGTGCTTTTAGCATCAACTAGCTTATCAGGGTGTTCAAAGCAGTATTCTTTGGAAACAATCTCTAAAGGACATTTTAGTTTAGCAGAACAAAAACTAGAGTTTGTTATAAAGGATGCTGAAAAATGGAAGAAGCACTGGAGAAAATATGTTGATTCTGAAAATCCTGCTCCTGAAATTGATTTTTCAAACTATTCTGTTGTTGCTGTTTATTCTGGAACTAAATCAGCAGGAGGTTATTCTATTGAGATAGCTAGCATAAGTAAAAGTAGGTTTTTTGTAGAGGTTAGTGTTAAAGAAACTGTTCCAAGTATTGATGGTATTGTAATAGAAATAATGATGAGCCCTTATCATATTGTTAAGACCGATAAAATTAGTAAAAAAGAACAAGTTGTTTTTAGGTATGAATGATCAATCATAATTTATTTAAATATAGTTCATTCTTATTTTGTTATGAGCGAAACTCCAAAGATTAAGTATAAAATAGTTCATGACAGGCCTGGATGTATTGGGTGTTCTGCTTGTGTGGTAGTTGCAGAAAAGTATTGGGAGATGAAAGAAGATAGTAAATCCAGCATTAAACATGAAAAAATGCAGCATGTTGGTGAAGAAGAACATTTAGAGCATGATGAAGATTATGAGCTTAATCTTGAAGCAGCTCAAACATGCCCTGTTAATGTTATTCATATAGAAAAAGATGGCAAAAGAGAATTATAAAAAAAGAGAGGCATTATTGTGTCAAAGGTTTATGAAACTATAATTATAGGTGCAGGAATTGCTGGAATTGCTGCAGCAGTTTATGCTTCAAGAAAAAGAATGAAATTCTTGATTTTCTCTGAGGATTTTGGAGGGCAAGTTAATGTTGCAGGCAATATAGAAAATTATATTGGAATTGCTAAAACTAACTGGATAGAGTTTGGAAAACAATTACAAAAACAAATTGAATATAATAAAATAAAAATAAATTATGAACCAGTTCAGACACTAAAACAGGAAGGAAAAAATTTTGTTGTAAAAACAAAAAATAAATCTTATGAAACACGAACAGCCATCATTGCTTCAGGTGCAAGAGCAAGAAAACTAAATGTTATTGGAGAAGACAAGTTTGCAAATCGCGGGGTAACTTACTGCGCAATTTGTGACGGGCCGCTTTTTAAAAACAAAACTGTTGCTGTTATTGGCGGCGGTGATTCTGCGCTTGAAGCTGCAGAATTTCTTCTCAACATTGCAAAAAAGATTTACATTCTCACTGTTAATGATAAAATGCGCGGCCATGAATACCTCATTGAAAATGTTGTTAAGCATAAAAAAATAACAATTATTCCATTTGCGTATACTAAAGAAATTTATGGCGATTCTTTTGTTAAAGGTTTGAAGTATGAACAAAAAGAAAAAATCAAAGATCTTAAACTTGATGGAATTTTTGTAGAAATAGGCCGCGTTCCTAATACAGAAATTATAAAAGATCTTGTTAGTGTTGAAAAAGATGGGCATATAATAGTTGATAAACATACTGCAACAAGTGTTCCTGGAATATTTGCTGCAGGAGACTGCACTGATATTCATACTTATCAATTCATTGTAGCTGCAGGCCAAGGATGCACATCATTATTAAGCGCAGCTAAATACTTGCAAAGAAATAAAGAATCATAAACTATCTAGAATGAATTTTATGCTTATTAATAAAATTGCGGTTAACACTATTTTTCTAAATGATTTTTGCGATATTTTATTAATTATTCTTTTACCTATATATGTTCCAAGAATTGCAGGTATTAAAAGTAAAGGAATATAATAATAGTATTTTGGTTCAATCAATTGGATTGTAAAATATACTGGAATTCTTGTCAAGTCAATGGCAAGCGCTATTGTGGCTGCTGTTGTAATATATTTTATTTTCGGCAAGTTAAATGCTGTTAAAAATGTACTTCTTAATACTCCTCCAGTGCCTATTAGTCCTGTAAAGAATCCTGATAGTGTTCCTCCTATGATTGCATTTGTACTTGTTGCTGATAGTTTTAATTTAGGCTTAATTAGCGATGTTATTGAAAATACTAACAAAAATATTCCAAGTAAAAATTTTAAAATATTTGAAGAAATGTACTTTACTAATATAGCACCAATTACTGCTAGAATTACACTTGGCACTCCGAAATACCATACTATTTTTTTTTCTACTTTTTTAAACAATGCTATTCTGGCAATATTGCCAAATAAATGAAAAAAAGCTGCAATAACAAGTGTTGTTTTAAAATCTAATACAAATAATGTTAATGGTACAAATATTGTTGATGAACCAAAACCAGCTATTGTTCCAATTATTTCTGCTATGAGTGCAAATATTAAAATTAGTATTTCTATCACGTTAACTCTTGTGCTTTTTTACAAGCAAATTCCAATAATGGCAGTTTTAAACATGAATAAGGATATGCTGTTATTGGGCAGTCAAAAGGGCAGTTCAAAAATGATTCGTATAAATCACATACTTTATTTCCGCAATTAGTGCACCTGTTCCAATCATAATCAGAACAATCTGGCTTGCAAGACAGTGTTCCAAATGCGTAATTAAAGTTATTGCATGTTTTTCCTCTTACATCAGTACCATCGCATGCTTCTCCAACTTCTTTTTTATTATTGCCACATTTTGGATATGTGCAAAAAGCTCCAGTTAGGCCTTGCTGGCAAACACATTGTGGTGGAAATGATTTAGCATGAACTTCATAAGTGTAGCCTGTTGTTTCTCTAAATCTTGCCTTTTCAGATACACCTCCTGGCCCTGCTGTTGCGCGCAAGAGTTCAGGATTTGGATAACATCCATACTCAAATAATACATCAGCACGGCATTCATCACAATACTTTTTTGTTACAGGATAGCCCAGCGTTCCGTAGCCTGCTGTTCCAACAGTTATGCTGACGCATCCTGGTGTTTCTGGGGTAAAGCCTTTATCAGTATCTTGACAGTTTTTGCCATAAAACTCAACGGGCGTTCCTTTTTCAGTATAAGCTTCAGGTTCTATTGTTATTTCAGCATATCCTGTTCTTACAGGTTTAAGAGCAATAACCAGCGCAAAAATTGCTATGATGACTACTATACTCAGAATAATTATGCTATGCCTCTTTTGCATATTTTATCATTAAATATTAGAATTTATAAACTTTTACCAGTGCAGACTGGTTTATCCCCAGGCTTCAACTTTTATTAATTCTTGCTTAACATTTTTTTTAATTAATATTTCTTTTATTTCTTTAGCAAAAATCATAGGTCCACATAAGTAATATCTTTTGTTTTGTAAATCACCAACACATTCTTTGATCATTTGTTCATTTATTCTTCCAGTTCTTCCATTCCATTGTTCTTGTGTTAATGTGTAATGAATTTTTACATTTGAAGAATTAATTGAATCTAGTTCTTTTTTGTAGATGATGTCTTTTTGAGTTTTATTTGAGTACAATAGTGTGGCTGAAGCTTTTAATTTTTTATCAGCAATGTATTCAAGTATTGTTTTTAATGGGACAATTCCGCTTCCTGCGCCAATTAAAACAACATCACCATAGTTTTCTTCATATATAAAATGCCCCCAAGGTCCTTTAAAAGTTACAAAATCTCCTTTTTTTAAGGGTTTTTCTTCAACAATCCATACAGAAAATCTTCCTTTATCTTCTTTTTTTACAGTAATATCAACATGATCTCTAGTAGGTGAACTGCCTATTGAGTATGCTCTTGGGCCGACTTTTTTCCCTCTTTCAATATTTTCTAATTCTTTAAATTGTCTAATATCAATAGTTATGAACTGGCCTGGAAAGTAATCAAATTGTTGTGTTTTTTTTAATCTTAATGTAACAGTATCTTCAGTTTCTTGTTCTTTAAATTGTCTAATATCAATAGTTATGAACTGGCCTGGAAAGTAATCAAATTGTTGTGTTTTTTTTAATCTTAATGTAACAGTATCTTCAGTTTCTTGTATAACTTCCTCAATTGGAAATGTTAATTCTTTTATCATGCTACCAGATATGTCTAAGTTATTTTTAAATACTTGTGTTGCATCTGAATAAAAAAAGAAAGTATTAAAAAGTGTTTTTTTTTAATAATAATGAATAATGGTTGTGATTGCTTTTTTTGAACTTGAACCTTGGGAAAAAGAACTTGTTAAAAGAGCTCTTAGCAAGCATAAGCTTTTGTTTTTTGATGAACACCTCACTGAAAAACATTTAATTAAGCTAAAAAATACAGAGGTAATTGGAATATTTATTTATTCAGTTATTGACGAGAAGATTCTAAAAAAACTTCCTAAGCTTAAATTAATTACTACAATGTCAACTGGATTTGATCATATTGATTTAAGCGCTTGTAAAAAAAGAAATATTACTGTTTGCAATGTTCCTGCATATGGAGTTAATACTGTTGCAGAGCACACATTTGCATTGCTGCTTGCATTAACTAGAAATATTGTTAAAAGTGTTGAAAGAACAAGAAAAGGTAATTTTGATTTAACAGGTTTGAGGGGAATTGATTTAAAAGAAAAAACTTTAGGAGTTATTGGAACTGGAAAAATAGGAAAATGGGTTATAAAAATTGCTAAAGGATTTGATATGAATGTTATTGCCACAGATCCAGCTCCAGATAAGTTATGTGCTGAAGAAATGAATTTTGAATATGTTTCTCTCAATACTCTTCTTAAAAAATCAGATATAATTACCTTGCATGCCCCTTATACTAAAAAAAATCATCATTTGCTTGATAGTAAAAATATGAAACTTATTAAAAAAGGGACTATTCTTTTAAACACAGCAAGAGGTGGCCTTATAGAAACAAAGGCTATTCTTGAAGGGCTTCAATCTGGAAAATTATGCAGTGTTGGTTTGGATGTTCTTGAAGAAGAATGTGCTGTTAAGGAAGAAAAGCAGTTGCTTTCAAAAATATTTCAAAAAACTTGCGACGTTGAAACTGTCTTGCAAGAACACATGTTATTACAGCACGAAAATGTCCTTATAACTCCTCATAATGCATTTAATTCTGAAGAAGCTCTCAAAAGAATTATTGATACAACAATTGAAAATATCAAAATGTTTTTAAAAAAGTCCATAATTAATAGTGTTTATGGGTAAGAACTTATTTTTTAATTTTAGAAAAGCTGAAAAATTGTGGTTGCTGGTGCTTATTTGCTTATTATTTTACATTAATAGTGTTGTTATTAAAATTTCTCCAGGATTGTCTTGGACTTTTTTTAGTAATTCATTAACAAATAAAGCGCCTTTTTTAGAAATTTTTGTCATACCTTATAATTTGTACTTTTTATTTTTATTTTTGCCTTTATTTTTTACGTGGAATAATATTAAACTTTATAGAAGATGCGCATTAGCTATCTCACTTATTTTATTATTAAGCAATATTATCTATATTCTAATGCCGATAAAAATTATACGCCCTGATGTTCAGCCTACAAATTTTTTAACATCAATAGTTCATTTTATATATCGATTAGATCCTCCTTTTAACACACTTCCAAGCCTTCATGTTTCAATAACTGTTTTAAATCTATTAATTTTATCTTTTTTTAAAAAAAAATTAGGCATGATTTTTTTTATTCCTGCATTGCTGATAATTCTGTCAACAATATTTATTAAACAGCATTATTTTGCTGATGTGATGGCTGGAATTTTTTTAGGAGCTGCAGTTTATTATTTTTTCTTTACAAACTTAGCTACAAAAAAGCCTTCAGTATCTTCATCTTGAGGCCATAAGCGAAGGCAATTTTTTATTTCTGGATTATATTTCTGGCCTTCAAATTCTTCAACAGGCTTGCTGCCTTTAATGTCTAATGTTATTTTTTCTAAACTTGCTGTACTCTCTTGTGATAATAAAAAATCTACAACGCCTTCATTTTCTTCAGGCTCATTTGAACATGTGCTGTACACAAGTATTCCTTTTGGTTTTAAAAGTGAAAATGAATTTGCTAAAATTTTTTTTTGCAATCCTGCTAATCTTGTTATCATAATAGGATTCCATATTTTTAAGGTTCCTGGGCTTTTTCTTATTGTTCCTGTTCCTGAACAAGGTGCATCAACTAAAATTTTGTCAAAACTAAAACTTTTGAAATATTCTCCTTTTTGTTGAGTTATAATGCAGTTTGTTAAACCTATTCTTTGAATATTTGTTCCTAAAGCAGCTAAGCGTTCTCCGCTTATATCATTTGCAATTATTATTCCCGTATTATTCATTAACTGCCCTATTTGTGTTGTTTTTGATCCAGGGGATGCGCATAGGTCTAAAATTAGGTCTTCTTTTTTTGGTTCTAAAACAATTGGCGGTATCATAGATGCAGCTTCTTGCACATAATAATATCCTAAACTATGTTCAACTGTATTTCCAATGTCTAATCGTCCTTTTTTGTGTTCTACCCAGAAACCCTCTTTGCACCACGGGATTTGTGTAAATTCCCAGTTTATAAGGCGTTTTTTTACTTCTTCTATGCTTGATTTTAAAGTGTTTATTCTTATTGATTTTCTTAAAAATGATAATGAATATTTTTTATATGTTTCCCAGTCAGTGAGTTTTGAATATCTTTGTGCAAATGCAGGCTTGAATTGTATTTCTTTTGCATTTGGAAACAATTGAAGTTTATGCATGTTAAATCTTAAAAAAGAAAAGTTTATAAACTTGTAGTGTGCAAAACATGAACGCACTAAAGATCAAGGGGATTTTTTTATATTTTTTTTATTTTTATTTTAAATGGTTTATTTTCTACAACTTCTTCAACTGTAAATGTAATATCCTTATATTCTTTTGATATTCCTATTTTAGGTATTGACTTGAACAAGTAATGTAAAAATCCAGATATTGTGATATAGTTTTTTTTAATTGGTATTTCTACGTTTAAAAAATTGTTGATCTTATCAATTTCTGTATCACCGTGCACGATTATTGTGTTTTTGTCAATTCGCATTATTGCTGTTGGTGAAAGATCTTTTTCATCCATAATTTCTCCAACAATTTCTTCTAATAAATCCTCAAGTGTTACAAGACCTGCTGTTCCTCCAAATTCATCTACAACAATTGCCATGTGCATATGTTTTGACTGGAATTCTTTAAACAATTCGCTTAATATTGTTTCTTTAGAAACAAAAAATGGTTTTTGTGAAATGTCTTTTAATTGCAAAGCCTCTTTTGATTGAAGTCCTTTAATTACATCTTTCACGTGAACAATTCCTGTAATTTTGTCTTTAGTAGACCTAAATAGTGGAATTCTGGAAAATCCTTCTTTTATTATTATTGGCAGTGATTCTTGTAATGTTAAAGTTTCACTTAAACAAAACATTTTAATTCTAGGAGTGAGCACTTCAGAAGCAGTTATGTCATTAAATTCAAGAACGCTCTCAAGAAGTTCTTTTTCTTTTCTTTCAATGACTTTTTCTTCAGCCCCTAATCTTATCATTGTTTTAATTTCTTGTTCTGTTATCAAAGGCATTTCTTTTTCAACTCCCAATAGTTTATGCGTGTATTTAATGATATTTTCCATTACAAGTATTACCGGATAAAGCAAATACATCAATAATTCTATAGGTCTTGCCAGAAGTAAAGCAATTTTTTCTGAATTAATTGTAGCTAAACTTTTAGGAATTATTTCACCAAAAGTAAGAATTAACAAAGTCATTACTCCTGTTGCAATTCCAACTCCTTTTAATCCAAAAGATTGTGTTGTAATGACTGTTGCCAGTGCAGAAGCGCCTATATTTACAAGGTTATTGCCTATTAAAATTGTTGTTAAAAGGCGTTTTTGATTGTCTTTTAGTCTTGTAAGTGCAAGTGAACCCTTGCGCTTTTGTTGAACTAAATCTTTTACTTTTATTTTACTTACTGAGTAAAATGCTGTTTCACTTGCAGAAAATAGCGCTGACAATCCCAAAAGCACTGCTAAAATAATTAGGCTTGTGTTTTCTACCATTATCATTCATCAGCAAAATAAATAAATGCTGAATTTATAAATATTGTGTCGTGTAAAAAGAAAAAGACAAAAGTAACACATAAAATAGTTTGTCTAACCAAAAGGTTTATAAATACCATTGATTTTTAAAATATCAAGAAGATCTAATATTAAAAGTCAGATTCAGGTTACTTAAAATACTTCGTGGAGAATGCTATTTTTTTAGTGCCAGAACAACTGGCTTTTACAGTTTCAAAGAGTTATCTTTGATCCATGAAAGTATAGACTTCAGTGAATAAATGAAATATAATGAATTAAATTTAGAAGCTCCCATTCAAAGAGCAGTAGATGAACTTGGTTTTGAAGAACCAACACCAATACAACAGCAAGCAATTCCAATAATACGAGAGGGAAAAGATTTAATCGGCCAGTCAGAAACTGGTTCAGGAAAAACAGCTGCTTTTGGACTGCCAATTCTTGAAAAGGTCAAACCAATAAGTTCTTTGCAGGCAATAATCCTTGCACCTACAAGAGAATTAACTGATCAGATTGCGCGAAATTTAGCTTCTTTCTCAAAATATAAGCCTGTAAAAATAGTTGTGATTTACGGCGGGGTGAGCATTAATCCTCAAATTGACAATATACCTAAAGCAGACATAATAGTTGGAACACCTGGCAGAGTTCTGGATCATTTACGTAGAAGAACCTTATCTTTGTCTGATATAAAATTTTGTGTGTTGGATGAAGCAGATAAAATGTTTGAGATGGGTTTTGTAGAAGATGTTAATGCTATACTTAAATTCACATCTAGAAATAAGCAAATGATTATTTTTAGCGCAACAATTAGTAATGAAGTTCAAAAAATTGCTTCAAGATTTATGAACAATCCTGCTAAAGTTAAGACCAGCACGCACATTTCAGCAAAAACATTGCAGCAAATTTATTACAATGTCAGAAGAAATGAAAAATTTTCATTGCTTGTGCATTTAATAAAAGAAGAAAAACCTGAATTAGCGCTAGTTTTTTGCGGAACAAGAACTGAAACACATATTGTTGCAAAAAATCTGGCAAAACAAGGAATTGAAGCAGTTGCATTGCACGGAGGCTTAAGTCAAAACAAAAGAAACAATATAATGGACGACTTTAAAGCTGGCAAAATAAATGTTCTAGTAGCAAGTGATGTTGCTGCAAGAGGAATAGATGTTAAACATTTAACGCATATTATCAATTATTCAATACCAAAAACATCCCATGAATACATTCACAGAATTGGAAGAACAGCAAGAATAGGTCATGCAGGGATTGCAATAAATCTTCTAGAAGAACGCGACTATAATAATTTCAATCGTGTCTTAGATGACAGATCATTAAAAATAGAAAAACGGCCTTTGCCTGATTTTAAAAAAATAGAAATGCCAAAACCACAATTTAACAAACCTTTTAAGTTTAGTCAAGGAAGAAGTAAATTCAGAAACAGAGAAACTTACTACAAATTTGGAAGAAATTTTAAACACTAAGATTCTGGGCTTGTAGTTTAATGGTAAAATTTTCCATTCGCATTGGAAAGACTCCGGGTTCAAATCCCGGCGAGTCCAGTTTGGTTGGTGGTTTGTGGTCTGTAGTTGATGGTGACGATTGTGGGTCGTTAGGTGGTGGGTTGAGTGGACTTTCTGAGAGTAAGTTGAAGAGTTTGTTGAAAGCTGTTAGCAAGCATGATTAAGAAGAAATATAAGAGCTGTAAAATAACAACTATGGAGAGCAACATATTCCATGCCAATGAACATTGTAGAGGGAACTGGAAGAAAAACAAAAGAATTTATATGCGTAAAATTTGGATATAATTGAGAATGCAGAAAAAGAATAGAAAAAAATCACACTGTATGGTATATTAGTTATTGTGGGTTTTTTCATAATTTATTTTGTGCTATCTGAAGGATGTCTTGATGGCAGAGGCATTGATTCTTATTTTGAGAAGAGCGAGCTGTCTAAATTTTCTGACTTGAAACAATTTGACATTTCAAAAGTTAATGTAGTTGCGCAATCAAAGCATTCTTGCGCGATTAATAGCTATAAAATAGGAAA
>JACPID010000007.1 GCA_016188265.1 Candidatus Woesearchaeota archaeon | reverse complement strand
ATTTGCCAGTTAACGGTTTTTGCTTATAGTACGCGCCATAATTTGTAGGACACTCTTTATGGCGCGCACTATTTAGAAAACGAAACTATTGTCCTATTATTTATTTCGTTTTCTATTATTAGATTTTTTTTGTTTTAGAAGATTTTCACAAAATGAGTAAATTGGTGTTATGAATTTTTTATCAAACCAGTTAAAATATAAAAAAACAGATAAAAGAGCAATAAAATCTGTACTATGCCTAAATAGGGCGTATTGTAATGTTTCATGTGAAGGAAGGAGATTTAAATTAAAATATGCCAAGCTTTCAAAAATGTGAAAGAAAATCTTAGGAAGAAAACCTAGAGAAATCATTAAAAATATTTTTGGAATAACTTCTTTTGATTTATACATCATTTTTAAAACAAGGGAAATAATTAAAATGTATAGGGCTATAACCAGCCAATTTAAAATAAATTCAAAAGTAGTTACTTCATGCATTATAAGATTCTGAATAAAACCACTATTTAAATTTTGCTTTAATAAAACACGACAAACTGCAATGCAGTTTGTGTGCGCTGAAATTCAAAGAATTTCATGCGAACGCAAAACTTTAGTTTACAAATCTTTTTATACAACAATTGCTCAGGAGGGTTTATGGATAAAAAAGTAGCTCGTGATACCCCTCTTGCAGAAATAACTCTTAGAAAATATCCTAAGCCGTATAATTTAGAAGGCAGAGATCTTGTTAAAAAGTTGTGTTTAAGCTTAGGCTTGCTTAATCCTGGCGATAGCAGGGATTCTATTGTTGATGTATTTCATGTTATTCTTAAAAGTAAAGAGCCTGTATTAGCAGTTGAAATTGAAGATCTTGTTAAAGAAGAAAGAAAAAAGCTTAAAATTCCTCTTTTAGGAATAACTTCTCCAAATATTAGAAGGCATTTAAGAAGATTGAAAAATTATTCATTTATTGAAAGCAAGCAGAATAAGTATAGTGTTGCTGAACAAGCTAATCTTTTGGAGTTATTTGAAGAAAAAATCGAACAGTATTATCTTAAATCAATTCTTGATAGAATTAAAGAATATTTAAAAAAAATAAACGAATGATCGACGAAGTATATTCTCCAAGAGAAGATAGTTATATGCTTGAATACCAAGTTAGGTGTTTTGCTCAAGGGGTTGTTCTTGATATGGGTACTGGTTCTGGAATTCAGGCTTTAGCTGCAGCTCATTTGGCAAATGTAAAACAAGTTTATGCTGTTGATGTTGATAAGAAAGCAATTGAGTACTCAAAAAAATATAGTAAACATGAAAAAATAAATTATATCTGTGGAAATCTTTTTTCTTCTTTTAAAAAAAAAATTAAGTTTGATACAATAATTTTCAACCCGCCTTACTTGCCCCAAGACCACAAAATTCAAAGGCTTGCATTAGAAGGGGGAAAGAAAGGTTATGAAGTTATTCAATTGTTTCTTAATCAAGTTAATGAGTTTCTTGCTGAAAAAGGCATTATCTTATTGGTTTTTTCTTCACTTTCCAACAAAAACATGGTTGAGCAATTAATAACTAATAACTTGCTTACATTTGAGCAATTATCGACCAAAAGATTATTTTTTGAAACATTGTATGTATACAAGCTTGAAAAAAGACCTGAGCTAAGGGATCTTGAAAGTAAAGGAGTAGTTAACACTAGATATTTCTCAAAAGGCAAACGAGGCATTATTTTTACTGGAAGTTATGATAATAAAAAGATTGCAATGAAAGTAAAGCATCCTGAAAGTCAAGCTCAAGAAAGAATAAAAAATGAAACTGAATTCTTGCAAAAACTTAACAAATACAGCATAGGCCCAAGATATTTATTTTCAGGCAATAATTATCTTGCCTACAAATTTGTTGAAGGTGTTTACATAAAAGACTGGCTTCCAACAGCTGAGAAAAAGGATATTCAAAAAGTAGTTTCAGAAATATTTAGACAGTCTTTTATGATGGATAAATTGGGAATTAATAAAGAGGAAATGCATCATCCATTAAAGCATGTTATTATTGGCAAGAAAATTGTCATGATTGATTTTGAAAAATGCCATTATACTCAAGATCCTAAAAATGTAACACAACTTGGCCAGTATATTGTTCTTGTTGCAAGATCACTAAATAAAAGAGGATTTAATATTGATATAAATCAGGTAATAAAATGTTCAAAAGAGTACAAGAAAAATATGAGTGAACAAAATATGAACAATATTATTAGCACTCTGAAATAATAGAAAAAAACAGAAAACATAATGATTGCAGCACAATAATGATTAAAAAGTAATTTAATTTTTTTTCTTTTTATGTCTTTATACGGCTTAATATTTGATGTTGATGGAACACTCATCGACTCTATGAACGACCAATTCTTGTGGTTGAGACATTGTGTTACTGATTTGTACAGCAAGAAATTTCCATTTACAAACTACAGTCATGTTTTTGTTGAAAAGTACAATGCTGCAGTGAAAAAAGAGGGGCTTCCAGGAATATATGCTTTATTTGGAATTGATTATGATGCTGAAAAAAATAATTTGTGGACTTATTTTAAAGAGTGGAAGAAAAATACAAATATATCGTTAATTCCAGGAATAAAAGATGCTGTGACAGAAATTTATGAACGCTCACGTCCTAGAAAAGGAAAATGCAAAGGATTGAGAATCGCGCTTAACACAACTAATGCATGGGAAGGGTTTGAAAGAACAATTCGCAAAGAAGGAATTTTAAATTGTTTTGATATTGTTCTTACAAAGTCTGAATTGCCAGAAGATGTTAATGGGGTGAAAGTTAACTTAGTAAAGCCGCATCCTTACTCTATTGAATTAGCGCTTGATCTTTTAGGAACTGATCCTGAAGAAACATTGCATGTTGGAGACAGTGTTGTAGATGTTCGCGCATCAAAAAATTTGAGAAGAAAAAATCCTGACAATTCAAAAAAGGCATTAACTGCAGCAGTAACCTGGGGTTTTGAAGCAAAAGAAGATCTAGAAAAAGAAAAACCTGACTTTCTTATCACAGAACCAAAACAATTAGTGCAATTAATTGAAGAATTAGATGGGTTTTAGTATAGAGCGTAGTACTGAGTCAATAAATGAAGATTAGTGTTTAAAAAGAGTTGAATAACTGTAACTTTTATAAATAAATGAAAACTAAACAAACATATGGGTCTTTTTGATAACACTTTAAGTTCTGGAGAATCATTATTCAAGAATGAAGATGCTTTAGATCCTGCTTGGGTTCCTAAACTTCTTCCATACAGGGATTATCAGCAAAGAGTTATTGCAAGTTGCATAAAACCATTATTGCAGGATAGGGATGGAAGAAATGTTTTCATTTGTGGAGCTCCTGGAATTGGCAAAACTGCTGCAACAAAGTGGGTGTTGAGGGATTTGGAAGAAAATAGTGATGATGTAATTCAATTGTATGTTAATTGTTGGCAAAAAAATACAACTTATAAAATTTATCTTGAATTATGCCAACAAATTGGTTACACATTTGTTCAAAATAAAAAAAGTGAAGAATTATTTGATGCTATTCTGAAAATAATTAATAAAAAACCCGTTGTTCTTGCATTTGATGAGATTGATAAAGTTGATGAATTGGATTTTCTTTATGCATTTTCAGCAGAGCTTTATAAAAAAAGCATTCTTATAATAACTAATTATTCAGATTGGCTGCAAAAAATTGAAGCAAGAGTACAGTCACGTTTGCTTCCTGAACTTGTAGAATTTAAACCTTATACTAAACAAGAAACAGAAGGTATTCTTAAGCAAAGAATAGATTATTCATTTGTTTCTAATATTTGGAATAGTGCTGCTCTGAATATTATTGTTGAAAGAACTTTTTTTGCAAAAGATATTCGTGTTGGGCTTCAACTTCTCAGAGAAGCAGGAAGAATTGCAGAAAATTATGCTAGTAAAAAAATTCTGCAAGAACACGCTGAAAAAGCAATACAGTCAGTTCCTCTTGTTTATACACAAGGGCCTGTTGATGAAGATGCTGAACTTATTCTTCATATGCTAAAAGAAGGTTCAGAGTCAAAAATAGGTGATTTATACGTGCTTTATAAAAAAAATGGCGGAAAAAGTATTTATAAGGCGTTTCAAAGAAAAATTGAAAAGCTAGAAAAGGGAAAATTTATAAAAACTAAAAAAATAATAGGTGGTAAAGAAGGATCAACAACAGTAATACAGCATAATAAAACATTAACAGATTACTAAAAAAAAGAGGAATTGAATGGGAAAAGTAATAGGAATTATAGCTTTAAAAGGCGGTGTAGGTAAAACTAGTTGTGCTGCAAATCTTGGATCAGCACTTTCTCACGAGTTTGGTCAAAAAGTTCTTTTAGTTGATGCAAATTTTAGTGCACCGAATCTTGCTATGCATTTTGGTTTGTTTGATTATGAAGGAACTATACAAGATGCTTTGATGAGAAAAATGCCTTTGCAAAAAACAATTCACAAATATGCAACAAATCTTCATATTGTTCCTGCAAGTGTTGAAGGAAAGCAAATAACTGATCATTATAGATTAAAAGAATGCCTTGCTCAAGTACGCGACTTATATGATCTTATTCTTATTGATGCTTCACCAAATCTTCATGGAGATATTCTTTCAACAATGATTGCTTCAGATGAGTTGTATGTTGTAACAAGCCCTGATTATCCTACATTAAGTACCACTATCAGAGCAGTTAAAGTTGCAAAACAAAGAAATACTCCTATTAAAGGCCTTATTCTTAATAAAGTTAGAGGAAAAAGATTTGAGTTAATCCTTCTATTGAATTAAATAAAATTGCAGCACACTTAATTAATGCTGAATATAGTGATCCAAGATTATGGCATCGCTTTAAAAGTTGGTTTAGTAAGACTGATCTACGAAAAGATGAAGTTAATAGATTGATTGATAAAAAAGAATGATTTTGGCCTTAAATGAGCGCTGTGGACAACGCTCATTCTGCACTTGAATGCAATTTTTTGCGTACTGCAAATACATATCAGTGCTTGGCCAAAACCATAATAATTTGAAACTAATTTATTACATTTTAATCACCTCCACTTTTTAATTTAAAATAATTTTATTTTAGTACGCGCCATAATTTGTAGGACACTCTTTATGGCGCGTACTATTTAGAAAACAAAACTATTGTACTATTATTTATTTCGTTTTCTATTTGTCTGAATTTTCCACAATTTTAGCTGTACGTAATAGTAGATTTTTTATTAGTATATTTTGAATATTTGTCTGGTTTAGTTCTTCCATGTTAAAACACCTCATTTTTAATTTTGTGATGTTGTTGGCGAACACATTTACACAGAGGTATAATTTAGAATTTTTTTTTTTGTTTAAATACTTCACACGTACAATTGTCCAGTGTCCAGTGGCTTATTATATTAAAAAATAGTTTTTTAATCACTTATTTTAACTAAATTAAAGAATATCGTATGTCTAGTGTTTTTAAGTAGTGTATGCATAAGGGCTTACATACCTGTATTGATAGCCTCTGTATGCACTTGGCATAGTTAATCCAACACCAGTTGGTCTTGGGCGTCTTTGACTAACATAAGGATCTACTTTAACATTATAAGTATTATAAAATTGAGCTCCTTTTGCATAACCTGTTGCTTCTATTTGTTTTGCTTCTATTTGTTCTGGAGAAGGATCCCAATAGCCAATACCATTTCCACCATAACCATGACTGCATGTGGCAAAATATACTCTTCCTGGCACAAAAAAGCTTTCGCGAGGTATTTTTTCAGATAGTACTTGTAAGTTAAAGGTTCTTTGTCCTGGAACAAGAGAGAAAAACTCTGTACCATCTTTTCCACTATCAGAACATCCCATTATAAAGTCAGATAATTTTTTATTCAACATTGACATTCTTGTTGGTAAAAAGTTTAAGCCTTTTTTTCTTAATTCTTTATTAAAGGGTCCTGGATCTTCTCCTTGAGGCAATAAAATATAAGAGGGGCGTTCGCATCTTGCAAGATAAGGTGCTCCTGATTTAAGAACTTCATTATCTTGGACTATTCTTGACTTATCCATATCAGGCATTCTTTGTTCTCTTGAATAAAATGCATCTGGAAGAAGCTCCATTAATTCACAACCACTTAGCTCTCTGAACTTGTATGCAGAAAGATCAGATGTTACTGGAATAGTAAAGGGATTTAATCCTGGAACTAATCTTATTGTGTGGTCATATGTATCAGCAACTTCTTTTACTTTTACTACTTTTACAGCTTTATTATTTGTTATATCTAGTTCGTCAAGGCGTCCTTTTGGAATAAGGCCAACTCCTAAACCACCGCCTATAGGATTAACAATTACTTCAATGTGCAAGTCATCTATTATTGGCCTGCTGCAATACGTCTGCCTATACTTGTCTCTTCCTGAAAGAATAACTGGAACAATCATTGTATCTCCTGGAAATAATTCAGCATAGCGTAAAGGTCTTGAAGTAAGGTACTGGATTGGGTGTGTTTGGCCTCCTCCGGCTATTAATCTATTTCTGCACCTGAAATATCTGCTTTCCATATCTGCAGTTACAATAATAAATCCTGTTGCTACATTTGTTCCTACATTTTTAATTTCTATAGCAAAACTATCTATTACAGTGCCTTTTGGCAAGTTATCTGGAATAAGAATTTTTGAAATTATTAAATCAGGAAGTCCAATTAGTTCAGCATAATTTTTAGGAGTTTCTAGAGGTAAATAATCTCCATCTTTATCTTCCCCATAAACAATTTTATCAAATGTTAAAGCTCCAGGATATAATGGAAGCCCTCCTGATAAACCATGATATGCAAAAACAGTTGGAACACAACTTAATAACAGTAAAAAAACTAGCCCAATAATTCCTCTTTTTTTCATCCTAAGCTAAAAGAGCATTAGAAGTATTTAAATGTTTTTGTAAAAACTTTTATAGAAGTCTAACTTCATCACGTATATGGAAATAACACTTAGTGAGCAAAAATTAAACAAGTATTTTTCAGTTACAGAAAAAGCTTTAATAAAAGTAAAAATTGCTCCTGAAAAAAAAATAAATTGGAAGTATAAAGCTGAAGATTTTTTAGATATGGCTCAGAGATATTTTAGTGATGCAAAACACTTTAAGGAAAATGGTGATTGGATTACTGCATTTGCAGCGCTGAATTATGCTCATGGCTGGCTTGATGCAGGCGCTCGTCTGGGATTATTTGATGTTGATCATGATGATAAATTATTCGTGATTGAATAATACAATCTCTATGCAAATAACAGTGTAATAGAAACAATTAAATACTTTAAAAAAAAAGAGATCATAAAGGGGTGGTATTAATGAAATGGCATCATACTATTTTAATTGGGATAGTTTTAGTTTTTGTAATAACAGTGGCCTTTGTATACGGATTGAGTGTACAAAAGAAAACTTATTTTAAACAAAGACTGCTTTTTATGCAAATATTGCAGGAAGAAAGAACTCAGGAAATTATTTCACTGCTTTTATGGAGAACAGAAGAACTTAATCAAAGAGTAATTGAACTTGAAAAAATAGTTTATAAACCTAGAGAAGAAGTTAATAGATAAGTTTTAAATAATTCATATACTTCTAGAAGAAAATGTTTCCAAAAGTAAAAGAGGACATTATATCAGTTCTTCTGCAATCTATTAATGAGCTTAAGGCAGGAAAATATCATGAATTAAGTGAGTTAAGCAATCATGTTATTCATGATGCAAGCATTTATCAAGATAATGATTCATTGTCTGTGGCTATTTTAGTTTATGCGCTTTCAAAGGTTGTACAGAGATGTTGTGAACAAAAAATAGATTATACGCAATTTTATCCTCCGCTAGAAACAGCAATTATTGCCTTAAAAAAAGAACAATATGGTTCGTATAACAAGTCAATTGAAAAGATTTTTCGCTTAATTGAAAAAACAGATGCCAGATTAAAATTATACATTCAGGAAGTAATAGATAAAGCAAAAATAAAAAAAGGACAAAAACTTCATGAACATGGATTAAGTGTTGGCAGAACTGCTGAAATGCTCGGAATAACACAATGGGAATTGCTTAATTATATTGGAAAAACTTCTATTAAAATTCCTAAAGAATTAATTTCTATACAGAAACGTTTAGAATTTACAAGAGATTTGTTCAAATGATGTTGCAATTTTCAGAAGTAGTGAAAGTTTTTGAAGAATTGGAAAAAGTAAGTTCTGGCAATAAGATGCGCGTAATTCTTGCTTCTTTTTTTAAAAATTGTCCTTTAAAGTCAATTGATAAAGTTGCTTATTTTAGTTTAGGGCAAATTGCTTCAAAATATGAAGATATTAATACTGGTATGGCTGATAAAATGGTTGTTAAAGCTATTGCTAGTGCAAGCAAAAATTCTGAAGAAGTAATTACTAATTATTACAAAAAAAGCGGGGATATTGGTGAAACTGCAGAACACTTTATTGGAAATGTAAAAAGTAAATTAAGTGTTGATGCTGTATTTGATCAATTTCACAAAATAGCAAAGCTAAGCGGAGCTGGAAGCCAATATAAAAAAATAATTTTACTTTCGGATTTATTAAAGAACTGTTCATCAAAAGAAGCAAAATATGTAACAAAAATAATATTAGGCACTCTTCGTCTTGGTGTTGGTGATATGACTGTGCTTGATAGTTTAGCAATCACTTTTACAGGAAAAAAAGAAAATAAAAAAATATTGGAACACGCATACAATATATGTCCTGACGTAGGCGTTATTGCAAAAACAATTGCAAGCAAAGGCATCAAAGGTATAAAAAGTATTGATGTTGTATTAGGAAGGCCTATTCAGATGATGCTTGCTCAGAGAATTTCTAACATTCAGATAATCAAGGAAAAAATACCTGGAAAAATTGCAGCTGAAGAAAAGTATGATGGTGAACGGGTTCAAATACATATATCAGGCAAAAAAATTGTATTATTTTCACGAAGACTGGAAAATACAACGCACCAATTTCCAGATATAGTCCGAGAATTAAAAAAAACAATAAAAACAAAAAATTGCATTATAGAGGGAGAAATTGTTCCTATTGATCCAAAAGGCAATTTACTTCCTTTTCAAACATTAATGCAGCGTAAAAGAAAATACGAAGTTGAAAAGTATACTAAAAAAGTTCCTATTTGTGTTTATTTATTTGATATTCTTTTTTTAAATAATAAATCTTTTCTTAGAAGAAATTATTTAGAAAGAAGAGAAGCTCTTGAGAAAATTGTAAAAGAAAGTAAAATAGTTCAACTTGCAAAACAAACAATTTGCAATGATATTGAGTGTGTTGAAGAATTTTTTAATAAATCATTAGAGCGCGGTTGTGAAGGCATACTTGCAAAAAGTTGCGCTACTGATTCAGTTTATCAAGCAGGAACAAGAGGATGGAATTGGATTAAATGGAAAAGAGAGTATTCTAAAGAGCTCATTGATACTTTTGACTTAGTTGTTGTTGGCGCATTTCATGGAAGAGGAAGAAGAAGCGGTAAGTATGGAGCGCTTCTTTGTGCAGTTTATAATGATGAACAAGATCAATTTGAGACATTATGCAAGCTTGGAAGTGGTTTTACAGATGTACAGCTTGCTGAACTGCCGAAAAAAATGAAACAGTATGTTGTATCTAAAAAACCTGCAAGAGTTATTGCAAACAAAGATATGAATCCAGATGTGTGGTTTGAACCTAAAGTTGTTGTTGAAGTTTTAGGTGCAGAAATAACAAGAAGTCCTATGCACACTTGTGCTGAAAAAGAAGGCAGAGGATTTGCGCTTAGGTTTCCTAGATTAGTGCGTTATAGGCCTGATAAAAAACCTGAACAAGCAACTACGGCTAGAGAAATTAAAAACTTGTCAATTGCTTAAAATTGTAGAAAGAGTAAATTAGAAGAATAATTTATTCTTGTAATGGTTTACAGTATCTCTAGTTTCTTGATCTATAATTGAATAAATCGCATTAGTATGCATTATTGAAAATTTATCAGAAACATGTTGAGCATTGAAAAGATGAAAAAACTCGTGCAATACTACTAAGTTAGAATATTCATGATTATCTTTATCATAATAAACAAGTATTACATCATGAAATCTTTCAGCTATTCCTACAGTAGTAAATTTATTTTCACCTTTTACCTCTTCTTCTATTTCTTGTTTTGTAAGTAAAATAAGAATATCTGAACCAAGTTTGCCTACTTTATATGAACCTTCCAATAATCTTAAAGCTCCATAAAGTTCACTTCCTTTCAGACTATTGTTTGAATTATAAGTTGTTAACTTATTTATTCTAACATCAATCGAGAATTCTTCATCTGCTTTTTTAAAAGCTATACTGCACATTTTTCTAGCATAATTAACAGCCTCTTCTTCAGACTCAAAATCTGCTACAAATTCTTCATCCAAAGCAATAGTTGCAGTTAAAGATATTTTTTTATCTGAAGTTCCAGAATTAATTGAGCAGTAAACACTGTTAAAAACCAGACTAGAACAAAAGTAATGCGATAAATTATCAATAATAAAAATTGGTGTTAAAGAAAAAATAATTCCGTGAAGTGTATTTTTTAAAAAATTTTTTCCCACAAAACCAGATTATTGCAGTTTAAGTTTAATAAATTAATCATGTTGCACTATACAATGCTACAGTCTCCTCCGGGAAGAGAGCGTAAAATCTCATCAAGATCTCCGCCTATTTGCTTTTGAATTTTTTTAGCGCAATCACTGGCTTTATTTTTGCCTTGATGAACAACAACATATTTAGCGCAGTTTTTTTTAACTGCAGTAACAGGCCCTGACATAATAGAACCGTCAATTAATGCTCCTACTGCTAAGGAAAGTTCTACTCGGTACATGTTTTTTTTTTCATAAATCATAAAAGCACCTTTAGAAAGGTATTCTCCTGATTTAGCCTTTTTACTAACCTGTGCTGGTTTAACCCAGTAAACATCTACAACAGAAATCCCCAGTTTCCAAGCTTTTGAAAATGTTGCTGTTGCCTGAGCTGCTTCTTGCAATGTCTGTTCACTAACTTCTTTTCCTTCACTTTTTACTAAAAAAAATGGGCTGCCAGGAGCTTCAGTATGAAAAACATTATCAGTATCCTCCATATACTTTTTTATTATAATATCATTTGTAGTAGCATCTCTACCGCCAACACATAAAATTCCTTCAGAACTTATAAACCAGTGAAATCCTTCGTACCATTTTTTCTTAAGTTTTGGTTTTATTTCTTCTTTTTTTCTTTCTTTTTCAAATAATTCTGATTTCTTTTTTTTAATTTCATGCAATTCTTGTCTGAATTTATCAAGAGCTTTTTTCAAGCCTTCTAATTTCTTTTTAGCTTTTTTAACTCTGTGATAATACAGCTCAGCATTTTGCTCTACACTCTTCTTAATATCAAGTTCTAATTGCATAGTCCTTGTATAATAGGTTATTATTAAAGCTTTATTACTCACATAAAGGCAGTGTTTCTATTGCCAGTGCTTTTTCAGAACAAAATTGAGTTGAACCATCAGTTGATATAATTGGAGTTATTGTTACTTTTAATGGAAGGCCTATTTCTTGAAATGGGACTAAGAGGCGTACTCCGTCATTTGGATTTAATGGTCTTTGTAAAGTATTCACTGCATTTGTAACTCCTTTAGTTCCATGTACACGTACGTGAAAGTCATTGATAACTAGATTTGGACTGTTATCAATACTTAAGTCAACTTCATTTTTTTTAACACATACATGCTCCACTCCTCGAATTGTTGTTATTGAAAACTTTACAATCTCGCATCCAGCACCAATTTCTGGAGCGCCTCTGGCAAACCCTGCATGCTCACCTATGTAAGCTTCGCCCCATGTCATGACTGCAGCACTTAATGCTACAGAAAGGAAAATAAGCAAAAGAGTAGCAACTAGCGGAGAAACAGCTCTTCTTGAACTAAACAAGCTTAACAATAATACCACCTTTTGTTATTTTAGAATTTATCTTATTTATTAAGGTTTCTATCACAAACCTTTAAAAATAAATTAATATTGAGCATAAATTATGACAGAACAACAGCCTTCTCTTGAAGAAGTAAAGCAGCAGTGTATTTTTTGCCAGATTATATCTGGAGAAGTTCCTTCTAAGAGGGTTTTTGAGGATGAAAATTTTATTGCTGTTCTTGATATTAATCCTGCTAGTAAAGGCCATATGCTTGTTCTAACAAAAGAACATTATAGTGTTATGCCTCAGATTCCTGAAAATGTTATTGAGAATCTTGGAAAAGTCGCTAAAGCTTTGTCTCGTGCGTCTCTTAGAGCTTTTCAAGCACAAGGTACTAGTATATTCATAGCCAACGGCCCTACTGCAGGCCAGCGTGCTCAACATTTCATGATGCATATTATTCCTAGAATAGAAGATGATGGCTTAGGAATTACACTGCCAGAAGGACAAATACAATCAGAAGTTCAAGAAAAAATACAAAATGCTTTCTTGAAAGGTGCTGAACAAGTTTTTGGAAAATCATTTGAAGAAAGAAAAAAAGAAAACAAAGAGGAAAATAGTGAAGTTCGTGTTAAAGAAAAAAACAATGAGGAAGAAGCATCTTTAGATGATATTGCCAGCTTCTTAACTGGCAAATGATTGAGTGTAATATTTGTGGATTAATTAAAGAAAAAAAGGGCTTGGTTTATAAAAGTGATAAAGTTATTGCTTTAATGCATCCTAAGCCTGCAAGCCCGGGCCACATTATTGTCCTTCCAAAAAAACATCATGCTATTCTTGAAGATATCCCTGATTTTGTAATGCCTGAATTATTTAGTGTTGCAAATAAATTTTCAATAATTGCGTTTCAATTACTGCAATCACAAGGCACTAACATCATGATTCAAAATGGTGTTGCTGCAGGCCAAAAATCAAGTCATTGCATGATTCACGTTATTCCTAGAAAAAAAAATGATGGATTACAATTATTATGGGAGCCTAAACAAGCATCACCAGAAGAAATAAATGATGCTGAAGAAAAACTATTAGAACAAACAAAACTCATAGGTTTTTTTGAAGAAGAAAAACAAGAAAAAGTAATAGAAAAAAAAGAAGAAGAAACTGAAGATTATTTAGAAAAAGAATTAGAAAGGTTGCCTTAAAATAAATTTTAATAACTCAACCAATATGTTTCCATAAAATAGCGTTACCAAGTATGCTAAGAAAAAACTTGGAATAAATGGTATTCCTGTTTTCATCAGAACATTTTTTATTTTGCCTTTTTTCTTTAATTTTATTAATTCTTTTATTTGTTCTTTACTAACACCTAAATCTTTAGGCCCGCAAATTCTTTTTCCACTAACAATTATATCTTTTACAACCCAGTCTCCTTCTGTTAACAATTCTGGTGAGATTTTTTTACGCATTACTCCATATTCAACTGCTCTTATTACAACTGCTAAATAAAAAAACAGCCATGAAAATATAATTAATAATAATGCAATTAATCTGATATCTTTTGGAATAAATAGTGCTATTGACAATATTGCTAGACTTAAAATAAGTCCGGTTCTTAAACCTAAAACAATTTGTCCATAACTGTTTTTGTACATTTTTTTTATTTGATAAACAACTTTTGAATAAGCATGTAGTGCGAGTGCTCCTACAATTAAAATACTATAAATTGCGCCTACAAATACCAGATTTACAAAAAATGATATGATAATAGCATCAACATTTGTTTGAAATCCAAAAAACACTCCTAAAGCCATCAATACTTTTGCATCGCCTCCGCCCCATTGTCCTAAATAATAAAATACACACGCTATTGCAAAGAATATTCCAAAACCTATTATTCCTTCAATTAATGGCTGCCATGATAAGTCATAAAAAGACCAGCCAACTCTTAATAAACTGCCAAATATAATCGCGCCATAGCTTAACCAGTCAGGCACTTCTCTTGTTTTAATATCAGTAATACTTGCAAATAAAAGAACTAAAAATGCAGTGCTCAGTCTCAACTATACATTAAAAACAGGCATTCTATTAACATCTTCAACAATAATTACTACATTCTCCTGAACTTCATCTTTACCATCGCTTGCTTTAATAACAACTTGATAAGTTCCGGCATCATAAAAACTTGTTTGTTTACTTGATTCATTCATCCAGCCAAAATAAGTTATTATAATTTCATCTTTATCAAGATCTGTAACAACCGGGTTTAATATTATTGTTTGATTTTCTTTAACATAAACAGGATTATTTTCCAGTGTTATAATAGGAGGGTGATTTAGAGATATAACTGTTACAAGTGTTTCAAAAATCACTTCTTCAAATCCATCACGTACTATAACTTTAGCTGTATACTCACCTGCATCCCCTATTCTAGTTTGCCATACTCCTTGTGAATTAAATGGAGGAAAATACTCAACTGTAACAACATCACCATCTTGATCGCTTATTCTTGGATTTAAAGTTATTATTTCTCCTTCAACAGCTTTAAAACTATCAAGTTTCACTTTTGGAAGTGTATTTTTTGGTTTAATAACAAGCAATACTTCTTGTATTACTAAATCTAGCTCATTATTAGCAGTAATAAATACAGTGTACTCTCCTGCATCCCCTATTCTAGTTTGCCACTGCCCGAACTTATTTAATGGTTCTGTAAATGTGTAATTTGTTGCATTGTCAAGATTTTTTATTTTAATATTTTGAAAAGAAACCAAGTCTCCTTCAACAAACTTTTTAACAATAGGTTCTAGTTGTATCTTTGCAGGCCATTTATCAGAAACTTTTTCAACAGTGTTGTTATCAATAACTTCAATCACAGTACTTGGGGCTGGTGAAGAAGTTATGTTATCTAATTGTAAAAATTCAAACTCAGATTCATCTAAAGGAGCACATTCAATAGTTTCTTGTTTACAAGATGCTATTAAAAGAAATACTGCTACCAGTAAAATCAGTTTTAACCCCCTCATCCATGTAAATTAATCCTTTTCATTTTATAAACATTGCTGCTTATTATGAAATAATGGACTTGACATGATCAAGATTATCATAAACATTCCAAGAGCATGGCTAAATATTCTTGAAGTAAATGCTTGAAAAAATTCAAGTGAAAAAACTTGGATTATTTTTGAATCTGCAGAAAACATCCACTGCTTTGAAAATAATGGCTTGTGAAATTCTGTGAATAATAATGAAAAAGGCAAAATCAAAAATAACAAACATATAATAATAGCGAATAAACTTCCATAAAAAAAAACATCTCTAGAATTAACAAACCACACACTAATGCTAAAGAAGAAAATTAACAAAGCAAATAATAAGCTGACTTTTTGAATAACTGTTTTGACTTCTTGCATGTGTTCATTTTCAACTTGTGTAAATTCTTGAAAAAAAGGAATACTTGTATCTTTGTTTTTCAAGTATTCAAGAACTTGTTTTCCAACAATGAGCCCATCTTCTGCCTTTGTATACTTTAATAAAAATTCTTCATGTGTTGGCCAGTTTAATAAAAAAAGAAATGTTGAAAAAAGCAAAACAAGCAATGGAAAAATAACAAGCAATATTCCTTGAATTATTTTTTTTATCATGCAAGCTTTAATCTTCCAGTTACTTTGTCAATTTTTGATTCTTCATCAGGGCCGATCCCTAAACAAGTTTTAGTTTCTGCAGGTATTTCAGTATGTCCAGCATCAATTACAAGCGCAGTTAATAATCCTGCATCTTCTGCTTTTTGTTTATACTCAAAAAGTTCTTTTTCATCTTTAACTTTCAAAACACTTTTTTTCATGCCTTGTTCATGCCACTCACTAATAATGTCTTTATGTGATTTTAATAAAGCATCCACTGAAGCATGAGCTACTTGAGCGCTCATTTTTCCTTTAGACAACTTCAAATCTTGCCTAACAAGGATAACTTGCTTGTAAGATTTCATAAACAAATCTAAAAAAAAGAAGTATATAAATATTAGTATATGCTTTTGATTTTATGATCGCTCTATTAATTTAAACCTTTGCAAACCTAAGCTTTTGCTAAATTATATATAAAATGCAAAAGTAGAGCAAACAAAATTCAAGAAAATTTACAAACGCTTGCTAACTCGTAAACTCAGGTTTAGTTCTTCTAAAAGTGTCAAGTGTTTAACTACTATTTAGTAGTATCTATATCAAAACATTTATATACTGGTTTTGATTATAATAATTCTATCTGAGGATTGATATGCTGGAAAAAAAGGTATTGGTAATAGATGATGAGCCTGATAATGTAGAAGCATTGCTAGATCATTTTGCTAAGAGTAATATTTCTTATAATTTCGTAAGTAATATTGAAGATGCTGTTGAACTGCTTCTTGATGCTCACGAGCATAACACTTCTTATGATTTAGTTATTCTTGACAATCATTTTCATTTTGGCAAAGATGATCTAATTGAAAATGGTTGTGTTTTTGATGGTATTGATTTAGCAGTTGTTTTAGCTGGCAATGAATCTAATTTTACTCAAGCTCATATTGATTTTATTAATAATTATTTTGGACAAATTTATAATTCTTTAAGATCTAGTTATCAAGGAAAAATTGTTTTATTTTCTGGAAGCGCAGCTATAATGAGGGAAAATAATCCTGAATTAT
Source organism: Candidatus Woesearchaeota archaeon (assembly GCA_016188265.1). Lineage (GTDB taxonomy): Archaea > Nanobdellota > Nanobdellia > Woesearchaeales > ARS49 > JACPID01. The sequence continues at coordinate 73,891 of JACPID010000007.1, read as the reverse complement.
TCTCAGGTTTGGAAGTTGTTCAGAAACATCCTGATAAAGAAGGAGAATTTTGTGAAAAAGAATTAGTATATTTAATAAGTGAAATGTTTGGCTGTTTATTTGATACGCCTGTTTCAAGTATAAAAAAGTATAAAGATAATAATAATTTAGCAGATGGCCTGAAAAATGAAGAAGTTCTTCATGAAGAAGCTATTAGGCAATTCTTAGAACAAGCAGGAGTAGATCCTACACAATATCTTTAAATACATACTCATCTAAATTTTATTTAACCAAAGTTAAGTTTAAAGAGGTGTGTATGAAAAGTTATCATTTTTTTGCTGCTATTGCTACACTTGTAGGCGCAATTATTGGGGCAGGAATACTTGGTATTCCATATGTAGCAGCTAAAGCTGGGTTTTTAACAACTTTAATTGTGATAGTTGTTCTTGGAGCAGTTATGATGCTTGTTAATCTTTTACTCGGTGAAGTTGTTGCTAGAACTAAAGGAAAACATCAATTAACAGGCTATGCATCAATTTATTTAGGTAAATTTGGCAAAGAATTAATGGCTTTATCAATGATTATTGGTATTTATGGCGCTTTACTTGCGTATATTGTTGGTGAAGGCCAAGTTCTTAACGCAATATTTGGCGGAACAACTTATTTCTGGGCTTTTATTTTTTTTATAATTGCAAGTGCAATTATTTATGGTGGAATTGAAGCGCTGGAAAGATCAGAACTTTACATGATTATTATAGAATTCTTTATTTTACTCATAATAATATTAGCGCTTGGTGCTTCACCACAATTTGATTTTGAAAATTTACAACAATTCTCATTTTCAAAAATTTTCATTCCATACGGTATAGTGCTTTTTGCGTATTTGGGTACTGCTTCAATGCCTCAATTATGGCTTGAATTAAAAAATCACAAACTCTACAAAAGTGCGATTTTATGGGGATCTGCTATTCCTATAATTATCTATGCATTATTTCTTTTTTCAGTTCTTGGTGTTTTAGGAAGCGCAACAACACAAGTAGCAACTATCGGCATAGGAATGATTTATGGATCCTGGTCTGTTTTTTTATTTAATTTATTTGCATTTTTTACACTTGCAACTTCTTTCATAGCTTTGGGTTTTGCTTTAAAGCAAATGTACCTGTATGATTATAAATTTAATAAATTTTGGGCGTGGATTTTAACTATTGCAGTTCCATTTGCATTATACATATTTGGATTTCAGGATTTTACAAAAATTTTAAGCATAACAGGAGCAGTTTCAGGAGGGCTTGCAGGAATACTTATTGTATTTATGCATATTAGCGCAAAAAAATGTTTTCAAAAAAAACCAGAATATTATATCAAAATTCCTAAATTTTTATACTGGTTAATAGCTAGTGTGTTTATTATTGGAGCGTTATTAGAAATAGTGAGTATTTTGTAGAAGCACAGCCCTTATTGTTCATCTAAAAATTTTAGTAAAGGATCTTTATAAATAATTAAAGAAATAATCATTAAAAATAACAATAATCCTGTTAATAACTGAACCCAATATTTTTTACTTAAAATAAACCATTGTGATGATTCTACAGTGAGCTTAACAGGATTGCTTGAAACAATGCCGTCTTTTCCATCATTTGCTGTAAATACTGCTGTTTCTGTTCCTATCCAATCAAGATCAGGAATCATAAATGCAACTCCTTCTGTAAAATCAATTTTTATATTTTCAACTCTATTAACACTAAATTCTAGCTTATCTTTATCAGGATCTTCAAAATATTTATTTAAGTCAAGTTTGTGCATTACGTTTTTTTCCCATGTTTGAGGCGGGATTCCTTTTTGTTCTGCTAAAGGCTGTTGTGTAAACACTAAATATAAAACAAGAATAAATGAAATGCTAAATAAAACTCCTAAAATAATTAATGGTTTTTTAGATGACTTTTCTTTTGCTTGATCTGAACTTTTTTCTATACTTTTTTCCTCGACACTTTCCGCGACTTGTTTTTCTTTGCCGAAAACAGCAAACTGCCCGCATGCATATGTTTTTGCTTTAAAGTATGCAAATTTGTCATCTTCATTAACTTGCTCAACACTTACATGCTTCCATTCACCATGTTCAAATCTGGAAACGTGTAAATCAATATTTAATTGCTTAAGCCATGATTTTTTGGCTTTTAAATGCAAGGTTAATTCATCAACTTCATCTTCGTAAGCGCTCATTTTTATATTGAAATATGAATAAATATGTTTTCCTGGACTGATGTGAAATCTTTCTTTTTTTCCTTTTTTAATAAAAATTTTAAATTTCTTTAATGTTTTTACAAGTCTAAATGATAAGTGATGAACTGTATTCCAGCCAACACTGAAAGAATGCTCATCTCTTGCAGTAATAATCTTCCAAGCTTTCTTTTTTGTATTAGTTTTATGCATGATTAAAGCAAGCAATGCAGTTATTAAAACTGTTAAACTAGCAACAAAATATTTTTGATAACTCCAAATGTTTTGTTTTGCCAATGGAATCAACCATTGATTATACCAAACTGCTATAGCACAGCCTGAAATTATGATTAAAAACAACAACCACAGCCATTTTGAACTATTTTTTTCAATACTTACAATTTCTTTTTTTTGCAATTTTTTATTTTCAACTTTGCTCTGAGATGGCTGTTCTTTTTTATCCCAAGCATCAATTTGAGAAAATTCTTTTTTACTATCTTTTACAATTTCGTTTTCAACATTTTCTAAGGATTTTTTTCTTCTACTTAAAAACATAGAAAGCAAACTAATAATTGTACACACTATTGCTAAAACAATGCTTGCAGCAATAGTTTGAGTTTTATACTTTAATAATTCTGATTGGTAATTATATATGCTCCATGCAGCGGCTAAAACAGCAATAATTAAAAAAGTTGTCCAGAATAATTTTTTAAAAACACTTTTTAATTTACTTTTCTTTCCACTAATTAGTTTTTGTTTTTTGTTTTTTTTCTTATTTTTTCTTAAATAATTAATAAATTTTGTTAAAATAAATAATAATGTTGAAAAAACCAGCAAGCTTCCCCCTACAAAGTAATTTGCATATTTGCCTAAAAGGCTTAATTTTCTTATAGTTATTATGAATGATTTTTTAGGGGATTTTTCAGCATTTTCTAAAAGTATGGCAACAATTTCAACATCATATTTGTCTTCTTGAGTTTCTTTTGCATTTATTAAAATATTGACTTTTTTACTTTCTCCTGGCTCTAACTTTACAGAACGCTCTTCTAATTTAACCCATTCAGGACTTTTAAGCCTTAATTCAATGGTTGATTTTTTTTCTCCATTATTTTTTAATAGTATGCTATGATTAAATTCAACTGTGTCTGTTTTTACATCATCTGCTAAAATTTCAACATTATACTCATTAACTAATTTAAGAGAAAGATCAATCTCGCCTGTTAATTTTGTTTTTTCTGTTTCAATATTTAATTTAAATGGTAAAATCCCACGCTCATTACAGTTCTTATGTTCAACTACGAGCGTAACATTAGCGCTTTCTCCTGGATTTAGAGTAATTTTGCTAGGATTTATTACAGCACTATCCTGAAAATCAGAAATGCTTAAACTATAAGTTTCAACAAAATTAATTAAATTAAATAATTTTAGAGAAAATGTTGCTTTTTGACAAGCATTAATTGACACTATATTAGCTTCAGTTTGAACCTGTATGTTATTTGGCTTGAATGCTTCAATATCTTGAACTATTTTTTTTTTAGTGTTATAATCTGATTTAATAAAAATATTTAATTTTGAATTTTTTGCATCACAATGAACATTAATAAGCTCGCTTAATTCTTGAGATTCTCCTGGTTTTAAACTAAATTGTTTTGGGAGAATTATTGTTGATTGTGCAAGCTCTCCTACGATGCTCACATCATATATACTTTCTACATCTCCCGTATTTTGAACAAGCAATGATGTGCTTGCAGGTGCGCACTGAAATACTGCAATTGTTTGCTGGCTTAATACTTCAAAATCATCAGTTAATTCAATAAATTCTTGAGCATTGACAAGGGAAAAAAGAAGAAGGATGCATAAACTTAGTGTGATTAAATTTTTCTTCATGCCATTCCCCTTAATTAAATTATGTGATTTTTTTGAAAGAATAATTTTTTAGTAATATTCTTTCTTTTTATCATCACGTTGTACTCTTGTTACACCTATTACAAATCCAAGAATTATAAGTACAATAATGAGCACTAGCAACCCTATTTCTAAAATGCTTTTAGTTGCTGCTGATGAGCTTTCTTTTACATTTAATGTTAATGTTTGCTGTGCGATTATTAAATCTGATCCTGATCTCAGATCTGCTGTAAGTGCATGCTTTCCAAGTTTTGAACTGCTTTCTGCTGTAACAAATACATTAAATGTATATGCTTGATTTGGTTGAACAAGCACAGTTACAGATGGTTGTACAGTAACACTTATGCCTTCTGATTCTTGTAGTGTAATGGTGAATGTTTTTGCAACATTTTCTTTATTAACAACTGTAATTGGAAAAATAGTGCTTTGTCCTTGTTCAACAGTATCTAAAACAGATGAAATAATTACTTGAGATTTTACAAGTCCAGCCAGTCCAGCTAATTCTTCATTATTGCATGTACTGCTTGGAGTTACTATGAATGGAACTTTTGTTGTTGCTAATTTTCTATGCAATTGATCATAATACACATCAACATTCAAGGTGTATGTTTTAGGTTTTGTACAAGCATCAATTTTAAGATAAAGCTCTTCTGTTTCATCTTCATCTTCATTGTTTTTTAATTTTTCAATATAATCAACAGCTTCAAGCCCTAGTTCAGGAACACTGGCAATTACTTTTACATCAGTTTCTTCTTTTTCGCCTTTATTTTCAACACGAACTTGCGCAATAAGAGAATGCCCTGCTTTAACATTTCTTGGAGTTAGTATAACGTCTTTTACTTTCAGCAAGTGCCTGGGAACATCTGCATGTAACTTGTATGTTTTAATTAATAAAGTTCCATCTTTATCAGAAACAACTAATCTTAGTTTATAATCGTCTTTTTCAACAAGATCTGATAGTTTTAATTTTAAATTTTTAACATAGGTTACATTTGGTTCTACACTAAATGGGCCTGCAAAATCTGCAATTTGCTCAACATCACTATATTCAAATCCTGAAATAAATGCTTGAAGTTCAAGATTATCTGATTTTTCAACTGCTGTTAAATGCACTTCAACATCAAGTTCACTTCCTCTTTCAATATTAAGCAAAGTTATTGCATCTTCGCTTACTTTAATATCATTAATTTTAACATTATCAATATTTACAGGAACAGCATTTACACTAATAATAAGCAAACAAAAAAGTACTAATAATGATATTATTTTTGCCTTCATTTTAACCTCTATTTGCAATTTAAATATTTAGACATATATAAAGCTTTCTTTTTGTATCCATTACTGAGTGGTGTCATTTATTTTACTGTTATTTCTCTGTAAACAACTCGTTTTAAAGAATCTTTTGATACAGTGAATCTTACCCAATAATTTCCAGATTGTGCATTTTCAGGAATATCTAATAAAAGATGTTCTCTTGAATGCTCGCCTTCGCTTAATTCAACTGGGCCTGCACTAGCTTTAACACCAAGCTCTTGGATCAATGCTGTTGCTTTTACACCTTTAAGGTTTTCATTGCCATTATTTTCAAAACTAAAGGTTATTGCAAGCTGATCTCCTGCACGCACTTCAAAAGCAGTTGGCATTCTAATTGAATTAATGCCTATGTTCATACTTTTTTCTTTAACTATTCTTGGTCCTGGCGCAAAACCACTAATTCTTTCCATTCCTAAATTATATGTTTGATCATTTAATACAAATACAGATCCTTCTCTGCTTAAATAATTAGAATGTGTTATTGTATAATCATACCAGCCTTCTTCACTTGCAAACCTTACCAAGCCAAATTCATCTGAAAATGAAGTTACACCGCCAAATGTCACTTTTGCACCTTTAATTCCAACGCCATTTTCTGTATCATGCACAAAAAATGTTGTAATAAATAAGTCAGGCGATACTATTTTTGCTGACAGTGTTAATGCAATAGTTACGTCTTGATTGTTTACAACAAGGCTTCCTTGAACTGTTTCAAAGTTGTTATGCAAAACTGTATAAAAGAAAGTTCCTGATTTAACTTCATTAAATACTGCTCTTCCAGAACTGTCCGAAGTTGCACTAACACTATTAAGTAAAACTTCAGCATTTTCAACAGCATTTCCATTTTGATCACGCAATTCAAAATTTACTTTATGTGTTGTTGCATCATTACTTTGAGTTTTAACAAAAAATGAAACTAACTGCATTCCTGGCTGGACTTCGTTTGTACAAAGTGCACTGTTAGGCGTTGCTTGAACTGAAACAGCATATTTTCCATCTGAGGGCACTGTAAAATCAAATGAATGCTGAACAGGATTTAGTTCATCAGGGTTTGCAGAAAATTCTTCTTGAGCTTCAACTAAAGTTTTGCCTGTTGCATCTTCAAATAATGTCCCATCATATCGGGTTACCTGCCATTGAACACTTGTTGGAACTGGTGTTAATGTGCTTAGTTCAGATAAATCTCCGTGATTTGAAATTAAATTGTATGTTGCGCTGACTGAATCTCCTGCTTCTGCATCTTTACTGTTAGCTTCTAAATCATTAACAAGAGAATAACATAAATTATTTTTACTTTCTTCTTGGACAGTTACAAAACTTGATGCAGATTGTTTTTCAGTGCTTTCACATTGATCATCAACTACTTCTGTTGTTACAAGAACAGCATATCTTCCAGTATCAACAGGCGTCCAAGTAAATTCAACTGGAACTGATTGATCTGCAAGTACATTGACATCTTTAGTTTCACTAAAAACAACATTTCCAGAAACATCAACAACTTGTGTTACAACGCGTGTTTTTGCGCTATAATAATCAGCAAGCTCTTGTGGAACATACTTAACTGGGTTAGATGGATCTAGTGCAAATGCGCTTTCTGTATTTGCATCTAAAGATGTGCTTGTTTGAATTAGAAGAGGAACATTTGGTGCTACATCATTAACAACTCTTAAACTATCAACTTTACTTCTGCACACGCTTGCTTTTTCAAGAGTTATTGGAAAACTTGTAGTATAAATTGAAGAATCTCCTTGGCTATTCCATGTAGCATGCCATGCGCTAGGCAAAAATCCTTGTGCAACAAAATATAAAGCATATCCATTTTGTTGTAGTGTGCTTGGGAAACGAACAGTTAGTTCACCATTTGCAGTAAACTGTCCATTGGGAAATGACCCTCCAAATTGAGCAACTTGTGAACATGAAGTGTCTAAACAATTAAATGCAAGCGCTTGCGCATTATTTGTTGGTTGTAATTTATAATTTACATCAACAAGAGCATTTGCATTAAAGACAAGTGTTAACATGACAATCAATCCAATTAATAATCTTGAAATTTTCATTTTTTTTATGCCTCCAAATCATCTAGGACGAACATGGGTTCCCCCGCTTTGCCCGCCTAAATCTCTAGGAGGGTTTTCTTGTTGTGCTGGGGCTGGTTTGTTACTTTTTGAGCCTGTTACAGATTTATAAAACTCTTCACTAAGCCACCATAATGTTCCTATTTGAATACCAAAACCAGTCCATGCAGCAACAGCACCTTCTTCTTGCTTTTGATATTGGAATGAATCATAAGGCCCTTTTAAGTTTCCTTTGAAACCAAGCCAAGAATTATCAAAATATTCACCGCCTAAAGTATTTTCTTCAACAACTTTTACAACAGGGCCTAAATAAGGAACTTTTTCAACTGGTTTAACTAGCAAGTGGACTGCATTTGTTACTGCACTAGGTGCATTAACAACAGCTTTAACTGTTTGAACTAGATTTCTGCCTGCTTCACATGTTTTTTCTAAAGCTTTTCCAGCATGCAAACCATAATGTGAAGCAAAATCTTGTGTTAATGATCCTTTTTCAAAATTAAGCTCTTCCTTAGGATCTCTTTCAGCTAATAAAGAAGATAATCCACGCACTAATGCTTTGCCTGTGTTTACAGAAGATTGCATTGCAAAATATAATGGCTTTGCCAAAACTCCTGCAGTATTATTCAAAGCATTTTCAAAATTTTTTCGCTTGCTAACACTTTGTTCATAATCAGCATTTCTATTTGAATGAAATTCTGTTAATCTGTTGCGAAGTTCTACTAATTCAGGATTTCCATATTGAAGCAAAGTATGTATAGCATTAAATTTTCTTCTGCTATGAAGCAGAGGATCAGCATCTAAATTCATATCACTACATACTCCATTATATATATTTCTTGTACTTTCATTTTTAAGAAGCCCTAGCAAAGCATGATAATATGCAGAATTTTCTCTTCCTTTTGCTAATTGTTCTTCAACTTTGATAAATTCACTATAAATGCCACGCATTTGTGCATTTTCTCTTACTTGTTCACCATAATATAAAAGAAGTCCGCCTGCTTTTTCTTCACCAACACATTCAGAAACACGTTGTTTCCAAGCAGTATATTCAGATTCTAAATCTCTTTTTTCTCCTAAAAAGTTTGTAGGGCAGCTTTCATAAATATCTCTAACTTCTTGTTTTAAATTTGCAACTGTAATTTCTCTTGCTAAAACATTTACTTGTTCTTCAAGTTCTAAATGCTTATTTTTTTCTGGTTGAAAGACTGTTAAAGAATTAGCAAGTGATTGAGCAAGTGATTGTTTTGCATTTTCTAAATATTTTTTTGTTTGCCTTAAAGATGATTTAACATCAACTAATTTATTAGCAGCGCGTCTCATGCTATTACTTGATTGAAGATTGTGCCAATCTAAAAGCAAACTGTGGGTGCTTTCAAAATTTTTCAAAGCTTTAACAAATTCTTTTTCAGAACTAACATAATTGTGCCATTTTTGAACAATAGCATCATCAAGTCCATAAACCATTTGTGCATCGCGTATTGCGCTTTCAGCAAAATCCCAGTTTTGTTCAGAAACAAAGTTTTTAAATCTACAAAGAGGTTCGTGCATTAATCCTTCTAAGTATGTTATTCTTTGGTTTTCTCTATTTTCTCTGCCAATTCTTAACTCAAAATATTCAAATTCTTTTTCTTTTAATGCATTATTAATAAGTTCTTGTTTAAAATCATAAAAAGTTGTTTGTTCATTAAAAGATACTGCTTGTCCATCAAGTACTGCATTAACTGTAAACTCATCTAATCCTTGCGCTATTGCGCGATCTAGATCTCTTACTGCTCTGTGAAATTTGCCTTTGTCTAAATGATCTGCAACATTAAGAATTACACTATCACGCATCCTTTGATATTCTGCAACATTTAATTGCGGAGTAGCAGGACTTGTTTCTAAAGTATTTGTACTAGTTGTAATTGTATTAGTTGTATCTTCATCTTTTGCATGTGCAAAATTTACATTACCAATTATGCCTGTTAATGCTAATATTGTAGGTGCAATTAATCTTGATGTTAATTTTTTAATTTTGTTTTGTGAACTAGAACTTCCTGAATTATTTTCTGCCATATTTTTATTTACCCCTCCAACAATTGGTTTAGAACTATGTATTTAATATATAAATCTTTCGTTATTGTTGTTATTGGAGAGTAACAATATTTCCTTTTGGAAAGAATGATTTTTAAAAATATAATATTATTACTGTTTTTGCCTCTTCACAAACCAATTAGCAAATGCATTAGTATAATACTGTTCATTTTGACTGTTAGTCTTCCAATAATAATATTCTTCCTGTGTCATTTCAGCCAGAGTCTTTGTATGGTCTTCAGGAATGAAGATAAATCCTAATCGCGACCACAACCAAGGTTTTTTATTGCCATATTCTTTTTTTGCCATTACTCCTTTAATCAATGCATTAAAACAAATCAGATCAGGAAACATAAGCTCATCAGTATACGCAAGGCTTTGTATAAACATACAATCCCTATGCTTTCTGCACTGCATTAGTTTTAACAATCCTTTAGTTCCAATTGTATCTAAAGTATGATTTACAAAAGTTCCTGGAAAACCATTCAATGCTTTGATAGAAAACTCTGCATCAAGAGCAACAACAGGCTTCTTTATTTTTTCAAATGCTTGGCGCACTTTATTACTTACAATAGTATATACAGAATTTGATCTTGGTTCATCTAAAGCTATATTTTCATGAATTACAGCAATACCGTGCGGAGTGAGCGCTTGCTCCAAAGACATTACTTTTGCTTTGTTTGTAGTTGCATAATATACTTTCATATTTTTAGGTGTTAATTAAAGTTATAGCAAATGACATTATTATTTAGACAAAAATGTGTCATTTGCTATTAGCCAAAGACATCTATTTGTATAAATATTTGTGTCTTTGGCTATATATAAGAACTTTTCGTGAATAATTATTTTAAACACTAAGATTCAACTAGTGTTTCAGATTGAATCTTGGTACACTAGAAAAATGTAGAACATTTTTCTGTGTGCCAAAAAACATAGTTTTTTGAGCATGATCAAAAACTTTGATTTCACATTATGAATAAACAAATTGTTATTATAGGGGCAGGCGTTGCAGGAGCATCAACAGCTATTAAACTTGCAGAACAGTATGATTCATCAAAAATACATCTTGTTGACAAACAGGATACTTTTAAAAAAGCATGTTCAGGAATTCTAACTTATGCAGTTGATGATTTAATAAAAATTCCAGAGGAAATAATTGTAAGCAAAGTAAAAAGATTTAGGTTCATAGCTCCTAATAATGAACAAGCAGAAATCAATTTTAAACGTCCTGACATAGTTTGTGAAAGAGAATTATTAAACAAATATCTTAATGAAAAAGCAGTTGATCTAGGAGTTCAAATTCATAGGCCTGCAAATCTTGAATCAATACAGAAAAACAAAGTTATAATCAATGCATTGAATGAAAAAAGAACAATACATGCAACACATTTAGTAGGTGCAGATGGTTCAAAAAGTACTGTTGCAAAATTAACTGGTTTAGAAAAGCAAAGAAAATACTTTATTGGCGCAAAAGCAATTGTTGAATATGAACATGATGGGGCAATAGAAGTGTACACTAATATTGGTTGTTTTGCATGGCTTGTTCCTCATGGAGAAAATAAAGTCGAAATAGGGACAATGTCTTATCCTTGGCAAGGCGCTGTTTTTGATTCTTTTCTTAAAAAATTTAATGGAAGAATAATTTCAAAAGAAGGAGCATTGATTCCGGTTTATGATCCTTTGATAAATACTTACACAAAATTCAATAACATACATACTTATTTAGTTGGCGATGCAGCCGCTATGGTGAAAGCAACAACAGGAGGAAGCATAATTCAAAGTTTTATTGCATCAAAATATGTTGCTGATGCAATAATTAAAAATAAATCTCATTCTTTTTCATGGAAAAAAAAATTAGGATTAGGGCTTTTAACTCATTTACAAATAAGAAATGTTATTGATAAGTTTAAAGAAGATGACTGGAACAAAGCTGTTTCACTTCTTAAGCTGGATTCTATTAAGAATGTTATTGAAAAAGAAACAAGAGACCATCCAATAATGCTGATGCTTAAGCTTATTATTGCAAAGCCGAGTATTCTAAATTTTGCAAAAAAGCTATTCTAGAGTGCATAAATGCTTATAAAACATTATTTTATTTTCACAATAAGGAGGGATTGGTGTTGGAAAAATTAGAACAAAATTCAGATCATGATAAATTAATGCAGGAATCATATGAATTAGGCATAGATTTAAAACATATCTGGAATAAAGTGAAAAACTTTTTTTCTGAAGATAAATTGGCTCTAAATAATAATGTTCAAACAACAAATATTAGACAAAATTCAGATGATAAACAAAAAAGTAGTCAAGATGAATTTAATATAGACTTTGACTTTTCAAAGGTAAGATTATTTTTTAAAAATCTTTTTTCTTCAGATCAGGCTAAAACAAATAATGATGAGTTTGATATAAAGTACGTAATTGATTTTATGAAAAAATATCCTTCATTGTGTATTCTTTTATTATTGATGATTTTACAATTCATGCCAAATGCCGGATTTTTACCCTGGGGCGGAATATGGATGCGTTCTTTATCTCAGGATCTTCCATTATTTGACAATCTTGCAAAGCAAAATATTGAAAACAATTTGAAAAATCAAGTTCAACTACAAATAGAAAAACAGTATCCAAATCTTCCTGATGACCAAAAGAAAAAAATACTTTCTGAACAGTTTGATAATGTATATAGCCAGCAAAAACAACAGATTTTAGCTGCAGAAAAAGATCTTTCAAGGCAGTTGAAAGATCAGTATCATTATGATGTTAACAATGTAGCTTATACTTATATGCCTGATATTGATCCTTATACTTTTTTGAGAAGAGCTCGCAATTATCTTGAGCATGGTTTTCCTGGTGATGTTAAAAAAGATGGAAAAGATTGGGATAATCATATGCTTGCACCTCTCGGTGTACAGGTAGAAAGTACTTTTCATCACTATACTTTAGCATACATACATAAAGTATTTTCAATTTTTAATCCAAAGATTCCTTTGATGCAGTCTGCAGCTTATTTTCCTTTTATTTTTTCCTTATTGTCAATGATTCCTGCATTTTTTATCACACGAAAGCTTGCAGGAGATATTGGCGGTGTATTGGCAGCAAGTTTTTTAATTCTTCATGCTGCTTTTCTTAATAGGACTTTGTGGGGTCATGCTGATACTGATGCTTATAATATATTTTTTCCGCTCTATATTTTTTGGTTTTTCTTTTTAATGATAGAATCTGTTGATTTAAAGAAAAAAGCATTATTTGCAGTTCTCTCAGGGTTTCTTATTGGTTTATATTCTTATGTTTGGTCTTGGTGGTATATTTTTGATTTTATTCTTGCAGCTTTTGCTCTTCATTTTGTTGGCTTGTTTGTTTTTAAAAACTCAGATGAAAATCCCAAAGAGCACATTAACAAGCTTTTGATAAATGCAGGTCTTATTATTTTAACAACTGGAATATTTGTATCAATTTTTGCAGGATTTAATGCTTTTATTAGAGGCCCGATTGAACCGCTTGGCTTTACTATTATAAAAAATGCAGCTCATGAGAATCTATGGCCTAATGTTTACACAACTGTTGCTGAATTAAATGCTCTTGATATTAGGGGTGTTTTTGAAAAGTTTGGCGCTGATATTTTGCTTATCTGTCTTTCAGGAGCTGTTTTTCTTTTGTTAAAAAGTGTTAAAAAAAAGGAGCATATGATTTATTCATTATTTTTAGTTGTTTGGTTTTTAGCTACTGCTTATGCAACTACTAAGGGCATTCGTTTTTTAATGCTTGTCGTGCCCCCTTTAGCAATTTTATTTGGCAGTGCTTTTGGTATTGTGTTTAATTTTTGCAACATTTATTTGAAAAAAGAGTTTAAGGCTCCTTTGTGGGTTTCTTTTGTTGGTGTTATGATTGTTGGCTTGTTTTTTCTTTCATTGCTTGTTCGTTCTTCTTTTGCAGCTTCTCAGTCTGATCTTCCAATTATGAATGATGCTTGGTGGAACATTTTAATAACAATAAAAGAACAAAGTAAACAAGACGCTATTATTACTTCTTGGTGGGATTTTGGCCATCAGTTTAAGTTTGTTGCTGATAGGGCTGTAACTTTTGATGGTGCATCGCAAAATACTCCTATAGCTCATTGGATTGGCCGTGTTCTTGTTACTGATGATGAGAAAGAAGCTGTCGGAATTCTCAGGATGTTAGCTTGCGGAAGCAATACAGCATTTGAAGAATTAAATAAAAAAATAAATAATACACCAAAAACAATTGATATTTTATACAGCATTCTAAAATTAAAAAAAGAAGATGCAAATCAAGTATTAAGTAAGCAAATTGACAATCCTGATGAAATTTTACAATACACTCATTGTGGCCCTGCTGAGAATTTTTTTATTACTTCTGATGACATGATTGGAAAAGCTCCTGTTTGGGCTCATTTTGGCTTATGGGATTTTAAGCGTGCTGCTGCTTGGATTGAAGCTAAAAAACTTAAACGTGATGATGCAATCAAGTGGGCTGAAGAGCAGGGTTATAGTGAAGAAGAAGCTGATAAGCTGTATAGGGATCTTCAATCAATTACTAGCGAGGATAGCGCTAATGAGTGGATTTCTCCTTGGCCAGCATATGATACTGGTTCTTTTGTTAATTGCGAGATTAAATCTGACGGCACTTACTGTTCTAATGGCTTAAGAGTTAAATCTAATGAAACCTTCATAGAGTTTAATGGCGCTCATGTTGTTCCTTATTCTTTGATTTACTTTAATAATGAAAAAAATATTACTACAAAGAGATTTATTAATTCAAATATTGCTTTTTCTGCTGTTTTAATTCCTACAAGAGAAGGTTACGCTAGTTTTTATACTTGGCCTCAGCTTGCAAATAGTATGTTTACAAAATTATACTTTATGGAAGGGCATGGCTTGAAGTATTTTAAGAAAGTTGTCAGTATTAAACAGCCTATTGGAGGTGAGATTTATTTATGGAAGGTTGACTGGGATGGCGGTGATCCTAATGTTTTAAGTGCATTAAAAGAAAAAAACAATATAGAACCAGATTCAATTATAAAAATAAATTATGTTTCATGGTTGGATAATGGAACTATAATTGCTAGTACAATAAAAGAATGGCAGAGTATGAATATTTCAAAAGATATTAGCTTTGAAAATATTGAGACAAGCCCAGAACAAATAACACTTGGCAGTGCTGGTGCATTAAATATGGTTGCAAATCAACTTATGGGTATGAAAAAAAATGATGAAAAAATAATATCAATAACTCCAGAAACACTAGCTTCAATGAATGCGCCGCCTGTTTTTGGGAATAATACACTATTTTTCAGAATTAAGATTGAAAACATATTATAATGCCAGCATAGCTACCTACTTTAGCAGGTAGTTCTTGACATGCACAAAACATAAAAAAGAGATTTTCCTGTATTTTTCAATGCAGCCTTATATCATAATTCCTGCTTTTAATGAAGGTTTAAGCATTGAATCTGTTATTACTAAAATTCAAAAAAAAGGTTATAAAAATATTGTAGTTGTTGATGATGGAAGTAAAGATAATACTGCACAAATTGCATCAAGATATACAACAACTTTACGCCACATTGTTAATAGAGGACAAGGGGCATCTTTACAAACTGGAATAAAATACTCACTTGAAAAGGGTGCAGATACTATTATAACTTTTGATGCAGACGGCCAACATAGTCCAGAAGATATACCAAAATTAATAAATGCTTTAAAAGAGTACAATGTTGACATTGCGCTAGGTTCAAGATTTTTAAAAAAAAATAAAACACCGCTTATTAGAAAACTATTTTTGAAAACAGGTGCAATTATTATCAGATTTATGTATGATATTAAGCTTACAGATTCACATAATGGACTTAGAGCTTTAACTAGAAGAGCTGCAGAAACTATAAAAATAAAAAGCAATGGCATGGAGCATGCTTCTGAAATATTGGAGCAAATAAAATTGAAAAAATTATCATATGTTGAAGTTCCAGTTACAATAGAGTATACAAATTACTCAATAAAACACGGACAAAGCACTTTGAATGCTTTCAGAATATTATTTAAAATGTTTATTCAAAAATTAGCAAAATGATAACAATACTGCAAATTTTAGCAATAATATTCGCGCTTTTTGCATGGAGCAGGGCTGTACTTCGTTTTAAAGACAAAAAAATAACTTCCTATGAATTTGGATTTTGGACAAGCATTTGGATGAGCGTAATTATTGTAGCATTTTTTCCAGATATTATACGTTTATTTTCAAATATTGTTGGAATTAACAGGCCTGTTGATATAATAATTTATTCAAGCATAGTTTTAATTTTTTATCTTTTATTTAGAATTTATGTTAAAATTGAAACATTAGATCAGAACCTCACAGTTATTGTTAGGGAAATGGCGCTTCTTAAAAAGAAAAAATGATATCTTTCTTTAGAATATTTGATAAATTTATAGGAACAATATTAATCTTGTTGCTATTGCCTTACACATTATTACAAAGAAAAAATAAAAATCCTGCAAAAATACTTTTCATTAAATTATGGGCATTAGGAGACAGTGTCTTGACTTTACCGTTGCTTAAAGAACTGCAAAAAAAATATCCTGAAGCGCAAATAGATGTTTATGCGAGAAAAAGAAACAAAGCAGTTTATGAAGGACAAAGTTTTGTTAATAAAATAATATTATTTGAATTTCCTGAATTTTTTAAACATTTAGCATTATTTCGCGCTTATGATTTAGTTATTGACGGAGAACCATACTTGAATTGTTCGGCTCTTCTTGCAATGTATTTTGGAAAAATAACAATTGGATTTTCTCATGGATTAAGATCTTTGCTGTATTTTAAAAAATCAAAATATGATAAAAACAAGCATGTTGTAGAAAATTATCTTAAATTAATCAATGCTGAAAATAAAAATACTACACAGCTTGCTGGTGAAGATATTCAAAAATTCCTAAAACACTTTAAACTACAAAATAATAAATCTAGAATAATAGGAATTTGCACAGGAACTGCTGAATCAGCATCAAAAACAAGATTATGGCCTTATTTTCCTGAATTAATAAAAAAATTAGAATCTTATGGAAAAATAGTGCTTGTTGGAACTAAACAAGAAAAACAAAAAATTCAAGAAATAATTGATAATTCAAGAGCAAAAGCAATTAATGCTGCAGGAATGTTTTCTACAAAAGAATTATTTTCTTTTATTAAAATGTGCAATATTTTCATCAGTATTGATACAGGACCAATGCATATTGCAGCAGCGCAAGGAATACCTACAATAGGCTTATTTGGTCCAAATACTCCAATATTATGGAGGCCTTATAATAATAAAAGCATAGCATTATACAAAAATTTAGAATGCAGCCCCTGCATTAATAATACAAAACCTTGTTTTCCAGACTGTTTAAGAAAAACAGAAAAATACAAGTGCATGCATGACATAACTGTTGATGAAGTTATGAATGCGATTATAAGATTGATGCTTGGGAGTTAATTATTTAAATGTCAAGAACCACTGGTCAATAGACCAGTGGCATGAAACTTCGGTTTCAGCATCCAGTGGTTCACAAGAAAATGCAACGCATTTTCTGTGCACAGAAAATCTTCGATTTTCTAGTGCTTGAGCACACCAAGATTCCACTACTAAACCACTAATGAAACACTAGTGGAATCTTAGTGTTTGAAAAATTAGGATCTGATCATTTTGTTGATAATCAAGTAACTCAAAGATTGGTTTAATTGGGAAATTTAGATTTTTTACCAAAAAATTTATATATTATCATAATATAGATTATCTATGATCAAAGCAATTGAAAGAAGCATAGATCCACAAGGTAGGATTATGCTGCCTAAAGAATGGAGAAAATTTGGAAACAAGGTTTTATTAATACAAAAAGATCAAGAGTTAAGAATAATCCCTGCCAAATACAAAAAGTTATCTGATATTCCTGAGAAGATAGTTGATATTACTAGCAATTTAAATGACTGGCATTCTCTGAAAAATGAATTGTTAAAATCAAAATGAATTTTATAGATGCAAATGTATTTATACACTCATTTCTAAAACCAAAAAGAAAATTAAGTAATTCTGAAATTGTGTTAAAACAAAAAGCAAGGAATATACTTAAAAAAATAGATCAAGGTGAAAAAGTATTAACATCAACAGTTCATGTATCAGAATGCATCAACATATTAGAGGCATATTACACAATTAAAGAAACATCAGATATAATAAATTCATTACTTCAAAATCCAAATATAAAAATTTGTTCTGTTGAAAAAAACAATTATATAACTGCAGTCTTTTTGTCAAAAGAACTTAATAAAAGAATCAATGACTGTCTTGCAATAGCCCTTATGAAAAAATTTGGCATATCACAAATATACTCTTTTGACAAAGACTTTGATAAAATTCCAACAATAAAAAGAGTAATTGATTAATTTATATCAGATCAATAATTATACAAACTCTTTTTCCAGGCCAGGCATATAAATGCCATTATTTAACTGGGCGGGCGTATAATGCCCTTCTCCTACGCCTTTGTAAAATGTTCTGAGAGAAAATGAATCTTCAGAAAACATTACTCCTCGTTCTGATGTAAGAAATGTTAGTATGTTGTCTAAAGGCTGTGTTTTTTTGAACTCATTTTTGACTGTTTCTAATTTTACAGGATGTTGTGTTTTTTTATATTCCTCTCTTATGAACAAATGAATATCTTTAGTTTCTTTTTCAAAAGGAAGCTGAAAATGCTCCAAACAAGCTACGCTATAAATGCGTCCTTTGTTTTCTTCATTTTTCTTTTTTTCATCATCTGTTTCTTCAACGATGATGGTCGGACTAAAGAACATATCAAAGCTAAATTGTTGTTTTAGAAGATTGCCGTACTTATCGATAAGATCAACTGGCTTGACTGGAGCTTTGTATTTTTCAAAATTAATAAATCTGGCAGTATACTGCGTTAACTTTCCGCAGGGTTTTCCCCACTTTGCGACTTTGCAGTTTGACTCAAGTTCAATCTTTTTTGCATTGCTATTTGCCCAGCCCATTATTCCAAATTGCTCTCTTCTGAAATTATAATTAAGACCAGTAAGAATTAGTATTATTTTTGAATAGATCAATCGTATTCTATCTATGACGTCTATAAAGTCAGAGCTATAGAAATTGCATTCATCAAAAATAATAACATGTAATTCTCCTTTTTTGCCGTGTGCATCTAGTGTTTCACGGGCTTGTTCTTGTTCAATAAAATCAAGGATCTTCCAAGGATTTGAAGCAGGAACTGTTTTTGCTCCGCTTTCTAATCCTGCAGCTGAAGCAACGCGGTCTTTGCCATCACGAGAATTAATATCATTAGTAAACATTAATGATCTATATGGTGTGTGAATATTTATGCGGTTATTCAAAAGTATAGAATCAAGTGTTTTTTCAGAATGTACTGGGCCTGTTATTGCAAATGTTTGTCCGCGGTAAAACTCTATATTTGACAATTCAGATATTTGCATATAAACACCTTTTTATTACTGGCAGTAACACTAAACTATTTATAACTTTATCTGAGAACGATATAGTGACAAAATTATTTAAATACCAGAACTTTAAGTTTATTTATGATTTGGCTTATTGTTGGAGCATTGATTTTGCTTACGTTTATATGTCAAGAACCACTGGTCAATAGACCCGTGACATGAAACTTCGGTTTCAGCATCCAATGGTTCACAAGAAAATGCAACGCATTTTCTGTGCACAGAAAATCTTCGATTTTCTAGTGCTTGAGCACACCAAGATTCCACTACTAAACCACTAATGAAACACTAGTGGAATCTTAGTGTTTGAAGGAGATTTTTATAGAGCTTTCAAATTAAAAGATTTTAAAGATAAAACAGTATTTATCTTATTTATTGCTTTAGTTGGAACTGCAGTTATTATGCTTTTAGAAAATTACATTTATGCACCTCCTTTTATGTGGTGGAATTGGGTAGGATTTGTTTTGCTATTTTTTGGCATAGCAGTAAGAACAACTGGAAGATTAACTTTAGGAAAATTTTTCACTTACCAAGTCAGGGTACAAAAAGAACATAAAGTAATAAAAGAAGGCATTTACAAAAAAATCAGGCACCCGATGTATACCGGATATTTCTTGATGTGGCTGGGAGCTGCACTGGCATTATCAAGTTTTTTTGGACTTATTTTATGGTTAACATGTGTTGTTCCTGCATTAAAGTATAGAACTATCATTGAAGAACGATTTCTTGCAAAAAAATTAGGAAAAGAATACTCAGAGTATATGAAGCAAACAGGAAGGTTTTTGCCAAGGCTATTATTTATGGGAACAATGGAGAAGTACAAGAAATAAATATTATCTTGACAATCCGCAACACTTATATATTAGTTAACTATAGTTAATTTTAATTTTTGTAGAATATGAAACAAGTAACTGAACTTAAAATAGACCGTTCAATATATGATGAAGCAAACCCAGATAGATCTAAATATATTGCTAAACCAGGGCTAACAAAAGAACTTATTATTGAGATTTCAAAACAAAAAAATGAACCAGATTGGATGCTGCAAAAACGTCTTAAAGCATTTGAATTATTTCAAAAAACACAAATACCAAACTGGGGTCCGAATTTAAGCAATCTTGATCTTAATCAAATAACATATTTTGTAAGACCTGATGCAAAAGAATCAACACACTGGGAAGATGTTCCTGAAGAAATTAGAAAAACAGCAGAAAAAATAGGAATTCCTGAAGCTGAAAAACATTCCCTAGGAGGCGCAAGTTTTCAATATGATAGTGACGGTGTATATCATAATCTCAAAAAAGAATGGGAAGATAAAGGAGTTATTTTTGAAAACATGGATGTTGCAGTTAAAAAATATCCTGAATTAGTTAAAAAATATTTTATGACAAGCTGCGTTCCGATAAATGATCATAAATTTGTAATGCTTCATGCAGCAGTATGGAGTAGCGGGACATTTATTTATGTTCCAAAAGGAGTAAAAGTAAACATTCCACTTCAAGCATACTTCAGGATGAATGCTGAAAGAGGAGGCCAGTTCGAGCATACATTGATTATAGCTGATGAAGGAAGTGAAATTTCTTACATTGAAGGTTGTTCTGCCCCTAGATTTGAAGCAAATGCATTGCATGCAGGCTGTGTTGAAATTTTTGTTCATGAAAATGCTAAAGTAAGATATAGCAGTGTTGAAAACTGGAGCAAAAACACTTATAATCTTAACACTAAAAGAGCAGTTATTGATAAAAATGGTGTAATAGAATGGATAAATGCAAATATGGGTAGTGGCATAACTATGCTTTACCCATGCAGCGTTCTTCGTGGGGAAGGAGCAATATCAGATAGTTTAGGGATAGCATTTGCAGGACCAGGGCAAAACCAAGATACAGGCTCAAAAGTAATACATGCAGCACCAAATACAACTTCAACTATACGAGCTAAAAGCATAAGCAAAGGCGGAGGAATATCATCATATAGAGGATACTTACGTGCAGCAAAAAATGCAAAAAATACAACCTCCAGAGTTGTTTGCGATGCATTATTAATTGATAATAAGTCAACCTCAAACACGTATCCTTTCATGAAAATTGACAATAATGAAGTTACAATATCTCATGAAGCAACAGTAGGAAAAGTAGGAGATGAAGAAATTTTTTATTTGATGAGCCGAGGATTAAAAGAAGAAGAAGCAATTAAAATGATTGTTGGAGGTTTTATTTCTGATGTAACAAAAAAACTTCCTTTAGAGTATGCTGTTGAACTAAATAAATTAATAGATTTAGAAATGGAAAATTCAATAGGGTAAAAATTTATCGGGGGGTTTAATGGGCTTAGAAATAAGTATTCTGGAAAAAATATCAAAAAATTTAAACGAACCTGTTTGGTTGTTTGAAAAAAGAAAACAAGCATTTAATGAATTTGAAAACTTATTGTTTCCACAAAAATATGGAATAAACATAAGTTTAAGTCAAGATTTTCCAATTCTAACTGAGCAGGATTTGTTAGAAGAACAGCAATTACCAGGAATAATTGCTGAAAAAAATGTTAATATTCTTCCTTTTTCAGAAGCGCTTCAAACAAATGAATTACTTATAAAAGAAAATTTATTCATAACTTTGAGAGATGAGAAAGATAAACTTTGTGTTTTTAATTGTGCATTTTTTAATTCAGGAATGCTCATACAAATTCCTAAAGGAACTATTTTGACTTCGCCGATAATTATTAATTTAGATCAAAAAACAAAGGCGCGTGTAGAGCATTTTCTTATTATTGCTGATGAAAATAGCAAAGCAACAATTATTGAAAACTCATCTTCAAAAAAATCTGCATTAAGAAGCCAAATTGTAGAAATAATTGCAAAAGAATCTGCGAATATATCTTATATTTCTATACAAAACTTTGATAAGGCTACGAATAATTATTCTATAAAAAAAACAAAAGTTTCCAACAATGCAAATGTTTACTGGTTTGATTGTTGTCTAGGAAGTAAATTCACCAAATCTACAATAACTAGTTTTCTAGAAGGAGAAGGAGCGTCAACAAAGAATAGGGGGATTTTTTTAGGTGATACAAAACAAGTTTTTGATTTAAACATTAAGACAATACATTCAGCGCCAAATACAACCTGTGATATGCTAACAAAAGGAGTTTTGCAAGGTAATGCAAAAACAATTTATCGCGGATTAATTAAAATTTTGCCAGAAGCGCATTCTAGCAAAGGATTCCAAAAAGCAGATGCTATATTATTAAACGAGAATGCAGAGATTGATCCAATACCTATTTTAGAAATTCACAATGATAATGTAAAATGTAGCCATGCAGCTGCTGTTAGCCATGTCAATGAAGATCAAATATTTTATATGATGTCTAGAGGGCTTAATGAGCTTGATGCAAAAAAAGAAATAGTTCAAGGATTTTTTGAACATTTAATTAAAGAAATTAATAACAAAGTTCTTGAAAATCTTCTGAGAGGATTTATTTCAAAACAATTGGTGATGATGTAATGCTAAATAACAAATTATCGCTAAACCTGGAAAAAATCAGAAAAGATTTTGTTATTTTAAACCAAAAAGTACATGGACATAGGCTTGTTTATTTAGATAATGCTTCAACTTCACAAAAACCTATTCAAGTTATAGAAGCTATAAATAATTATTATCAAGAATATAATGCAAATGTTCATAGGGGGATTTATGAACTTAGTGAAAAATCAACACACCAATATGAATTAGCTCATAGAAAAGTTGCGGTGTTTATAGGAGCATCATTTGAAGAAATAATTTTTACCAGGGGAACAACAGAATCAATTAATTTATTAGCCTACTCTTTAGGACAAAATCTCAAGCCTGGCGATGAAATTGTTCTAACACAAATGGAGCATCACAGCAATATTGTTCCTTGGCAGGAAATTGCAAAAAGACAAAGCGCTCAGATTAAATATATTCCAATAACTTCAGAAGGTGAGCTGGATCTTGATGCTGCAAAAAAAATTATAACTGACAAAACAAAAATTGTTTCAGTTGCACATGTTTCAAATGTACTTGGAACAATAAATCCTGTTAAAGAAATTGGGCAAATAGCTCACAATCACAATGCTTTGTTTATTGTTGATGGGGCTCAAAGTGTTCCAAATATGGCTATAAACGTTAAAGAAATAAATTGTGATTTTCTTGCATTTTCAGGGCATAAAATGATAGGCCCAACAGGGATTGGTGTTTTGTATGGCAAAAAAGATCTGCTTGAAAAAATGAGCCCGTTTTTATATGGTGGGGATATGATAAGGGAAGTAAGTTTTCAAAACTCTTCATGGAATTGCCTGCCTTGGAAATTTGAAGCAGGAACACCTAACATTGTAGGTGGTATTGGATTAGGGATAGCAATTGATTACTTAAAACAAATAGGTATGAAAGAAATTGAAGATTATGAAAAAGAAATAACTGCATATGCGCTTAAAAGATTGCAAACAATAGAAGATTTAGTCATATATGGGCCTAAAGATCCTGAGAAAAGAATTGCAACTATTTCATTTAATGTCAAAGGAATTCATGCACATGATTTAGCAACTATTCTTGATAGAGAAGGAATTGCAGTTAGAGGAGGACATCACTGCGCAATGCCTCTGATGAATTTATTAGGAATAACTGCAAGTGCAAGAGCTAGCTTTTATTTTTATAACACCTTTGAAGATGTTGATGCATTAATTGAAGGAATTAAAAAAGCAAAAAAGGTGTTCAAATTATGATTTTAGATATAAATCCAAATCAAGTGGGGGAAGGAGAATTAACAGAAGAAGAACAAATTTACAAAGAAAATATCCTAGACCATTATAAAAATCCACATAATTTTGGTTCTATTGATACAGCAACCTTCAGATATAAAGAATTTAATCCTTTGTGCGGTGATCAAATAGAAATATTTCTAGAACTTGATCAATCAAATAAAGTTAAAGATGTAAAATTTAAAGGAAATGGTTGTGCAATTAGCCAAGCAGCAATATCTATGCTTACAGATTCAATAAAAAATAAAAATATTCAAGAGCTTAAAAAAATAAAAGATGAAGATGTTTTAACAATGCTAGGAATACCCATAGGAATAGTCAGGATTAAATGTGCATTGCTGGGATTGAAGGCGCTTCACAAAAGTTTGGAGGAATTCAGCGATGAGTAATGTTCTTGAAATTAAAGATTTAAATGTAAGTTCTCAAGGCAAAGAAATAATCACTGGAGTTTCACTTAAATTAGAAAGTGGAAAAATTTATGCATTAATGGGCCCCAACGGAGCTGGAAAAAGTACGCTTGCAAATGTTTTAATGGGCAGCCCAAAATACAAAATTGAGAAAGGTAAAATAATTTTGAATGGTGAAGATATAACAAATATGCTCCCAAATGAGCGTGCAAAAAAAGGATTGTTTTTATCATTTCAGTATCCTTCAGAAATCTTAGGAGTTACATTATCTAACTTTTTAAGAACAGCGCTAAATTCAATAAGTTCTAAACAAATGCCTGTTTTGGAATTTCATAATTTATTGAAAGAAAAAATGAAAATGTTAGGTATGGATTCATCTTTTGCTAAAAGATATTTGAACGCTGGATTTTCAGGAGGAGAAAAGAAAAGAACAGAAATATTGCAAATGATGATTCTAGAGCCAAAATTCGCAATATTAGATGAAACAGATTCAGGCTTAGATGTAGATGCATTGCGTATTGTTGCAGAAGGAATAAAAAAAGCAAGAACACTGGAAACAGGAATACTGGTAATAACTCATTATTATAGAATTTTAGAATATTTGACCCCTGATGTAGTTTATATTTTATCAAAAGGAAAAATAGTAAAACAAGGAGATAAAGAACTTGCAAAAAATATAGAAGAAGCAGGTTATGAGAATTTAGAGGTTAACAATGCCAACTGAACAAGAAGCAATTGTAGCAATGAAAACAGTAGCTGATCCTGAATTACAATTAGATATATGGACTTTAGGGCTGATTTATGAAAAAGAAATAAAAGATTCAGAAACAATTTCAATAAAAATGACATTTACTTCACCAATGTGTCCTTACGGCCCTATGATTGTAACAGAATTGAAAAATAAACTTGAAGCAATAGGATTTAAAATAGTTGATATAGAAGTAGTATTTAATCCCCTCTGGGAGCCAAGTGAAGAAGTAAAAACAATACTAGGAATAAATTAAAATGAAAACCATCTTTATTCATGCAAAGTCATTATTGGATGTTAAACTAACAGAGGAAGCTTTGAAAAGATTGCCTAAACAAAGTTATGGATTAATAACAAATATTCAGCACTTGCATAAACTTCGCGAATTAGAAAAACAAATTCCTAACAGTATTTTAGGTGGCCAAATTCTTGGCTGTAGAGCAGATGCAGCTGAGAAAATAAAAGATAAGGTTGATGCATTTTTATTTGTTGGAACAGGAGTGTTTCATCCTATACAAGCAGCATTAAAAACAAACAAAGATGTTTGGTTATGGGATCCTAGAGAAAAAAAATTAAACAAACTTGATGCTAATATTATTGAAAATTTTAAAAAAAAGAAGACAGTGTCTTATAATAATTTTTTAAATGCAAAAACAGTGGGAGTACTAATAACTACAAAAATAGGCCAAAATGATAACAAAATAGGAAAATATTCTGAAGACTTAAAAATGAGAAAAGCGCTTGAATTAAAAAAAAGAACTGACAAAAAATATTATTTGTTTGCGTTTGATACGCTCCACTTGCAGGACTTGGAGGATTTCAACTATATTGATATTTGGGTAAATACAGCATGCAATAGAATTGGTGATGAAAAACCAAATATTATAGAAATAGATGATTTGTTAAAATTTGAAGGCGCTGGATAAAAGTGTATTTATTTATAATTAAGTCCTAACTTCTATTTTTTGAGTATTTGCAGTTTCTAAAAGAACACTTCCAAATCCTTTGCCAGCATAATACATTCCTTTGTAAAGTCCTTGCCCTAATCCACTAAACAATCCTGTGCGCGGTTTTATTTCAGCTAATTCAGCAGTTATGTTTAATTCTTTTTCTAAATACTCAACTGCATCTTTTCGCGTGCCTAACTCATCAATTAAGCCAAATTCTTTTGCTTCAGTTCCAGTATACACAAATCCATTTGCAAGATCTCTTGTTTTTTCAATAGATAAATTTCTATTCCTTGCAACAGTTTCAACAAAAGCATCGTGTGTTTGTTTTAATATGTTATCAAATAAATCTTTATCATCCTCTGTGAACACTTTAAAAGGGCTTCCAGTATCTTTATACTTTGTTGAAATAAGCCTTCTATAAGTAATATTATAATTACGAATCAATTCTTCAAAACCAAGATGAGATGCAGTAACTCCTATACTTCCAACAAGAGATAGAGGGTGTGCATAAATTTTGTCAGCAGCTGTTGCAATCCAGTACGCTCCACTTGCTCCTAAATCTTTAATAACCACAATTACTGGTTTTTTAAAATCAGTAAAAATATCACCTATCATTGCAGAAGCAACAGGAGTTCCTCCCGGAGAATTTAGTTCAATAATAACTGCTTTAATCTTATCTTTTTTTTCAAGCTTTTCAAAAATACTTCTCACTTTTTCAGGAGTTATAACTGTTGAAGTTAACAAAAGTTCAGAAGATACATCAGATGTTATTTGGCCTGAAAGTTGAAGAATAGCAATATTGCCTGAAGGAATTTGAAAATCTATTGGTAAAACAAAAAAACTAGTAAAAAAACTTAAAAATAAAATAAAAAAAAACAAGCTGACAAGTGCACTTGTTATTTTTCCAAGAACTGCGAAAAATTTCAGAATTTTAGAAGGCTTTTCTTTGTGATTCTCATAAAAATTATTTAAAAAACTCAAATTAGTTTTATTCTTCTTTTTTTTAATCACATTACACCCCTTTCACATACAAATAGTTATTAGAGTTTATAAAAACATCGTATAAAACCTAAGCTCCAACTTGTCCTTCACTAAGCCCTTTTCTTTTAATAATTTGTTGTATAATCTGATTTTGTAATTCTTGGGGCACTTTTTCAAAAGTTTGATCCATTAGTGAAGATTGTCCTCTTCCAGAAGTAGCTGAACGAAGAGCGCTACTCCAGCCAATCATTTCTGCAACAGGAATTTTTGCTTTAACAGCGCATTGTGCGCCTTCTTGATTAAGTTCAAGAACTGAGCCTCTTTTATTCATAACTAATTTTGTTATCTCTCCTGTAAATTCAATAGGAGCTTCAATTAAGTATGTCTGAACAGGTTCAAATATAACTGGATTTGAATTCATAAATGCAAGTTTAATGCCATCACGAACAGCAGGATACATTTGAGCAGGACCTCTATGAATAGCATCTTCATGAAGTTTTGCATCAGCTAAAATTATTTTCACTCCAAAAGAAGGTTCTCTTGCTAATGGTCCTGCATCTATAACCTGCTCAAAACCATCAATAACTAATTGAAGACATTCACTTAATTGTACATTTCCTCTGGTTGCATCAAGAAATATGTTTCCTTTGTAAATATCTTTAACAGACAAAGCAGTATCATTATTCCAACCAGCATCAACAAGGGTATCCCTCATTTTAAAATCTTTTTTTTTTACACGGCCTTCAGGCAATTCTCCATTTTTAATTAATTCTCTTATATGCAGTTCCAATGGTTCAACAATAAAGTATAACTTATTGTGCTTGTTAGGAGACTTTCCTTCAACTTCAATGCTTCTTTTATTAACTGTTTCTCTATATACAACAATCGGCGGGCCAGTTTTGATTTCAAGCTTTTTTTCTTCTTTGATACGGCCTTCAATAATTTCTAAATGAAGCTCGCCCATACCATGAATGAGATTTTCTCCAGTCTCTTGATTAATCTCTATTTTAACAGAAGGATCTTCTTTAGCAACTTTTTTTAAAACCTCAACCATCTTAGATATGTCTTGTGGTTTTGTAGGTGATATTGATTTAGTAATTACTGGCTCGAAAATATGCTTCATTTCTTCAAATGGTTGGTCAGGAGTGTCTGTAACTGTTTCTCCAGCGTTGCCAATAATGCCTGCAATAGCAAGTACATTTCCTGCAGGAATATCATTAATAATTTCAGGTTTGATGCCTTGATACATCAAAACTTGGCCAACTCTTTGCTCCATCTTTGCATTATTCAAATACACTTGCATTCCTTCTCTCATAGTTCCGCCATATAATCTTCCGGCGCATAATTCTCTGCCAGATTTTGGGTCGATAGTTATTCTCGTAATAACAAATGCAAGTTTTCCATTAGGATCACAAGAAATCAAGCTTTTACCCATTTCAGACTCAATTTCTCCGCGCCAAATTTTAGGAATACGATATTTTTGTGCTTCAATTGGATTTGGTAAATGCTTGATTACCATATCTAAAATAACTTCATGAACTGGCATTTTTTCCCAAACATACTGGTGTCTTTCTTCGCCTTGTAATTCATAAATTTGTTGAACATCCTTAAAAGTAACACCTTTCTTCTGCATGTATGGAAGTGATAAAGCCCAGTTATCACGTGCAGAACCAAATGCAACACTTCCATCAGCAAAATTAACCTTCCATTTTTCTTTATAATCTTTTTCAGCAATTTGTTCAATAAGCCTGTTAAAATGAATAATTATTTCAGTAAATCTTTTTTGTATAGCTTCAGGATTTAATTGTAATTCATTCATTAAGCGATCAACTTTATTAATAAAAAGAACTGGTTTAACCCTTTCTCTCAATGCTTGTTTTAGAACTGTTTCTGTCTGAGGCATAATGCCTTCAGAACCACACACGAGCACTACAGTTCCATCAATAGCACGCATTGCACGAGTGACATTGCCGCCAAAATCAATATGTCCGGGAGTATCAATGAGATTAATTAAAAATTCTTCTCCTTCAAATTTATGAGCCATTGATACATTCGCCGCATCAACAGTCATTAAGCGTTCTTGTTCATCTTTATGCTGCCAAGTTTCCATTCCAGCTTCAAGACTTCCAGCAGCTTTTGCAGACATCAATCCTGCAGCTGCAATAAGATTGTCTGTTAATGCTGTATTATGAATAACAATTCCTTCTGCAATGAAGTTTTTGTAATCTGGAACTGAGAAATCATAAACAATAGGTTCATATCTTTGTTCTAAAGAAACTATTTCTATAAATGATAAATCTCCAGTTATAAGTCTATCAAACCAATGAGTTTGTAATTGTCGTTCGGCAAATTTTTGCTTCAGTTCTAAAACAGTATCAAGAGTTGGCGTTAAAATCCCTTT
Organism: Candidatus Woesearchaeota archaeon; assembly: GCA_016188265.1. Taxonomy (GTDB): domain Archaea; phylum Nanobdellota; class Nanobdellia; order Woesearchaeales; family ARS49; genus JACPID01. The sequence goes on along the minus strand of JACPID010000007.1, from coordinate 44,542 downwards.
TTCATATTTGTAGTAATGATGATCAATTGAAGCAGAAGAAACTTTTCTAACACTAACTAGTTTATCATTTGATAAAGGAATAGTATCAGTTACTATACTTCCTTGAGTTTTTTTAATAAGTTCACTAGTTTTTATTCTTTTACTTTCAACCTTAAAATTTATTTTTTCCGAATACTTTCTTGCTGATACTCCGGTGATATACAAAGTATTATCATTAATTATACTCAAGCAACTAAATCTCAATAACAATAATTGTAAATCTTTTAACATTTGTTTACTTACAGAAGTAACTGAAATAGCTCTTCGTGCATTTTCAACAGTTCCATCGCAGTCAAAATATCCTTGAATGAATTTAGCAACGTATTCTTTTTTCGCAGAGAAAATAAAATTGTTAATCTTGATATTATGACTTTTTTGTTTTAGTGGATAATCAAATAATGTATGTAGTAAATACAACAATGAGTTATTCGTTAATATTTCAGGAGTTCTGTTCTTATTAATTACATATTTTGCTTTAATTCCTATTTCTTTGCATATAGATATAAATTTATCTTTAAGCTCCTCTTTACCAACAATAAACTTTTTATGGCTACCATCACCAAAAAATAGTCCTGCCAAATAAAATAAATTTTCAAAATTAGTTGGTAACTTGATTTCTTTAGTGCTCTTTGTATTTCTTCTAAACGAAATTGTAGCTATATTAGCATAAATATCACTTTTTCTAAAATTGAATATTTGTGCTAAATAAATCAAATCTTTGATTGTATACCTATTTTGCCAGATTCCATGATAGAAAGATTTGTATTCAACTTCAGAATACAGTTCTTCATGAATCTGTTTTAGTCCTCTTTTAAGAATCATTTCTTTTAATTGTTGCCCAAATTTCATGCTTAATTTTGCATAACATGGTGTAACTGACAGTCTTAATAAGATCTCATTAGACATATCTAACCTTTCATTAATATCTATTTTACGAGCACAAACTAATCTATCGCCAAGTCTTAATTCTTGCGCTTCTTTTTCTACAAATTCCATTTCATTTAGAACAAGGTATTTATGTTCAGGAGTTGTGGTTATTTCAGATTTATTTCTAAGTTCAACATGTATAACACTTCCTCCTTTAAGCTTCCAAGCATGACTTACTTGTTTCTTTTCTAACTTTCCACTTACTTTATTTAATGAGAATACCTCCACATTTTTATCAGATATATCATAAACCGTTTCTTCTTCAGTTTCTCTCACCTTGATGCCAATTGTTTCAGATTGTTCATATAATTCCTTAGCGCTCAATAATCTTCCATCACTCAAAAACAATCTAGTGTTTGGTGCAACACATTTTCCATGATGTATGTGTGCGCTTGTAGCAATATTTCTAATATTTTTTGGGTTTCCAGCCAAACGCTTCATTTGTTCTACTCGAGTCTCTTCAACTGCCATTTTATTTCAAATAAAACTCTATGTTTTTGTAAGCTTGGGAATTACAAATACTTTTTAACTCTTCCTGTTTTTCATAAATTTTCATAGATTGTTCTTTATAAAAATATAATTTCACAGCATTATATGCAAAAAATACTGTTATTAATGCTGTTGAAAACAGGGCTTTTTTGTATTCTTGATGGTGCATAAGTAAAATCATATTTCCTGTTAAAGTAATATTAACTAAAGGCAAAAGAACAAATGTTAATTTAACATCATTTCCGTGAGAAGACTGCAGGGTAGATATTTCAAATTCTAAATCTCTAGATTGTTTATACGCAATTAATGAATTAAGATTTATATCTGTTGTTTGTTCAAGCATTATTCTTTTGTTGTTTCAATAATTTAATGCGTTGTTGTTTTTCTTTTCTCCCCTCAGAAGTCCACACATAATTTTTTGCTTGTCTTTTAAGCTTAAGAGTGCTTTTTTCACATTTAGAACTGCAAAAATTCAAAACACGTCCATCTTTTTTAACAAACATCATACCGGTTCCATTTTCAATTTCTTCTCCACAATAAGAACAATTACGCATTATCTTGTTCCTCTTCCAGTTTTATTTAATGGGCGAGCTTCAATTTCAGTTTCTCTAAGCATTAAAACATCATTTTTTTGAATTGGGCCTTTAACATTTCTTCTCAAAACCTTATCTTTATCTCTTCCTTCTAAAATCCTACACCTAATCTGAGTTGCCTCGCCTCTCATGCCTGTTCTGCCTATTACTTCCTCAACTCTAGCAGGAACAGCATCACTAAAATGAACACCTGCAACTGGTTTTTCTTCTTTTTTCACAATTTTTTTATCTTGATCAACCAAACTCAGTCACCTTTACTTTCTGAAAGCTCTTTAATCAATGATTTTGCATCTCCTTCTTGAACAATAACAACTGCAGCTGTTGCAACAGAAAGTCCTGCAGCAGCGCCAAGCTCATCTCTTTTAGGCACTTTTATGCAAGGAACATTTTTTTCTTTAGCAAGCAAAGGCAAGTGCATTACAACTTCAGGAGGAGAAACATCTCCTGCAACAACAACAAGCTTAGCATTGCCTCTTTCAAGAGCTTTAGTTACTTCATTACTGCCCTTACGAATTTTGCCTGTTGAACGAGCAACTTCAACAGCTTCCAATGCTTTATCAGTAACATCTACCATATGATTTCCTCCTCCAATACTATTGATTATATTTATTATATTTGTGAGAATAAATCTCACTCAGCTCATAAGAGCTTCATCATAAGTAAGACAAAGAAAATATAGTTTCTTTATAAATGTATTGCCAGTACAACTTTGATGCGATCCTCACCATTATATCTCTTCAATTGATCCAAACATCTCGTACAGTATACGTGACTTTAAAACTTTTAAATATATCTGCAATTTTTTTTAAATCATTTGCTTTAATGAGTATTTGATTTGCCATTAATTTAATTCCTTCAAGAGAAGATAACATTCCTTTTTGTTCATATATTTTATTTTTTTTCTTAATACGATAACCAAATAATTTTCTCAATAAATTCACTTTTTTATTTTGTTTTAGTTTATTCAAAGAATAAGATACTAACGAATAATGCTTGAGATTCGGCATTGTTGCAGAATATTTGCCATACAAATTAACTCCATATTTTTTTATTTCATCATGAAGATCTTCCCACACCTCTTCACTTAATTTACCAACAATTGGTTTTATTGGCAAATCTATCAGTCTCAAGCGCCAGGTTTTTTCAGCATGCACTTCAAATCTATCTATAGTTTCTCGCACAATTTTTTCAACAATCAATTTATTGCTTAAATCTTTAATTTCTATGAATAAATCTATATCGCTTTCTTTATCAAAATCTCCTCTTGCAACAGAGCCAAAAAGAATTATGTTTTCTATGTATTCTTTTGATTCTTTTTTATCCATCAGCATTGAAATAAAATCATACAAGTAAGCAAATATTTCTGATTGCTTCATATTTCTTCACACAATAGAGTTTCAATCATTTGTTTTAATTCAAAAAAATTTTTAACAGCATCATTCACTAAGCTATTATTCTTTGCTTTGCCATAACATAATTTATCTCTAAATAATTCTTGATTTACAAGTAGTTCAAGAATTTTTTCTTTGTTTTCAAAAGGTTTTGGAAAATTTTCTCTGGCCCGTTTCATAGAAGCAAAAAATTTGTGATTAACATTAAAACCAGTTGAAATCAAGTCTTTTTTATGAAGCAATAAAGCAAATAAATTAGTAGAAGCTTCTGAAGCTGCAAAGCCAACTAATTTTTGTCTTTTTACTAAAAGTCCTGCGCGTATTTTTTCATTTATATCGTCTACAAGCTCTCTTACAGCAACAGTATGTTCTTCTATTGAAGGCATACTTCATTGAAAAATTAACAGATATTTAAACTTTTCCGTTATACATAACATACTTTCTGTTACATATAACTTACTCCTAGAAAGCCCTTCTAAACCACCGGTAATTAATTCTTTATTACCACAAACCTCAAACCCAGAACCACTAACCAAACAAATGGGGCTGCCCAGATTTCCACCAAATCTTTGCAAAAGATTTGTAAAGAAAGCGTGGGTCTCGCTTCACTCGAGCCCACAAAATGGGGCTGCCCAGATTTGAACTGGGGTCTCCCGCTCCCAAGGCGGAAAGGATGGACCAAGCTACCCCACAGCCCCAAAGGTAGCAAGTATAACCCCTAATGAGTTTAAAAGTTTTGCTGAAAAAAAAACAGTCTCTACTAAATTTATAGTAGTTATAAAGCGCATTTTTGCAGTTGCAAAAATGCTAAATTAAAAAATAATAAAAAAAAGGTGTTGTTGCTGAAATCGTCTAGGCTCAGGTGAATTCCGAAGAATTCTAAGCAACGAACGCCGAAGCATTCATCACCTCCTAAGATGCCGCCGACCTAAGCAGCACTGTCAATTAGGCATACTGGTATAAATATTTTTCGTAATCACTTAATAATCCTAATTCAAGCTAATAGAAAACGAAATAAATAATAGGACAATAATTTCGTTTTTTACTGTCGCACTTGAAAGATTATAAAAGGTTTAAGACAGTCTATTTAGAAATACAAAGTGGGTGAATTTTAATCTTGCTCAATTTCTTCTATTTCTTTGATCTTTCTTGGATTTAGACTGCAATGATCTGTTCCTGTTGATTTTTTGTTAATGAGAATCTCTTTTTTGAACAGGTCATCAATTGCAAACAAAACTATTTTCTCTCCACGTAAATGTTTTGGAACACAGTTTTTCAAATGTATTGTTTCAGTATGCGCGCCTCCATATTTTCCTTTGTTTTTAAGCATACGAATCATTTTGTGTTGTATGTTTTTAACTTTGATTAAATCAAATTCAGCCATATTATTCAGAAAAATTTATTTCTTTATATGCTTTTCTAGATGTATACTAAAAGCAACAGTAAGGTTGCAAAATAGAAACATTTATATATTTGGTGTGTTTTATTAATCGTATGAGCTTTCAAGACGAACCTACAAAATTCAGAAAACTATTAGGAGACAACCCAAAAATCAGAGTACTCGAATACCTATTAGAAGGAAGAGAACTAGATCATTCGCTCACAGACATTGCTGAAGGTTCAGGAATCGACAGAGTAACACTCTTCCGCTTATGGCCACAACTAACCAAAGAAAAAATAGTAATACACACGAGAAACATAGGCAATGCAAAACTATTCAAACTAAACTTACAAAATGCAGATGTACAAATACTCTTAGAAATGTTCGATAAAATAATAAATGAAGGATTCCAAGAAAAAGAAGCACTAACAGAACAGTAAATTAAGTCTGCTTTTAAGCAAACAGTTGATATTGCTTCAAAGCCTAAACTTATTGATTTGAGTTTTATTAGTATAGATGGTTCAAGTATTGAAAAACGAGCCTGCGAGATGCAGAAAATTGCTATTTTCTTACCTCTCAGTCTCTCCGTTCGCTTCGCTCACTACGAGCCTGCGAGGATTTGAACCCCGATCTTGTGGTCCGAAGCCACACGTCCTGTCCAGGTTAGACTACAGGCCCATATAGTCGCAAATTTCATAATCCAGTTATTGTGCGTTATTTATTAGTATTTTGGTCTAAAAGCTTAAAAATACATCCACTTTTTCTTCGTGCATGCTTCGTACACATACTTGCGGAGAACTTAGAAAAGAACATGAGAATTTAACTGTAACTCTTTGTGGTTGGGCGGATCATATTAGAATTCAGAGTAAATTTGGATTTATTAATTTGAGAGATAGGTATGGCATTACTCAGTTGTTTCTTGAAAAAGAATTATGTGCTAAATTAAAAGATGTAAAAAAAGAAAGTGTGTTAAAAGCAACAGGCATTGTTACTGTTAGGCCAGCGCCAAATAAAAATCTTGAAACTGGGGAAATAGAAGTTCAAGTGAAATCTTTAGAATTATTAAATGAAGCAGATCAACTGCCAATAGATTTAACTGGAATTGAATCAAGCGAGGAAACAAGATTAACATACAGGTATCTTGAGCTTAGAAGAAAACACTTACAAAAAAATCTTGTTCTGAGGCATAAAATTGTAAAAGCAGTAAGAGATTTTTTTGACAAACAAAATTTTTTAGAAATTGAAACTCCAATCTTATGTAAGTCAACACCTGAAGGCGCTAGAGATTATCTTGTGCCTTCTAGAGTCAATCCAGGGCGCTTTTATGCTTTACCGCAATCACCACAATTATTTAAACAATTGTTAATGGTTGCAGGTTATGATAGATATGTACAGATTGCAAGATGTTTTAGGGATGAGGATTTGCGAGCAGACAGGCAACCTGAATTTACACAAATTGATATTGAAATGAGTTATTTAACAGAAGAAGATATATTTTCATTGATGGAGCGCATGATGAAGCAAGTCCTTAAAGAAGTATTGAACAAAGATATTGAGATTCCTTTTCCAAGGATGAGCTGGAAAGAAGCAATGGAAAAGCATAAAACAGATAAGCCTGATCTTAGAAAGAATAAAGAGGAATTTGCTTTTTTATGGGTTGTTGACTTTCCTCTTTTAGAATATAAAAAAGAAGAAGGCAGATATTATTGTATGCATCATCCTTTTACTATGCCGAAAGAAGAAGACCTTCATTTATTAGATAAAGATCCTGAAAAAGCAAGAGCAAGAAGTTATGATCTTGTATTAAATGGTTGGGAGTTGGGCGGAGGATCAATAAGAATTCATAAGAGAGATCTTCAAGAAAAAATATTCAAAGTTCTAGGTATTTCAAAAGAAGAAGCTCAGAAGAAATTCGGCTTCTTACTTAACGCATTTAGATATGGAACTCCGCCGCATGGAGGAATGGCTATCGGGCTGGACAGATTTGTTTCTTTATTAGCTGGAGAAGAAAGTATTCGCGAAGTAATCGCATTTCCAAAGAATAAAGATGCAAGAGACTTAATGCTCGACGCACCATCTGATGTTGAAAAAGAACAATTGAATGAACTTAATTTACAATTTAAGAAGTAATTGTTTTTCTTTACTGGTTAAATATCCCCACGTTCCTTTTTTAACACCTGATAAAACAAGCGGGCCAATGCTTATTCTTTTCAAATAACAAACTTTATAACCAATTTGTTCAAAATATTTTTTGACAATGTGTTTTCTTCCTTCTTTAATTTTTATTAGCAGTTCATAAGGATTTTCTCTGGGGCTGATTTTTGCATTAACTTCTTTGCCTTCAACAACTACTTTTTTTTTAATTGGTTGAAATATTTTATTTAAGCGAACAATGTACTCTTTTTCTATACCGTATCTCGGATGCATGATTTTATTTGCAAGTTCTCCATCGTTAGTTAACAACATAAGGCCTTCAGTATCTTTATCTAATCTGCCTACTGGAAATATTTTGTAAGAAGATTTAACAAGATCCATAATTGTTGGCATTCCGTGTGATTCTTCGACAGTGCTTACAAATCCTGCTGGTTTATACAGCTTGATATAAACTTTTTTTTCTAACGTGATTTGTCTTTCATTTACTTTAATAATATCTTTTTCAGGATCAGCAGACTGGCCGAGAGATGCTATTAATCCATTAACAGTTACTCTGCCTTTAGCAATAAGCTCTTCACTTTTTCTTCTACTCGCAATACCTGCTTGAGCAAGGATTTTTTGTAAGCGTTGTTTCATAAATACATAATTTATCTTTGTACATTAATAAAATCTCCTACATGACTTACTATCCATAACATTTTAAAAACTATTTATTAATTAATCACATCATGGATTATTCATCTATAATTAAATCATTTTCTAAAAGTAACATTCTAGTTATAGGAGATGTTATGCTAGATCATTATTTGTGGGGAAAAACAAATAGAATAAGCCCTGAAGCTCCTGTTCCAATAGTTAATTTAGAGAGAGAATCATATGCTTTAGGAGGTGCAGGTAATGTTGCTGCAAACATTACTGCTTTAGGAGGATCATGCACTATAGCAGGATATGTTGGTTCTGATCAACAAGCAGGTATTTTAAGAAGCATTCTAAAAGAAAAATCAATTGATACAATTTTATTAAGCACTCTTCATCCTACAATTACGAAAATGAGGATTATAAGCGAATCTCATCACATGCTGAGAGTTGATCATGAAGAAAGATATGATGAAGAAATTCCATCATTTTATGATATATTAAAAACGCGTTTGTCAAGGTTTGATTTAGTTGTTATTTCAGATTATAACAAAGGAACTATAACACAAAACCTTGTTGATTTTTTAAAACAAGAGAATAAAAAGATCATTGTTGATCCAAAACCAGAAAATATAAGTTTTTACAAAGATGTTTACTTGATAAAACCAAATTATTCAGAAGCAAAAAAAATCACTCAAAAACAAACCATTGAAGAAATGGGGATAGAATTGCAAAAAAAAACAAATTCAAACATAATTATAACACTTGGAAGAAAAGGTATGAGTATTTTTTCAATGGGCTTGCAATCTATTAACATTTCAGCTAATGTTAAAAATGTCTATGATGTGACTGGTGCAGGAGATACTACGCTGGCAGCAATAGCGCTAGCAATAGCAAATAATGCAGATCTTTATACTGCTGCAAGAATCGCTAATAATGCAGCAGGAATTAAAGTTGGAAAAGTAGGTACTGAAGCAGTAACTCAAAATGAATTGCTTTTATCATTTCAAGAATCTATTAATCTAAAAATTAAGTCGCTTGAAGAATTAATTGAGTATACAACTATTCAAAAACAAGCTGGGAAAAAAATAGTTTTTACAAATGGCTGTTATGACCTTCTTCATATAGGGCATACAAGGCTTTTGCAAAAAGCAAAAGAATTAGGAGACTTATTAGTTCTTGCTGTTAATAGTGATGAGTCTGTTAAAAGACTTAAAGGAAATTCAAGACCAATATACAAACAACAAGAACGCGCTGAACTTCTCTCAAACCTATCTAGTGTTGATGCAATAGTATTTTTTGAAGAAGATACCCCTGAACAAATTATTAAAAAAATAAAACCCGATGTTCTTGTTAAAGGCAGTGATTATACTTTTTCTACAACAGTTGGCGCTGAATTTGTTAGATCATATGGTGGAAATGTTGTTATAATACCTTTAGTAGAAGGTTGTTCAACTTCAGAAATTATTGATAAAATAAAAAAATCATGATTATAACAAAACTTGTTTGTGCTCTTGGAAATTTATTTTTCAAACCATTTATTTCTCATAAAATAAGTTCTCCTAAAAAAATTCTTCTTTTTAAGTCAGGAGCAATCGGAGATGTATTAATGACAACACCTCTAATCAGGGTATTGAGAAAAAAATATCCTGAAACTATTATTGATTATTTAACTGGCAATTGGAGCGCGAAGGTTCTTCAAAATAATCCTTATCTTAATAACGTATTTTCAATGCCAGATGAAAGTTTTCATGCAAAAAATCCTTTCAACAAAATAAGATTATTAATTAAAATAAAAAAACAAAAATATGACACAGCATTTATTCTTGATAAATCTTGGCTGGCTAACTTATTTATTTTGGCAACTGGAATTTCTCAAAGAATAGGCTTCAATCGTTTTGGAGAGGGCTTTTCAAATAATTATAATGTAAATTATGGTGTTATAAAACATGAAATAGAATATTATTTAGAATTATTAAAAGCATTTAACTTAACTGAAAAAAACACTAAACTAGACTTATTTCCTTTAAAAACTGATTTAGAATTTGCACATTTATTTATAAAAAAAAACAAGCTAGAAAAGAAAACTATCATAGGGGTCATTCCTGGAGGAGCGCACAATCCTGGGAGAGATTATGATAAAACTCGCATCTGGCCTAAAGAGAATTATGTTGAATTAATAAAAAAACTACAAAATAAACACACAATCTTTCTATTTGGAGGAAATAATGATAAAAAACTTCACGAAGACATCAAAGCTAGGTTAGATCATCATAAAAATATCTATGATTTTGCAGGAAAAACCAGCATTTATCAAACAGCAGCACTCATAAATTATTGTAAGAAAATTATTTGTAATGATTCAGGACCAATGCATATAGCAGCATCAATGAACAAACCAGTAATAACAATATTTGGATGCACACATCCAAAAAGAAAAGCTCCACTTACAAAAGGATCAAAGGCAATATGGAAAAATGAAAAAAAATATGATGCAAGAGTTGATCTTTATACAACTAATTACGGTGAAGGAAAAGACTGGTTTAGTGATACTAAAGTAGAAGATGTTTTTAGTGTAGTTGAATTTTAATTATCGACATCTCTAAAACAATAAACCATTATTATAAACCAGTTATACTTTGTTGGAACTTTATGCATGCTACTATATGCGAAAACTAATTTAAACTCTTTTAAATTACTAAGAATCTCTGATAAAGAATTTATATTTCCACGTTCATGATATTCAAAAACCATTTGATTAACTAGTTTAAGTTTAGATTTAATTTCAGAAATAACCTTGCCTTCTGCACCTTCTATATCAATTTTTAATAAATCAACAGTTTTATCGATGTATTTAGATAATTTTACAGCCCGAACAAATACTTCTTCATTTTTATCTTTAACAGTTTTCAAAAAACTTAATTGACTTCCATTTACGCTAAACTTCATATTTTTTTCTACATCACAAACCGCAGCATTCACTAAAGTAATTTCTTTTAACTTATTTTGTTCTATGTTCTTTTTAAGAAGTTCAAAAGATTTTGGATTGGGTTCAAATGCAATTATTTTTGCTTCAGGATAGATCCATTTGAAAAAAAGAATTGACATACCAATGTTAGCACCGCAATCAATAATGTTAGGATTTTTTTTATTTGTTTTAAAATAGTAATATTGGTGAACAAATATTTCCTGAAATAAATAATGAAAATTCTCATATGTATCAAACACTATCTTAAAATCAAGAAATTTTTCACGTGTAATATTTTTATTAAAATATTTTGTTATGATTCTTTTTAAAGTGATTTTTAAAAAATTTCTTAGCAATACTATACATATTTTCCTGCTAAAATGTTTGTTGCCTGTTATCTCATAAATACAATAAAAAAATCTACTAATACTAAATAATGCAGTTTTAAGCATATTTATAAATATTCCGTTGTTTTTTTAAATCTATTGAATAAATTTTTAAAAATATATTGCTTATTGTGAGATAATACAAGTTCATTTATAAAAATATTACAAATAACTATAATAATAAGCCACCCAGGTACTACTCTATGAACAGTATTCCTGAAATATCTTTAGTTATTCCAGTATATAATGAAGAACAAAATATCAGATATTTGTATGATAAAATAGTTCAAGCGCTGAAATATTATTCTTATGAACTTATTTTTGTTGATGATGGAAGTAATGATTACTCGGCAGATGAGATAGAGTATATACGTACGCATGATTTTAGTGTTAGGCTGATTCAGTTATTGCGAAATTACGGGCAGACAGCAGCATTTGATGCAGGTATAAGATATTCTAGAGGTTCAATAATTGTAACACTTGATGCTGATCTTCAAAATGATCCTGCAGATATTCCTAAGCTTATTGAAAAATTAAAAAAAGGATATGATGTTGTTTCTGGATGGCGTTGCAATAGGAAAGATTCTTTATCAAAAATCATGTTTTCTATAATTGCGAATTTTGTGAGAAAAAGATTAACAGGTGAAAAAATTCATGATGCAGGCTGTAGTCTTAAAGCATATAGAAGAGAGTGTTTTAAAGATTTTCAATTATATGGAGAAATGCACAGATATATAACTTCTTATCTTTTTTTAAAGGGATACAAGATTGGTGAGTGTAAAATAAAACATCATAAAAGGTATAAAGGTAAAACAAAATATAATTGGAAAAGAGTATTCAAAGGTTTTTTTGATCTTTTATTTATTAAATTTTGGGCAGATTTTAGCACAAGACCAATTCATTTTTTCGGATCTCTTGCTGTTATTCAATATGTTATTTCAGGAATTATATTTATTGAACAAGTACTAAAAGCAGTTGTAATAAATAAGTTAGATTTAGGGCCATTGCTTATTTTCTCAGGCATACTGCTGATTACTGGAAGTTTAACAATGATGTTTGGTTTTCTTGCAGAAATTTTAATACGTATGTATTATAAAGATGAGCCTAGTTATCAAGTTAAAAGAATAACGTGATATTATGTGCGGAATTTTTGGATTTATAGGAACCGATAAACAACTTCTTGAAAAAGGATTAAAAACAATTTCTCACAGAGGTCCGGATCAACATGGGATTTGGAGTGATGATTTAGTAAGTCTTGGGCATCAACGTTTGAGCATCATTGATCTTTCTGAAAAAGGAAAGCAGCCAATGGCTAACAAAAAAGGTGAGTTAGTTATTGTTTTTAATGGAGAAATATTTAATTTTAAAGAAATACGCGCTGATTTAGAAAAAAAAGGGCATAGATTTGAAACAAGTACAGATACTGAAGTTATTATTAATGCTTATGCTGAGTATGGAGAAGATTGTGTTCAATTGTTTAATGGAATGTTTGCTTTTTGCATTTATGACATAAAAAGAAAAAAATTATTTCTTGCAAGAGACAGGCTCGGAGTAAAACCTTTATATTATTATTTTGATAATTTAAAGTTTTTATTTGCTTCTGAAATAAAAGCAATTTTAGAAGATGAATTAATATCTAAAGAAGTAAATGATAAAGTATTATCTAAATATCTTGCTTTCCGCTGTGTTTATGGTGTTGAAACAATTTTTAAAGGAATTTTTAGAGTTCTTCCAGGCGAGTATATTGTTTATGATATTGAAACAAGAAATTTAAAAAAAAATATTTATTGGCAAACACAATTTACTCCTCAAACTATTATTTCTTTTGAAAAAGCAAAAGAGCGTTTTTTTTCTTTGTTTAAAGATTCTGTTTCTAAAAGGCTTATTTCTGATGTGCCTCTGGGAGTTTACTTAAGCGGAGGCATTGATTCCAGCAGCATTGTTGCAATGATGCGTCAATTAAATAAAGACGCTGAGATTAAAACTTTTTCAGTGGGTTTTGGATATGGTGAAGAAACTGATGAATTAAAATATGCGCGTAAAATAAGTGAACATCTTAATACAACACATCAAGAATTTATTATTAATTATGATACTGCAAAGAATTTGCCAAAAATAATATGGCACTGCGATGAACCTTTAGCTGATCCAGCGCTTCTTCCTGTTTATTTATTATCTCAACAAGCAAAAAAAAATGTAACAGTTATTCTTACAGGAGATGGGGCTGATGAAATTCTTGCGGGGTATGAACAAGTAAAGTTTTTGCAATTGCGTAATAGATTGGGTGGTTTTAGAAATTTATTGGCTCCTGCTATTGATAAAATACCTTCAAGCATTTTAAAACATGTTTTTAAGTATGCACAATCATTGGGAGAAAAAGGAAAACAAAGGGCCAAAGAGATGTTGCTTGCAAAATTTAATGATGATGCCTATAAAGAAATAGTTTCTGTATTTGATGATTCAGAACAAAATGAAGTGCTTTTGAAAAAGCCCGATAAATTATTTTTGAGATTTGATAACCAAATTTCTTTAGTAAATCAAATATTGTTGCACGAACAAAAAACTATTTTGCCAGAAAATATGCTGATGAAGGCTGATAGAATGACAATGGCTTGGGGTGTTGAAGAAAGAACCCCTTTTCTTGATTATAGGCTGGTAAATTTTGTTAATAAACTTCCTATTTCACACAAATTAAAAGGTTTTAATGATAAAATAATTCTAAGAAAGACAATGCAGTCTTTTTTACCGCGTGAAATTTTAAATAGAAAAAAACAAAGATTTTATGTTCCTATTGATAAATGGCTGAAAAATGATCTATCCCGATTTGTTGATCAATATTTATCAAAACAATCAATTGCTGATCAAGGAATATTTAAGTATGATTATATTCAAAAAATTAAAGAAAAATTTGATAATGCTCCTTTATATTATGCACGGCAATTGTGGACTTTATTAACATTTCAAATCTGGCATGAACAATTTATTAAAAAATGAAACAACTATCCTGGCAAGCAAAAACAGCAATATTATTTGTTTTTGTATTTGTATTGCTTGAATTTTATTTTTTCAGCCAGCTTAAACATCTTCCAGGGCCATATTATGGAGGGGATCTTTATGCACATCATGGCTTTGCAATTAATTATTTAGAAAACAGTTTTTGGACATGCCCTTACTTCAAAGGAGAGCTGGCATTTTATCCTTGGTTGGGAAATTATTTGTTTATACTAATACCTTTTCTAACAGGAATAAGTTTAATGAAAGCAGTTAATTTTACACCTATAATTACAACAATACTTGCTTCTATTGCTTATTGGTATCTTGGAAAATCATTTTTCAAAAACAATAACGGAGCATTGTTAACTTTATTATTTTACTGGGCATTAAGAGGAATTCCGCAAGCAGCACCAAATAACCTAGCATGGATGATTACTATTCCTTTTTGGTATGCTTTTTGGTTTAAACACACAGAAAATCCTTCAATTAAATATCAAATTCTTGCAGGATTATTTATGGGTTTAACATCTCTTGTTCAAATTGCTTTCTTCCTTGCAGGCTTAATGCCGATGCTGCTAGTGCTTTTTGTTAATCTACTTCGTGAAAAGAACATCATTAAATTAATTAAAAATTATTGGCTATTATTCTCAATAGGATTCATAATATCACTACCATTTTATGGGCCTTTATTTTACAAATACAGTTACTCTGTTAAAAATCCTTTGTTTCAAAGAAATGGCCCTGATATTGATACTTTAGGAATATCCTGGGCACTCTCTAATGTTTCAAGAATGTTTTTCAATACAAGCAATTGGTATAATTTTATTTTAGGACTAGCATCATTATCTGGATTTATATTATCAATTCTGAATTGGAAAAACAAATTATATAAAACAGCAGTGCTTTTGTTTATTGGCGGAATAATCACCCCTCTTCATCATTTAATAACAAGACCTTTGCTAGGCAGATGGGTTTTGCCAGGGCATTTGTGGGGCACTGGAATGATTGCACTATTATTTACAGTTATAACAATTATTTTTTTACACCAAAAATTATCAACAAAATACAAAAAACTATTTTTAATAGGAATTACATTATTGCTTGTTATTCTTTTTCAAAATCGTTTATCTGAATATTCAAATGATCGCTGGGTTCAGTTTGGAGAGCAACTTGATGCAAATACTCAAAACTGGCTTTTATTAGGTGACTGGGTTAAAGAAAATACTAATGTAAATACTGTTTTTCTTGCTCATGACGAAGGCTGTTTTGCAATGAATGGTGTTTCTGGAAGAAAATGTGTTTTTGTTAGAAGAACTCATGCAAATTATTTTGTTGATGTTGATGAAAGATATGCAGATGGAATAGTCTTATTATTTGGCAATGAAAAAGATCAAACACAAGAATTATTAGAAAAATATGAAGTAGAATATTTTTTAGTTGAGCCGATGTTATTAACGCAACCTATGATTGTTCTGCTTGAATATAAAGAATACTTGCAAAAAAATGGAGTAAAATTCATAGAAACAAGTGAAAGATTAGATCCTGCAGATGCTGCTGCAAGAAAATTTGATGTACTTGTCGTTCTACCACCAACTCAGGGAAACCAGTTAAATCAGCACTTATCAAATTTAAGCAAAGAAATTATTTCTTATAATATTGGAAATCAAAAACATCTTGCGCTTTACAAAATCAATCCACAAAACAATACTTGATTAAGTACCAAACAGCTTTTAAACCATCAATCCAATTAATTTTTTTGCCTTCATCATAAGATCTGCACTTATACCATATTGGAACTTCAAAAATTGTATGGCCTCTTTTCAATAATTTAGCTGTTATTTCTGGTTCAAAATCAAACTTTGTTGCATTAAGAGGAATTGCTTTCAAAATATCAGCTTTTATTACTTTATAACAGGTTTCCATATCAGTAATATTTGATCCATACAACAAGTTTGTTAAAAAAGTTAATAATTTATTTCCTAAATAATTAAAATAATATCTAGGCATATGATCGCCCATAAAACGTGAACCATAAACAACATCAGTCTTTCCTTCAATAATTGGCTGAATTAGTTTAGGATACTCTTCAGGCTTATATTCTAAATCAGCATCTTGAACAAGAATAATATCACCAGTTGCATTCTGTATTCCAGTTCTTATTGCAGCGCCTTTGCCTTTATTTTTTTCATGAAAAATAATTTTAACACCATCCAATTTTTTTAACACAATTCTTGTTCCATCTGTAGAACCATCATCAACAATTATAATCTCTTTTTCTAATAGAATCTTTACTGACTGAACTCTTTTTACTACTTCTTCTATAGTATTTTTTTCATTAAAAACAGGAATGATTACTGAAAGTTTGTTTAGCATTTTTTAAAACTTAATTACTTTTTTTATAAATATTAGCCAATATTTTTAAAATAGATGGTTTATTTCTTACAAATAAATATTAAATTAGAACTTAATAAAGAAGGATAAAATATACCCGGTCCATATCCCTTTATTGAAACTTTTTTAAATGATGTTTTCAATAATTTTGTTAGACTTTTTTTATTAAAATGGCATAAATGATATCCATAACCGAACACGTCTTTACCTAATAGTATTTCTATTCTTTTTCTTAAGTGATATTCATTAGGCACGCTGCCAATTAATAATCCGTCTTCTTTTAAGCAGCGAAAGCACTCTTTTATGCAGTTCTCTGGATTGTATAAGTGTTCTATAACTTCTACAGCAACAATAACATCAAATGATTTTGATTTAAAAGGAAAAGGCTCATTAAAATCAAACTGTTTGCTATTATAATCTTTGAAATAGTTAAGCGGATGTTTGCTAATATCAGCAAGCGTTACTTTATTTCTTTTCCACCAAGGCATTTCACTAATAACACTTAACTCTAGAATGTTTCTTCCAGAAGGTATTAATTTGTTTATTCGTTGTATTCTTAACCAAGTACTTATATTTCTATCTTCTGTTTTAATATTATATAATTTTGTTAATCTTTCTTTATGTATTTTGTCTTCTTTTTTTTTAAGTAATTTTTTCATTTATACCGACCAATTTGGTTTTTTAATCACAATTTCTTTGCCTTTAAAATAATGTGATACCCAAACCTTCTGAAATTTATTTTGTAATCTAAGTTAAAAAAAAATCTCATAATCTTATCAGTAAATATTTTCCTAAGTATTGGAAATTTGTGAAGAAGCATATCATTAAAAAGCCAAGTTAGTGGATAAATAATTAATCCACCTCTATGCACTGTTTCAATTTCAAATTCTGCTTCTAAAAATTTTTTAAGATCTTCCAAAGAATAATGCCTGTGCCAGTCATCTATTTTATAAATATCAGGATTGAACTTTTGTCCTTTCCACCATTTGTATAATCTTGGAAATTGGAATTTTAAATTAAAAGGATCAAGCCATCCAAGCAAACCTTTGTGAGGAACTGATAAAATTAGACATCCTTTTGTTTTGAGTGTTCTGCGGACTTCTTCTATTACCAGTTTTTCGTTTATTACATGTTCAAAAACATCTGTCATTACTATGACGTCGAAAAATTTATCTTTAAAAGGAAATGTTCCATCACTAGTGAGAAAAAATTTAATCTCAGGATTCAGGCGCTTTCCTTCACTTACCGCAGATTCTTTAATTTCAAGTCCATAAACTTCTTTTGCTTTAGCAAAATATTCATTGGCAGTTGAACCATTACCACATCCTAAATCCAGCAACTTTTGCGTATTCTCTGGAATAAAATTAAATGCAAATAATGAGCGATCACTTAACATTTGTTTTTGCACCTGTAATTCTTAATTATTAATGCAATAATTATTACCAACAATATTGTAATAAATACATTTATTCTAGATATTTTAATTCCAAAAATATTAATACTATATAATATTAATGGAATAATTGCAGAGCTAATTACCATTCCAAGCACAATCCTTTCTAGACTGTCAAGATTTTTAAAGTTAAGTAAAATAAAATATCCTGGAGTGATCAAATAAAAGAAAATTGCAAAAATTAAATAAAATATAGTTTTTGAGCTTGTTTGAGTTAATAATATTCCTAAAATACTGACTATAAAAAGTACAATAGCCGAGTATAGTAATGGGTTGAATTCTTCTTTTGTAATAATTTTAGTTAGGTTCATAGTTCAAGGGTTTTATTTATTTTTATTATTGCAATTTCAGGATTACTCCAAACTAATTTATCTCCACGTCTTAAACTTTCATTAATAAAAAAGTTCATACACGAATTATATTCTGTGTTTCTATACTGTAAAACAATGTAATCAAAAAACTTCAATGGAACATAATCTGGTGATTTTTTATCTTTTGTGAAAGTGTAATTTAATAAAGGATCAACATTTTGTAAAGGCATAATCATTTCAAAATTAAACAAACCTTTTCTAGATTTGATATATCCCCCTAATTCTGGATGATACTCAGCTGCACCCCACCAACCATAATAATTATCGGGGTATTCTCCTTGACATAAACTAATAATATTTTTTTGTCCATATTCTATTGTAGGAAGATGCAATCCTTCATAGTATGGCTTGCCTGCCAGCATTTCAACTTCATGAAAATACCCATTTAGATAAAAAACAAAATCTGATTTATTTATGTTATCTTTAATCCATTGCAAAGCAATCCATTTATTTTCGTTAACAAAAGAATTTTGATCCATCTGCTGAAGTTCAGAATAGACCCCGCTAAAATTAGCAAATAAAGGGAATATACTTAGTAAAATTAGCCCTACAGTTAAAATTTTATTATCAATCCACTTAAATAAGGTCGTTATTGAATAATAAATTCCTGTACAAAATATAAAGAATATTAGAAAATACCCGTTAAATAATTGCCTTATTGTTCTAAACTCATTTATTCCGATTAGATATGAATAGCCAAAGACTAGTAAATATATTATAAATAAAATAAATATCTTCTTATGTGTTGTAGTTTTTTTGTTGATTAAAAAAATTATTAAAAATATTGACCCAATCAACAAAAATAATAATAATATGTTTGAAAGGTTTAAGTGTGGAAAATAACTTGGCCAATTTAATTGCTTTCCTAGATGTATGCTGTCTTTTATACTTCCTAAAAATCCACTTCCAAGATGAGCTTTTCTAGTTAATGAATAGAAATAAACTAAAAATGGCAGGAATGTTATTGTGAAGCTTAAAAAACTCCATTTGAATTTTTTTGTAAGCTTTTTTTTCAACAATAAGTACAAGATTATTAATAAAAAAAACGGAATAAATGCAAATAATTCTACAAAATGCGACAACCATTGACTACTGATTAATGCACCGATTATGATTCCTAGAAGTGTTATTTCTTTGTTAGAATATTCTTGATCAATAGAGAACAAAATGAAAAAAAGTATTGTTGGAACAAATAGGAATGCATAATAATCATATAAAAATCCAACGTTCATTTGAAAAAACCAAAGTGATGCATGAGGAATCAATGCAAAAGATGCTGTGATTAATGCTAGTGTTGTGTTAAAATACCTTTTAACTATTATAAAGAATACAAGTATTATAAGGATAGATAATATACTAGTGATAAAACTTGTTGCTTGAAACGGATGGAGGTTTGCTATTTTGCCAAAAGTTGCTATATATAGATGAAAAAATATTGGCTGCTGTACCAGAGAATTTTCAATACCAAAAATGCGTGAAGGATTATAATATCTTGCATCTTCTGATTCATAAATCCAGGACGCATAGTCTATATTTGCAAATAAATCATATGATGTAATTACAGGAGGCATCATTTTATCAAAATTTCCCTGGCTAAATGGGAAGTTTCTTAGAACTAATCCTAAAAAAGCAAAAATTATCAATAATGTTATGACAATAATTTCTTTATTTAATTTCATTTAATTCCAAAACCCCTCCAACTATTTTTATTTCTATGAGTTATTTTAATATTTCTGAGATTTGCATCTTTAAACCATTTCTCAAATTCATTTTTTTTGAAATAAAACGCTATCGGAGCTAAAAGTTGGTCAAAAATTATTGAATGAACTATAGTAAGATTTAGCTTTGAAAAATAAACAAAAAGATGATACTGTGGAAATATTTTTATGAATTGGCTTTTCAGCTCTGTTTTATCTATTATGCTGTAAAGTTTAATAAATGGAAGTATAAAAATCAAGATAGAACATGCAATTATTTTATTTATAGCAAGAGGAAATCTTGAAAATAAATACTTTCTAAAAGGGTTTATTATTTTTAAGGTTAAATTATTTTCTGCACCATAAACCCATGCAGATATTGCTCCATTTTTTTTTAGTTTTTTAACAAGTTCTTTAAATCCTTCTTTTGGATTAGGTAAGTGGTGTAAAACACCTATAGAATAAATATAATCAAAAGTATTATTTTTAAAAGGAAGATTGTATATATCTGCTCGGATAACATTCACTGTTTTTATATCTTTAGTGTTCTTGTATGCCACTTCCACAGAATCACCTAAATCAACTGCAATAACTTCTGCACCATACTTAGAAGAAAGAAATGAATGTCTGCCAGTGCCACAACCAGCATCTAAAACTAATTTATTTTTAAAAAATTCTTTTTTAACAGGAAATATCCAATCTAAAAATTGATGTTCATATTCTGAATAAAATTTTGAAAAATTTTTCCATTCATATGCAAAAGCTTTAGTTGTTTTTAATTTAACATTATCAATATATTCAGGTAATATCCTGGGAATTCCTTCTAGTATTGAATATTCTCTCCCGCAATAACAATTAAGTTTTCCAGTTATTATTTCAGAGCCATTTGACTTAATAATTGTGAGTTTTAATTTTTTTTTACAATAAATACAAACTAAATAGTTAAGCATTTTTTTATTCATTTTGCAAGTATTTGTATGAAATATATCCTCCAATCATGTAGAAAATTATTGCGATTATAACATAGTTATAATTAACTGATAGTCCTAACAATCCTAGATAATATCCTAGTATGCCGTTTACTATAAACCCGATTACTAAACTTATTACTGCACGTATTGCAAAGTTTAACTCATCTCTCCAATAGATAGATATTAAATAATATGGTAGAAAAAATACTATCACTAGTGATGTGATTAATTTTATTAATACAAATGAATCTTCACTTGAGAATGCAAGCTTTAGCAAAGTAAAAACTAATAATATGGATAACACAAGCATTTTAATTTCTTTTGTTATAAACTCAATATCAAACTTCAATACACTCACCACCTTGTTTATTATTTTTTAGTATTACAGATAGTTTATTCTCATAAATTTTCTCAAAATTTTTAGTATTGATAATTTTATTTAATGTAATTTGATTAATAGCCATAGCCTCAGGGATTCTAGATAGTTTATCTATTACGAAATACTTAAATTCACACAAGTCATAATCTAATGGGCCTTGTGTTCTTTTATCTTCTTCATCACGATAACCAAATTGCAATAAACTTTTTTTATAAGGTAAACCTGCTCCATGTTCATTAAACAACCACGCTTTAACATTTCTTGCTATAGTTCTATTTGATGCTATCATATTAAAATAATCTTTAAACTCAATTCTTGTAGCAAGACGATTTGTATTACCTACGTGGGCGAATTGATCATATGAATCTCCATAAAAATAAAATATATTAGCATTTTCAGGAAGATTATTTTTTATCCAATCATACATATCCCACAATTCTTGACTCATAAATGCTCTGCCATCACCAAATGTAGAATAGTAATTATTGTAAATAAAAAATATTGAAGATAGTGATAGTATAATAGCAAATAAAAATCTGATTTTTTTAGGAAATAAATTCAATACAAGATAGCCAACAATGCCCAGAGATATTGCTAGTGAAATAGGCCAGTAAAAGCGGAGATTAAAAGCCCTAGATCCAAAACCAATATAATTAGTTAAACCTAAGATAAAAAAAGATAATGTGATAAAAAAAGGAAAATTGTTATTTTTTTTAATAAAAAAAGTTGAGATTGCTAGTCCTGGCAAAATTATGTAATAAACTGCTTGAAAATCAATTAATCTGACAAAACCACCACCCATGTCAAATTGAGTAGTTATGCGAAATTTATATGGTTGGGCATGCATCCATGTTCCTTGAAATAGGAAAAGGAAATAACCGCTTATTATTAAAAATAAAATAATACTTTTAACTAGTGTAATTATTGTTTCTTTATTAAGCTCTTTTTTCCAGAATTTCATTGCGCAATAAAAAATAAGTATAAACCCTGCAAATATTGTTGAAGCGGTATGACTTAATGCAGTTCCGGATAATGTTATTGCAAGCGGAATGTATGACTTTTTTATTTTTATTTTACTTAGCATGAAACAAAAACTAAGTAGAAAAAAATCTCCAAGTACTGCAGGCCAATGTCCCCATAAAAACCCAACCCAAGAACCTTTTATAACAAATATAAATAATACTAAAGGTATTGATAAAATTGCAAGATAAACATTAAATTCCCGTGCTATAAAATATATTAATAAAACTCCAAATAACATGGAAAGTATAACAAAGAAGTATATAGTATCATAAACTTCTAGATTTGTTGCATTAGATAATATTATTGATACATGATGAATAATTGGTGGATAAAAACCAATAACATCTGTATAATTTCCAGAGTAATGCTCTCCTTCATACCGGTAATTTCCTGCTTCCTTTATCCATTGAGCTCTTGTTTGGTGTTGGTATGTATCTGTTGCAAGATATCCGTAAGGAAATTCATGCTTTATTCTTTTATCCCATAAATTTCCGAATGTGTTAAAAAGTAGAATTAGCACTAAAAAAATAATTGATATCTCTAATAAAACTGTTTTTTTTATGTTCATTTTGTTATTTTTTTAAGATAGTTTATCAAAGGTTTTTTAACTTCTAGATAATCTACGAGATGTTTATTTAGCTTACAATTTTTACGTAAATTATTATATAATTGAGTATTTATTAATAAACTAAACATTGCTTTTGCCATATCTTCTGGATTTGGAGAAACAACTAATCCTGTTTTTAATTTTTTAGTCCAATAACTATGATCTCCAGAATCAGTTACTATTTGTGGAACTTCAGCGCCAATATAAATAAATCCTTTATTTGAAGATATGGTTCTAGAAGTAATAGTATCATGATTTGGTATTATTCCAATCTTTGCTGATTTAACATAAGAGTACAATTCAGGTATTTTAACATAACTTTCAAGCATAATATCTTTTTCTTCGCTAATTAACTTTTTTAATGAATTTTTATATGGCTCATATTTTCCAATTATAACTAATTTTAATGGTTTTTTATAATACGTCTTGAGTATTTTAAATGCCTCAATTAAAATATCAAGTCCTCTGAACGGTGAAAATGAACCTATATAAATTATATAATCGGTGTCAACATACTTTTTTGATTTTGTTTTATTAATTGTTTTAACATCCGCCCCATTCGGAGTATAATACGTATTTGCATTCCAGCGTTTGTGAGTATTATATACAAAAAAAGAATTTGTAAAAACTGCTGAAGAATATTTTACTGCAACATATTCCTGTAATAAATATAATGGGGAGAATACTTTTCTTAAGGCGTATAACCAATAAGTGTCAAATGATTTGTCTTTTGTTATATGATAATATGCATCAGCAACTAGTGCTATTGATCTTTTTCCAAGAAAAGTTATTATCAAGTTAGATAAAAAATGAAAATAAGGCGGTGTTACAAATATAAAATAATCATACTGTTTTACTAGCTTTAACATATTAAAAGTTACATTCAATCCGTGCAATAATTTTGTAAAAACATTTAATTTAATATTTTTAAAAGTATGAAAGAATTTTGTCTTTGAATAGTGTTTGTATAATGGGATACCATCTAGTTTTTTCTTTATACAGAAAATATCCATTTCTACAGGAAGTACATCTAGTCTAGATATATTGGCAGTATAGCAAACCCCTAGTATTTTCATCTCATTTTTGATATAAACAAGATATTTAATAAAGTTATGACTGAGTTGTGAATTGTATAAACTAGTGCAACTCCGAAAACGCCTAATGTTTTTGAGAAGAAAAGTAGCAATGCCAGTCTAATCAAAGATGAAATGAGTTGAGTTTTAAAAATTATTTGAGATAGTTTGTTTATTATCAAAAAATTAGTCACCACGGGATTTATGAATAATACGATCAATGATGCTGACATTAAGATCGACAAATTAATTGAATCTATATACTTACTTCCATAAATTAGAGGTATTAAATATGATAAAAATATTGAAAAAAAAGTGATTAATAAAGGAACTAATAACGTTATGTACCATTTTTCAAAAATTTTTGATAATAATTCTTTTTTAGTTATTTTAGTTAATTTTGGAAATACTAATGAATGTAATTGCTTGATAAATCCATTAAATAGATCTGGAAATGTTAAAGCAATTGAGTATATTGCTAATTGTTCAACTCCAAGAAAAAATGCTAAAATTATTTTATCAGCATAAGCGGTTATCGTAGAAACAACATTGATAAAACTTAATTTTTTACCAAAATTAACAGAATTTTCATCTTTTTCTTTATTTAATTGAGATTTTATTTGAGAATAAACAATTAAACAAAAGAGTGCTGGAATTAAAAAATTGACAACAGTTATTAAAATAAAACTATTATAGAAAAAAAGTAACAATAATAAGATCAAAGCAATTATTGTTTTAAGAGATATTCTTAAAATACTACTTTGAAAGAATTTCTTTTTAGCTTCATAAAAAAAGAATACTGAATCAAAAGATGAATAAAAAGGAAAGATAAAACATAATGAAAGAAATGAATATGCTAACAAATAATCTCCTTTGAAGTAAAAATATCCCGCAGTTAGCAATAATCCTGCTGAACCCAACAAGCTCCATTTAAGTCTTGTTCTAACACAATCAATAAAACTTCGTTCTTTATTTAAAACAATTGATCTAGCAATTGAATTATTCATTCCTGTAAGTGAAAAGAATAAAAGAGTATTAACAACAGAAAAAACAAGTTGCCATTTACCAAATGTAACTTTGTCCCAAATTCGTGCCATAAATAAAAAAACAATAAAACCAAGAGACATTATAGAAAAATGTGTAACGAGTAAATAAAAACCATTTTTAATAAAATAAAGTAAATCAAGGCCTATAAGTTCTTCATGATTTTTAAGAAAA
The DNA here is from genome assembly GCA_016188265.1 of Candidatus Woesearchaeota archaeon. Lineage (GTDB taxonomy): Archaea > Nanobdellota > Nanobdellia > Woesearchaeales > ARS49 > JACPID01. The sequence goes on along the minus strand of JACPID010000007.1, from coordinate 19,401 downwards.
CTAGTTAATTTATCTCTAATTATTATGTGATAATGCAGGGTAATAATCATAGCAATAAACCTCATAGTATTTTGTTTAATTACTTTTTAAACTCTGTGAATATTTACTAAGTGTCAAGAACTATGGACTTAAGCCTATAGCATGTATTATTATTGTCCATAGTTCTTGATCATGATCAAAAACTACCCCTCCTTTCTACAAACTAAAGTCAATAGTGTACGTTAAAGTAGTTTTTGACATATTAAAACTTAATAGCTTTAATTGCAATATAATAAGACAAACTTCCAAAGTATAAACAGTATTCTTTTGATATTATATAATTAACATATTTCTCCAAGTACTTTGAATAAACTTTATCTCCAAATAACGTTGTAATAAATAGTTTGAGATTGGCTGATAATGGGGCTAGTATTAATCCAGATCTAAACACCTGTTTTATTTCAAATTTATTGTCTAATAATTTTTTTAAATCTTTAAGACTATAATGGCGATGCTTATTTTCATATCCTGGATTTAGTTTCAACTCTTTCAGCCACTTTCTTTTTTTAATAAAATAAGCTACTTTATACAAGAAAGGAGCATATTTTACCGTAAGATGAACATAATTGTCTTGATCTAAAAAGCTAAACAATCCTTTATTAGGTGTAGTTAAGATCAAAGTACCTCCTTTTTTAAGAACTCTGTATATTTCATCAACTGCTTTTTTATCATCTTGAACATGTTCAATTACTTCTAATGCAGTGATAGTGTTAAAAAAATCGCTTTTAAAAGGTAAATTTTCTAAGTATGCAACTTTAAAACATATGTTGTTATACTTCGTTCTTGCTTTTTTTATAAATTCTTCATTTGGATCAATACCATATGCGCTTTCAACTTTTTTAGCAAAAGAAGCCACATATTTACCCGTAGAACAACCACAATCTAATAAATTTCCGCACATATTCGGAATCCAATTTAATGCTAGTTCAGCCCTGCCAGTTACATCATCACTCATATTAACACTCAAAGATATATGCCATCTTATACTTTTTGTCTTGGAATTCTTTTATTACTTTGCAATTTTGAATTATTAATTTCCAAAGATCTCCATTTTTATCTCCATAAGGGATGTCTATATAGATGATTGTGCTATGTGTATTAATAATATTATTTCTAACAAATTCAATGTTTTCTTTTGTTTTCCAGTTAGTATCAAATCTTATTAGATGTATATGCTTAAATATGCGTATTAACTCATCAAAAAACTCAGCATTCTTTTTTATTAAAAAAGCATTTTTTAAATGTTCCCTGTTTTTTGTTTTTAGCAAACTATCTTTAACATACGGGAATGTTTCATTATACTTTTCATATAAATATACTCCGAGTTCAGGATGGCTTAATGCAATTGGTTCTTTTAAATCATTTTTAATAGCATAGTCAATAACTCTCTCTTTTATTTTATCAATATTAGGAGAAGTTAAATAAAAAGTATTTTCTAATCCAAAAAAAAGATTATATGATATTAGTAAAGCCAATGCAATCCATACAAAATAACTTAAACTATCCTTAATAATTAGAATAATTAAAAATAACAAAATAGTCGCAATTACTGAGAACATAATTACTTTAAAATCGAGAAACAAAAATTTAGGCCCTGCCGCACCCCATGTTGGAATATAAAAATCATAATCAAAATTTTGAATACTTCCAATAAATTTTTGAGGTTCATTAAATGAAAACATTTTCTTAATTTCAAATCCAGATAATATAAACATATTAAAAAATACTAGGGCAATTAATGTTGTTATTATTAGTTTTTTTTTATTAAATATATATTCGCTCAAGTAATTTCCTGCAAGAATACATAACATGGGAATAATTGCCAGAAGATATCTGGAAATATCCTGCAGTGGGGAGAAAAAAATACCAAAAAATACAACCTGCATCAATACATGCACTGATATTGGATTGAGCACTTGTTTCTCAAAAGAAAACCGATCACAACCAGTTCTAAACTTGTAAAAAATTTTCAGGAATCTTAAAAACCAGAGTAGGGAAAACATGAGTAATGGGGGCGATGAATAAACTACAAATTGGCCTAGCCTATATACACGATTTAAAATAAAAATATGTGTGCTGTCCCCATAAGACGTAGCTGCTGAAGATAACATGCGCAATATAGTTGAGTATACATTCATTCCATTGTATACAAGAAAATCATGTATTGGAAAAACCGAAAAAGTGATGCTGGAAAAAAGAGCGATTATAAAACAATCTTTTATTATAGGACTGACTCTTTTTTTGTATTTTTCATTAACATTTAATAGAAGAGTTAATCCAATTACACCGAATAAAAGAATCGCACTGATTTTAGTAAGTAGTGCAGTACCAAGACTTATCCCTAAAAATATTTTTGATGTCAATGAGTTTTTTTCAAGAAAAAAGTACAATGCAAAAATAGTAAGTAAAGAATAAAATGCAAGAATAATGCTATCAGTATCAAGCATGTGTGAAGATTGCATTTGGCCAAAACTTACAGTTAAAATTAAAACAGAAATAAGAGCTGTTCTTTGATTAAAAAAACGTTTACTTAGGTAATAAACTAGCCAAAATGTAAGTGCAGAATATATAAATGGAGCAAGCCTATAAACAAATAAATAATCTCCAAATAATTGTCCCAATATTTTAAACGACCAAAATGCCATTGGAGGGTGTGGAAATCCATAAATATTGCTATCTTGTGTAAGTGTTACAAAATAATTTGCTTCTTCGTTAGTTAATAAAGTAAAAATATTAGGTATTCTTAACGCTAAAAAAATTAAGAATAACAAGAAAGTAAAATTTATTTTTTTCACGAAAAAAGACTAAGATTTTTACTATTTAAAAGTTATGCTCAACCGAATTAGAAAACGAAATAAATAATAAGTTTTAAATAATAACATGGCATTTGAGAAAGCTATGAACATTTTAGTTCTGAATCCTCCGGCATTAGATAATAACTACATTAATCGTGATCAGATGGGGGGGATGGGCCAGCACATTAACTTTGGTAAAGATTTCTTTGCTAAACTTTTAAGTGATTTCAAAAGCCATTTTATTAGGATTCCTGTAACTCAATTAGTTTATGCAGCAACCATTGCAAGTGAAGAACACAATGTTAAAGTTATTGACGCAATTAATGAAGGAAAAAATGTTGAGTTGACTCTTAGAGAGATTTCTTTATTCAGTCCTGATTTTGTTGTTATGCCAGTTTCTTCTTCAGGTCTTAATTTTGAGAAAAATGTAATAGCAGGAGGTATTAAACTAATGCTTCCTGATTGTAAAATAATTACAGTTGGAGATACATTACCGTATTTGCCTCAGCATATAACACAACCAATTGATATTTGTATTAGTGGAGAAGTAGAAAATTGTTTATTAGACATTTGCGCAAATAAAGATCTTAAAGAAATAAAAGGAATATCTTATGTTAAAGATGGTAAAACAGTAACAAATGTGTCTGCACCTTTTTTGCAAGCCCTTGAACTTGATAAGGTTCCGTTTCCTAAATGGGAACTCTTTCCATATACAAAATATAAATATTATCCACTTATTTTGAAAGCCCCAGTTGCAACATTATTATCAACAAGAGGGTGTCCTTATGGTTGTCATTATTGTTCTTATACTGAAAATCAAGGATTAAAGTGGCGCACTAGATCTGCTGAGAATGTTGTTGAAGAACTTGCTTTAGATTATGAAAAATATGGATTTAAAGGTGTGTTTTTTAGGGACCCTCTTTTTACTTTAGATAAAAAAAGAACATCGGATATTTGTAATGGGTTAATTGAAAGGGGTATTGATCTTAGTTTTGCTTTAGAAACAAGACCTGAGCTACTTAGTGAAGAACTTATTGATAAACTTAAGCAAGCAGGATGCACTGCAATAAACATGGGTGTTGAAGATATTAATGTAGAAGTCTTGAGACAGGTTAGAATACCTGTGAAAACAGAAATAATAGAAAAAACAGTTAATTATGCTGAAAAAGCAGGAATAAGGACAACTTGTTTCTTTATTCTAGGCCTTCCTGGGTCTACAAGAGAAACAATTCAAAAAACAATTGATTTCAGCATTAATTTAAATCCAAGTCATGCAGAGTATAAGATTGCAACACCGTATCCTGGAACAAAATTGTATAAACAAGCAAAAGAAAAAAAATGGATTATTGAAGAAAACTATGATAAACTCGGGGGATATTCATCTGTTATGCAAATAAACGACAAATTATCACCAGAATATCTTGAAGAACAAAGTTCCAATGCATTTAAACGATTTTATTATAGGCCTTCTTATTTATTCAAAGAACTAAGAAGAGGTAAATTGTTGTCTAAAGCAAGTCTTCTTTTGAAAACTGGCGTGGAAATCATAAGAGAAAAAAATTCAAACCAAATCGCTCTGCAAGAACAAACAACTCATAAGTCACCTAAATCTTCATTACAGTTTCTTAAATAACATTAAGCATTTATTAAGATAAAGTCAATTTCAAGCCATCCTTTATATTAATAGGTTTATGTTTAAACACTTTAATTGTTTTTAAAATATCATAAACTTTATCTAAATTAAGATTTTTTATTTGAGATACATTAATACCAAATTGAGGCGAAATTATTTCTAACAACTTTGCCAATGGTAAAACTAAAAAAATAGGTATATGTATTTTTAATCTTTTAATTCCAAGAAACTTACACACTTCATCTATAAATTCATTGAAAGTAATAACCTCACCGCCTGCAAGAATATATGTTCCTTGAATGTTTTTTTCTACAGCAATTGAAATATATTTCGCTACATCATTAACGTGTATTGGCTGAATTTTGTTGTTTCCTTTTCCAGGTATAGTTATAGCTGGATAATTTTTTATTAATTCTATAACTTTGCCTAGATTTGTTTTATTTTCTTTTCCATAAACAATTGTGGATCTTAAAATACAATTGTCTTTAATTTTTTTTATTTCTAGTTCACCAATTCTTTTACTTTCAGAATAGATATTTTTATGGCCTTGAAATACAGCATCACTACTGATAAATACAATCCTTTTAACATTGTTTTTTATACATGCATTCACTATATTTTTTGTTCCTTCGATGTTTGTTCTAAAGATATTTTTTCTTGAATCTTTTATAACTCCGCCAATATGAACAATAATATCTTTCCCAGAAACAGCTAGTTTGATCGCTTCTGCATTTGATAAATCTGCATTTATGTACATTATGCCATTTTTGTTTACACTTGTTTGCGTTCTTGTAATAACAAAAACTTTATTTTTTTTACTGAGTAGTTCAACAACTTTTTTACCTATTAAACCAGTTCCACCTGTGACTAGGATTTTTTTCATAGTTAGATAATATAGTATTTATTTAAAAAGATGACGAACTTTTCTTATAATAATTTCTGATTTTAATAAAAGTCCATACAATAATGTTTCAAGCATAAGCTTTAAACCGCTGACTTTTGAATTACCTTCTCGTCTATTATAATGATTTATAGGCAATTCAGTTATTTTAAAATTTTTTTCATAAGCTCTTACGAGAAACTCAGTATCAATAAACCATTTTGCTCTAAGATATTTTATGTTTAATTTAGGCAAGGAGGTTTTTTTGATTATTTTTAAACCACAATTAACATCTGAAACTTTAATTCCGAAAAAAACTCTATTAAATGTATTAAACCCCCAACTCATAAATTTTCTATACATTGAATCTTTTCTTAATTTTCTATATCCACAAACAACATCATATCCTTCTTGTACTTTTTTAAACAAGTTTGGTAAGTCTTTTGGATCGTATTGGTAATCAGCATCAATAAAACCAACATATTCACCGTGAGATAAATCAAATCCCCTCATAAGATTCAGAGTCTTCCCGAAATTGATGTGATTAGAGAATATTCTTAAATTTTTCAATTTCTTTTGCATCTCTTCACAATATTTTAAGGTATTATCTTTTGAACAATCGTTCATAACAATTATTTCAAAATCACTTTCTTGCATAACTTGTAATAAGGCCTGTTGACTGTCTTGAATTATTTTTTTTATGGTATTTTCTTCATTATATGCGGGAATTATTATTGATAACTTCATTTTAGTGCCAAGGACAATATTATTTATAAATTATTGTTCTTTTTTCATAAAGTTTTAAAATGTAGAAACATTTTTAAAAATCATAAACATATAACATTTGGAAAGATGGCTGAACAAATAATATTATCGTCTGAAATGCTACAATCAGAGAAACCAATGCCAGAGATTACTATGGCGTCTGATGAAGGCGCAATTATAGAAGCTATAAGCAAACAAAACACTAAGAAAATATTACTTATTAATCCAGTTCCAGCTAGCTTATCTCCTGGAGGTGCATATAATAATACACCTTTAGGATTGATGGCAATCAGTTCTTATCTTTTTGAAAATACGCCGCATAAAATACGTCTTATTGATTGTTTAATGGAAGAAACATATTTGGATTTATTAAAAAAAGAATTAACTGATGATGTTCTTATTGTTGGTCTATCTGTAATGAGTGCTCAAGTTCCTGAAGCTATAAAAATTTCTAGGCTTATAAGACAATTAGCACCACAAGCAAAAATTGTATGGGGTGGGGTTCATTGCAAATTGTATACTCAAAAAACAGCGATCCATCCATTAATTGATGTTGTTATACAATTAGAAGGAGAAATGGCAATGATGGACTTAATTTATTACTTTGGAAACAATCTTCCTTTAAATCCGTCAATTAAAAATATCGCGTATAAGAATAAGTCTGGTGAAGTAGTTATAACTCCAAGAGCTGAATTTTTTGATATGAATAAATTACCTTTGATACATTATGAGCTTCTTAATCCAAAGGTACTTGAAAAAAAATCTATGAATATTAACACAAGCAGGGGATGTCCGCATAGGTGTACGTTTTGTATAAATGTAGTAACAAAAGATTTAAAATATAGACCCATGAGTCCTGAACGAGTTGTTCAACAAATAGAACATTTAATTAATAATTATGACACCCAACAAATTTATTTTAGAGATGAAAACTTTTTCGTAAATAGCGCTAGAGCTGAAAAAATTTTTGATTTGTTAATTGAAAAAGGCATAAAACGCGATTTTAGATTTACTTGCAGAGCAGATTATTTTAGAAAAGGAATTGTTCATGAAAGACTCTTAGAAAAAATGAAAAAGTGCGGCGTATATCATTTTTGCTTTGGGATCGAGTCAGGTTCTGAAACGGTTTTAAAAAAATTAAAAAAAGACATAACTAAAGATGATGTTATACTTGCAGTGAACATGTTAAAAAAGTATGGTATTGGTGGCAGTTTTTCATTTATGACTGCATTGCCCGAAGAATCAATGGAAGAGGTTATGGAAACAGTTAATTTTATAAAAGAAATAACACGACTGTATCCTGGATTTATGGTATCGTATAATGGTAAGAAGATTGCTCACCCTTACATAAACGTAAACGGACCTCAAGTTTTTCGCCCATATCCTGGCGGTGAATTATACGAAACAGTTGTTAAAAAGTATAAATGGGAAGAGCCAAACACTCTTGAGGAATGGGAATTATATTTTACACAAGAAACAAGATACACTATTGAAGATTATCCTTGGGTTAAAAAACCAAAAATGTTTGCTGCTTTACAATTTTATGTGGGTGCTGGAAGATATAATTTTAAAGGGTTTATTGAAAAAATCACAGCACCGTATCCTTTAAAATTAAAGATTTCTTTTTTTCTTATTTATTGGACTTCAAGATTAAGAATGCTGCTTAATTATTTTGATTTTCCATTTGAATACTATTTAGGAAAGAAATTAGGGATCATTACCAGGTACGAAACTTAAACGCTTTTTACGCATCAATCTAATATTGTCACAACATTTGGGGTAACAGCTTCATTTCTATTTTTATCGATGCGGTTAATTTTTGAGAAGGATTATCATTAATAAATTCTTTTGTTTCTCTAAAGTTTAAACCAGCTTTTATTTTTTTATCATAATTTTCAACGTCTGGTTTATCTAAATTAAGTATTTTTGCTGCAAAAACAAGCGGAACTTTTAATCCGATATTTGCATCTGCTACAAGTAATTGATCACATTCAAAAACCATAATACAATTATTTTCATCATGTGGTTTCATATCAACTAAAACTCCACTCATCTCATTCATTTTTTTAATCACTCTGTTATTTTTGTCAACTACTATGGACTAACTGCAAAATTTATAAACATTACGCTTTAACACTTGTAAGGAAGTTAATTGAGAAATGAATTTCACTGAACACCAAAGAATACAAGAAAAAAAATTTCTTTTTCCATATCATTATGTAGATGTCGGTCTAGAGAATTATTCTCGTATTTTCAGTATAGAGTATTTAAATAGAATGGAAGTGGTTAAAGATTTAATTAAACCTTTTAAAGGTCAGCTAGTTCTTGATGCGGGATGTGGAGATGGTAGATTTTGTTATGCTATTAAAGATGAAAATGTTAAAATTATAGGGGTTGATTTTTCAGAAACTGCGATAAATTTTGCTAAAATTTTTAATAAAAACATTAATTTTTTTATACAAGATTTAAAGCATTTAAAGATTCATCACAAGTGTGATTATATAGTTTCAATCGAATGTATAGAACATTTACTTCCTGAAGATGTAAAAATGATTCTCAAAAATTTATATAATATATTAAATGAATATGGAAAATTAATAATAACTGTTCCTTCACAAAAACAATTGCTTAGAGATTATCCTCAGCACTATCAACATTTTACGAAAGAAAGTTTAAAAGAAACTATCCGGCCATTTTTTGAAATAACTGAAATATTAGGCTTTTCCAAATCAAATTATCAACAAATTATTTTTAGGAGTATGTTGAAACTCGGAACAGTATTATATTTACTTTCTGGCAAAAAAACGAGGCAGAAAATTTTTAATTTTATTAGTAATTATCATAAAAAGTATGTTGCTTTAGGAAATCCAAATGAATGTTATGGACTTATTGCAGTATGTCAAAAAGTGAAATAAATTTATTTTTAAAGTCATCAACCCCTTTCTCTTTGCTGAATCTTTTAGCGATTCTTCTTGCTTTTTCAGAATAGTTTTTGAATTTTTGTTGATCTAAATTTATTAAATATTTCATTAATTCTAGAACAGTTTCTTTGTTTATTTTATTTATAACTAATTTATTGTCTATTTCTTCTACAATTTTATGATTCCCAACACCAGTAGTTACAAGAGGAACTAAACCTGCTAGCATAGCTTCCAGTAAGGAAATAGGACCGGGATCGAAGAATGCTGGATGAATGTAAAATCTTGCTTTTCTAAGATACTCTGCGGGATCGACTTGGCCTAAAACATGGATGTTTTTGTTAGATGTTGATATATTTTCTTTTGTTCCTTTGCCAATTATAAAAAGATGTGAGCCGGGATGTTTTTTTAAAAACTCAGTAAATACATCTATTAGTAGTTGATGATTTGTTTCTTTTCTAAGATTTTTTATGTATATAAAATTTTCATTTCTGTTTGGCTTTATTTTCAAGAACTCATCAAAATTTCGCCAAATAAATGGCATGGTAATTTTTATTGGTTTATTATCATAGAACTTTATTTCTTTTTTAATCATTTCAGAAACTGTTAAATAACCGTCAACATTTTTTATCAATAAAGAATAATACATTCGGATTAGAGGATTAATTTTATTGATATTATAAAAGAACGGTTCTAAAACATAAAAGATTACTTTAGTTTTTCTAGAAAATAACTTCACAAAGAAAGAAGATTGCAATGCAACGCCAGAATCTACTAAAACAACATCGTATTTGTTTTTAAATAATAGTTTTAAAGATATAACAAAAGAATACGCTAAAGAAGAAAAAGGATGGAATTTCATTAATGGAATTTTAAAAAAGTCTGCGTTAATTTCTTTAGCACACAACTCTCTTCGCGGATGCGGTTTAGCGCCCCAAAAAATATATGCGATTTTCATTTTGCTATTTCTTTAAAAATTCCAATTAATTTGTTTTTAATTAAGTTTTCTTCGTAATTATTTTCCACAAATTTATGTGCTTTGTTTAATAGGTTGTTTTTTTTTATTTTTTTTATTTTTAAAGCTTTTATTATTTTTGAAGCGTATTCTTCAGGATTTAATGGATATTTAATCACAAATCCAGTTTGATCTTCTTTTACATTTAATTTTAATCCGCCTGAATTTGTTGCAATTACTGGAATTTCACAAGACATAGCTTCTAAAGGCGCCATTCCATGCCCTTCTGCAAGAGAAGGCTGTATATACAAATCACAAGCTTTCATAATTTCTGCGACTTCATCATAAGTAACTTGATCTCTTAAAGACACATTCTTTAACTTATTTGTTTCAATCAATTTTTCACATTCACGCGTAGGCCATAAATCATTATTTTTTTTCCCGATTAATAATAAGAAGAAATCGTCAATACTTTTATTTATTATAGGGATGCTTTTTATAAGCGGCAAAACTCCTGCTTTCTCTCCTGAAATCCTTCCAATAAATAAACCTACTTTTTTGTTTAAAGGTATGTTATATTTTTTTCTCAATTTTATTTTTTCTTTAGTGCTGTTTATTTTTTTAAATTTGTTCATATTAATTCCATATGGAGTTGAAAAATATACATGTATATTTTTTTTGTATTTTCTTAAAGATTTTGCAATTAGTTTGTTATCTGCAATAATCGCGTCGCTAAATAACAGTATTGTTTTTATTATTAATTTGTTTAAATTCCATTTTATTTTATTTAAGATTTTATTTTTATTAAAGTTGCCCCAGAAAAAATATTCTTTTGGAAAAATACCCACTTTAATCGCCATTGGTTTTTTAATTAGAATTTTTGCCATTATAGCGGCAATTCCTCCAAAACCCAATGAATCAGTTAATATTAAATCAGTTGATTTAAAGTAGTTTTTGTTTTTAAAAACGCACCAGAACACGTGTAAGGGGGAAGTATATAGTTTTGTTTTTAAATAATGAATTTTTACATTTTGTCGATGTTTTTCATCTAACTGACTTATTGTGGATTCAAATATTGTAGGGCTATGTCCGAGAACAATAATATCAACGGTTTCACAGGCAGAATTTAAAATTTTTAATAAATTGTGGTTAATTCTTGTTTGCGCAAGCCAAAGTATATTCATTTTCTTTTTTGACATCGTTTACGTGTATACTTTTCATACACTCGTATTCTCTTTCTTTGTTTAAATAACTCAAAATACAAAAATGTTGTCTGCATCTAGTGCAAACTTTATCTTTTATAATCCATTTTGCTTTTTTATTCCAAGGATGCCAAATCTCAGGGAATCCTGGGCCATATAATGTTATTGTAGGAACGTTTAATGCCGCAGCTATATGTGGTGTTGCACTATCAACACTTATTAACAGGCTCATTTGCTTAATAACACCAAATAATTCTCTTAAGCTAGTTTTTCCACACAAATTTATTATGTTTTTCTTATTTTTAATGTTTACTAATACTTCATTCAGATACAATGCACATGCACTTTCTCCAGTCAAGATTATTTTATTTTTTTCGTTTTTAAGAATACTTTCTATTAATTCAGGAAATTTATCCCAACGCTGACTTGGATGAGCTGTGCACGCATTAACCCCAATATAAGTGTGTTTTTTGCTTAAATTAAATTTCTTGATTAATTTTTCTTCTTCAGATTTAGTTGTATAAATTTCTGTTATGACTTTACTTTTTGGCAGTATATTAAATTCAGTTAAAACTTTAAGATTTTGCTGAACTACATTTATAAGTTCTTCATATGGTTTAATTTTGTGTGTTAAAAATAATCCTTTTCCATTTAACATTCCAGCTTGTGTACAGCCAACCCTGTATCTTATTCTTAATAAAAATAACAAAAATGAAATTGAGATTGAGCCGGGATGTAGTATAACTCCCATATTGATTTTTTTCTTTTTTAATAATTTGAACAGTTTAAAAAAATCCTTCAAGCTTGATAATCTTACTTTTTGCTTTAATTTTACAACTTCAGTTGTATTTGGATTATTATCAAGAACTTCGGAATATTTTTCTAAAACAAGTGCGTAAATTTTTGCTTTTGGAAAATTATCCTTCAATACTTTAAATATTGGTGTTGCGACAATAAGATCTCCTATTAATAGAGTCTCTACAACAAGTATTGATTTAATTTTTTCTTTTTGGATGTTTTTATTAATCAGCCAAGAATATGTGGAATATGTTAAAAAGTGATGTAATAATAGAAAATAATATCGTATTTTTCTCTCAATTGTTTTAAAGTAAAATTCACTCATTTTAGTTTTTGCAAATTTTTTCTATTTTTTTTGCATGCCCCTTCCAAGTATATTTTTTAATTACGTTTTTTCTATTAATCACACCAATTTTCTCTAATTCAACTCTTTTAATTTTACTTATCAGTATAATCTTTTTTATTAGATCTTTGATATTTCCTTCTTTAAAAAAGAAATTATTAATCCCGATTAAATTTTTTAGACGCTTAATATCCGAAGTCAAAATAGGCAATTCCATTGACATATATTCAAAAATCTTTAAAGGCGACCAATAAAAACCAAACTTTCTAAGTGGTTCATAATTATACGAATTAAAAGGCGCAAAACCAACATCTGCAATTGAAATGTAAGCAGGTAAATCCAAATAATTTACATCATTAATCAATATTATGTTGGATAATTTATTTTCATTAATTTCTTTTCTAATAAATTCATAATTATTTCCACTGCAGATCATGATAAAAACCACATTATTTTTATCCAACAATTTGGCAGCTTTAACAATATCTTTCGCACCATGCCAAGCACGAAAACTTCCATGAAATAAGAAAACAAATTGTCTATCTTTTATTTTTAATTCCCTTTTAATTAATTCTGTTTTTTTAATATTTTTTTTGTTTTTAGAAAAATGAGTTTCATTCACCCCCCACTCAATTTGCTTGAATTTTTGTTGGTATTTTCTTGGAACTATTTCTTTTTTTGGAGCTAGAATATATCGCGCTTGAGAAAATTGAAAATCAGACCACTTCTTGAGTAAATAAACTATGATCTTGTTATTAACTTGGCCAAGATATTTAGCTTCATATAAGTGAGGGCCATTTACTTCTATTATTAGCGGTATGCTGTATAATTTTGATAAGATCACGCCAAACCCACCTACAATAGAATATCTTTCTATTATCACATTGATCTTTTGTATTTGAAGTAATTTTCTAATGTGAGTTATTGGAAAGGTCATTCCAATATATGAATTATTTGTCCTATGAATAGTAATTCCTTCAATGATCTCTTTTGATTTTTGCCCTTTACCTCTGTTTGTTAGTAAAATAACTTCGTGACCTAATTTAGTCAGATTTCTTGCTACTTCTAATACATGTATTGAACCGCCAACATTGCCCGGCACTTTTTCCCCTGAGATGTATAGAATTCTCATGTACCTATTAACTTTGGTAAATTTCTTATTTTTAAACACTGCGAATTTAATGTCTTATGATTGATAAATTTTGCATTTCTTGCATTTTATATTGACTCTTTCAATTGTTTATAAAATTATTTAATGTAATATTGTTATCTTGTTATTTTTGTAAACTATTTTTCTTGATTGATTATTGATTAAGTAATTAATTAAAAATCTATTGCAGTCTTGCATTACATGTAAGTTATGCTGAGTTATTACATAATCATATGTTGAAATTGGAAGTTCTGAGATTTCTGCAAAAGATTGGTTTTTTGTTTTTGATATTTTTTCATAGGGATTAATAAATGAAAATTTAGTTAAACTTCTTTTAGTTATAAGGCCTTTTGTAGGAGGATGATCTAAGTATAGAACACCTCTAAACTTTTCAGGAATTGTATTATTTAGGCAAATTTGAGAAAGTGTTGGCATTGTTTGGGTTGTTAATGCATTTGCTCCTATTGAAATTCTGCGAGAAAATGCTTCAGTATTGTGAATGAGTGCAACATTAAAAAAATATAAAACATCATCTTTTTTTGTATTATTTCTTAACCATAATAGTGCACTCCACTTTTCACTATCAATATAATTATCAGCATTCACTTCTTTTTTTAGTGTTGAATAAGATTGAGGTAAAATAAAAAAAGTTGATATCAATAATAAAGCAATGATAATTGTTTGCCAACGCTTGAACAAAGACAAATTACTTCCAATTAAAAAAAGAGTTATTGGCATTGTTGAAAGAAGAATTCTATTTGCTCTTCCAGGATCAAAACCAAACAAGTAATTTCCAAAGCTAAATAACAATATGCTGCTAAAGAATATGAATAGTAATTTGTTTTTTTTCCAAACTAAATATATTCCAATAATTACAAATATGTATGCATACCAAGGAAGAAATCCTAAAGGAACAATAGAATCTGGCATGATTTGAGGAAGTAATGTTATTAATTTATCAGGATTTTTGCCTGTTGAAAGTGCAGTTAAAGGATAATGATACAGAATAAAAGGAAGAGATATAAATAATCCTATTGCGAGATAATAAATGATTATTTGCCAACTTTTTTTTTTTCTCCATACCTTTAATAAAACAAATAAAATGAACGGAAGTAAATACAGAATTTCTATTAGGTGAGTTAAAATAATAACTGTAAGCAGTATTGAAGAAAAAATAACGTATTGTATCTTTATCTTCTCATCCTTTAAATAATTGTATATTATAAAAAGAAAAACAATTGCTAGAACATAATTAAAAATTTCCTGCCCCCATCCATTCATCCAAGAATAATGCCATTTCCAATGTAAAGGAAACATTCCAAATATAAGAACAAATATTCCTGCGACACTTCCAAAAAACTTTTTTGCTAATATTGCTGTACAAGCAACTAACCAAACACTAACAAATGATGCTAAAAAAATGTATGCTTGAAAAACAGGTATTCCTGAAAATAAACTAATTGATGAAACAAGCAAAAGAAATATCATGAAATGAGTATTATACGTTCCTTCATTGCCTGCAGCAAAATAAAAAGGCCAATGCTTAGCATCACGAGTATGAATTAATGCATCTGCCCATATTTGATTAAACATAACATCCCAATTTTTTTGAAGAACTGGAAAATCATTATTAAAATTTCCTTTGTTAAATGGATGAATTCTTACAAATAAGCCAAGAATAATAAATAAAAACAAGAGAACAGCAAATCTATTAATTTTTTTTTCATTTATTTGTTTTTTTCTTAAATTTTCAGACAAAACAAAACAAAAAAAACAGTTGATCAAAAACGCAATAAGCATTGTAATAAAATTTAGTTTCAAACCAATCATAACAGTTTCTAAATACAAAAAAAGAGCAAAAACTGCCATTCCTAAAGGAATTCCAAAAAATATTCTTTCTTCTTTTGAAAAAGATCTTAATGCAAAATAGCCAGGTAAAAATAGTGTAAATGATAAAATAAGTTTTAAAAGACTTAAAAATAAACTAATTATAGTCCACATCTACAAGAGTAAAGCCAAAACATTTATAAATAATTTTGTTATTCTAGGTATTGGACGGTCATAGGGGAGTGGTTCCACCTGGTCTCATTCGAACCCAGAAGTTAAGCACTCTTCCGTACCAGATTGTACTGCATTACGCGGGAACCCTGGTAAGCTGTCCACCTTTTTATTTTTATTCAGAACAAGGCATATATAAAAGGTGATACAGCGCTGCTTTGGCCAAACACTATTAAAACACCAACAAATAGAAGCGTCAAGACTATTGGCAATAACCACCATTTTTTTCTAACTTTCATAAAATCCCACAAATCTCTTAATAAATAAAATCGTCTAGCCATTATTAATTGAGATAAGATTCTCATTTATTAATTTTTTCATAATTGCTTCTGTTGCTATTTGATGTCCTTTTTCATTCCAGTGAAAATCAGTTTTAAAATGAGTATTTGTTTCATTTTCATAATGTGGAAGTAAATCAAGATAATTAATATCTAGTTCTTGGGTTATTTTTTCAAGATTTTTTTGAGGAAGCGTTCTATTTAAATTAATATTTAGTTCTTTTTCTTGCAGGGGGTCGGGAATTGCTACAAGAAGTAATGGAATATTTTTATTATCAAGAAATTGCTTTATTTCTTTTAGCAATGCTTTTGTTTTAGACCAAGCATATTTTGATTCTTCTGTTTCAGGTGTGCTTAAATAAGTATTAATAAAGTATTCAGGATCAAGGCTTTTTACAGGTTTATTATTTGTGAATTTAGCTTTTATTTTTGAATAAATGCCCCAGAAAAAATTAAATGTATGAGAATAACTTGACAAGAAATAATATACTGAACGCAAACGTGATTGTGTAAACTCTTTTTTTTGATTAAGAGTTAGATTTTCTCCATCAAATAAAAATAAATTTCTAAGTATGTTGTCTGTTTGGTCATTACCAATATAGTAAGCTAATATTACAAGATCTGGATTGTATTTTATTCCGTCTCTTTTTAGAAATAATGATTGTTGTTCAGTAGACCAGCCATTTACTCCTGTATTAACTACATCAACAGGGAATTTTTGGCTTTTGAGTTGTTGTTCTAATAACTGCCCCCAGATTTTTTCAAAATCAACTTCTAAACCAGAAGTAAATGAATCTCCTAATAGTAGAATTCTAAAACTATTTTTGGCCTTGTCGTAACAAGAATGTTTGTCGCGAAAACCATGGGTATTAAAAGTGGTTTTAACATTATATTCAGGACTTCTCATGTGAATTGTAGCCTTTGGCTGAAACTTAAAAACAAAATCAGAGTCATACATGTATACATTCGTGTCTTGCGGAAGGAATGTTCTTATTGAAACTTCAATTATTGCAAGACATGTAATTAATGTAATTAAAAATACAAGTGCATTTTTACAATTAATCTGTTGCGATAGTTTCACTGTTCCAGATGTCCTTGGGATTGTCTTCTCTTTTTATTAAAAAATCTCCTAAAACTAAATAATCTATTCCTGTGCCCATCATACAATGATATGCATGTTCTGGCTTGCATACTATTGGTTCTCCTCTAATATTAAATGATGTGTTAATTAGTATTGGAACACCGCTTAGTTTTTCAAATGCGTTAATAACCTCATAATATCTTGGATTTTGTTGTTTAGTTATTGTTTGCAGTCTTCCAGAACCATCAACATGTGTTACAGAAGGAATTATTTTTCTTTTATTTTCTTTTACAGGATATACAAATAGCATGAATTTTTCTTCATTTTTATCAATATCAAACCATTCATGAACATTTTCTGCAGTTATTACCGGTGCAAATGGCCTGAAGCTATTTCCACTAAAAATAATTTTTTCATCTCTTTTTATACACAATATATTATATTTTGGAACTGTAACGCAATATACTTTTCCATGATAATTGGTTAGGCTACTTTGATTTTTTCTAATGTAAGCTATCTTGCTTCCTTTGTTCAATCTTACATAGTATACGTCATTATGATTGGGATTGTTCAATACTTCTTTTGATGTTGTGACGCTATATCCTAGTTTCAAGCCTAGTTCCTGAACATTATCTGCTAGTTTTTTACTTACAGTAGTGTATTTATATTGTTTTGGTCTATACGTTCCATCACCGCACATAAGTGCGTCAAACAAGATTTTTAATTGCCTTTCAGGTAATTCTAAAAGTTTTTGTGGTATAAATTTATCTTTAGCTTTTCCAAATTGCTTTAAATATTCAAAAAGCTGTTTGTTGCTTAATATAAAGCTCCCAGAGTTATATCTCCATGTGTATATCTTATTAAGACACTTTTTAATTTTTTTATATTTTGTTGACTCTACGCTCTGAGAGACATAAATATTGTAGTGTCCTTTATCATAACAAAAACTTCCCTCAGATAGATAGTAACCTAAAAATTCTAACCACAAATCCATTAGTATTTTGTCTACTTGGCGTATATGGCTATATTTTTTCCTCTTAATTTTTGGCAGTACAAAATATTTTTTTTCTTGCCCTTTCCAATAATTTATAGCTTTTATCTGAACATTTTCTTGTCCAACCAAGTTTATTGCTTTTTTAAATCCGAACTGGTTTTTATAAATGCTATCTGAATGGTTGGTTATTTTTTTTGCCCAAATGTTGTGTTCTGGAGTTACGACTAAGTTTATTCTTTTGTTCTTGAAACATACCATTTTTCCAGAGTATTTATACTCAGTTTTTCTCTTTATTCTTTGAAATATTAATTCTTTGGTTACTGGATTTAATGTTGCTACTTTTTCATTTTTAACAAGATTTTTTAATAGTTTCCAACCGCTTTTTGTTAGTATTTGTGTTTTATTGTCATAACATTCTCTATGCTTAACTTTTAAGTTTAAAATTTCTTTAGCATTTGGATTGCAGGCATTAGAAAGAATACTTCTATTGCCAAGAGCTCTGGGACCCCATTCCATTCTTCCTTGAAACCAGCCAATAACATTATTGTCATAAATCAAACGAGCAGTTGTATTAATAAGATTTGTTTCATCTTTAAATTCTTTGTAATTAATATTGTTTTTATCTAAAAAGCTTTTAATGTATTCTTTTGAATACTCAGGCCCCCAGTAAGCATGTTCGAGGACAAAATTTCTTTCATTTCTAAGAATAGTATTATACACATACGATGCAACGCCCATGCTTGAACCAGCGTCGCTTGCAGCAGGCTGAATAAACACTTTTTTAAAAGGAGTATTCTGCGTTATTTTTCCGTTAGCAACACTATTAAGAGCAACACCTCCGCCAATGCATAAATTTGTCATTCCAGTTATATCCTGAAGATGATTTAGTATTTTGAATATTGTTTCTTCAGTTACTTTTTGAAGTGATGCTGCAATATCTTTATGTCTTTGAGTAAATTCGTCTTCTTTTGCTCTAGGAGGACCCAATAAATTAACAAATTTTTTTCCAGGCATTGACATTTTGTAATGAAAGTCAAAGTAAGACATATCAAGAGCATAGCTTCCATCATCTTTTACATCGATTATTAGTTTGAATTGATCAAGATAGACTGGTTTTCCATAAGGCGCTAGACCCATTACTTTATACTCACTATTATTCACGCTCATGCCTAAAAACGCAGTAACAGTACTATACAAGAGACCAAGTGAGTGAGGAAATATAAGCCTTTTAAGTATTGTAATATCTTTGTCTTTGCCATAACCTAAAGTTGTTGAATCCCACTCTCCAATACCGTCAATTGTACAAATTGCAGCTTCTTTAAAAGGAGAAACAAGAAAACTGGCAGCTGCATGAGACATATGGTGTTCTGCAAAAAAAATATCGCCTTTATACTTTAGTTTTTTTCGTACTACACTTGGAACTCGTAATTTTTCAGTCATCCAAGAAGGAATTGCTTTTAAAAAACTTGGCAGTGATTTAGGAAACATTTCCAGATGCTGGCTTAACAAGCG
>JACPID010000002.1 GCA_016188265.1 Candidatus Woesearchaeota archaeon | reverse complement strand
TGTGCACAGAAAATCTTTGATTTTCTAGTGCTTGAGCACACCAAGATTCAATCGAAAATGCAAAACATTTTCGGTGTGTCAAGAACCGCCGGGCTAAAGCCCGGGGCGTGTTCTTGATCACGCTCAGAAATCGCCCTCTTACTCCGAGCTAAAGCAAGGAGATTGCGAGTGGCGATTTCTGACGTTCCAAAAAGCGTGGCTTTTTGAGAACCACTACTAAACCACTAGTGAAACACTAGTGGAATCTTAGTGTTGAAAAAATCTTCATAAAAAACCTCTGTAGAAACTCTTTTCCAAACCATTTTAATACTACAAATCAAAATCACTTTTTATAAAATTTTTATTTTACAATTCCGCCGGAATAATTTGCTTTGTAAACACTTATTCCTTGGTGCATTATTATTTCAATTCCTTCAAAGCTTTCAAATGTTCCTTGATAGTTGTTGTGGTATGAAGAGTTTGGTTGATCGTATCTTTTTGGCCCGCGAAAAATTGAGTTGTTATTTTTTTCTAATAATGCTCTTTCAAGAAAATTATGGATGTCTTCTGGTTTAAATTCTATGCATTTTATTGGGAGTATTCCTCCATGAATTGTGACTGCAAATAAAGTTTGGTTTGTTTTTCTTTCAATTATCCATTCCATTTTTGCAAAAGGATCTGTTCCTATTTGAAGTTGTCTATACTCATACACTTCATTGTTGTTTATTGAATCTTTAAGAAAAAATTTCCATGGTGAGTTTTTTACAAATTCTTTTTTTTCTTTGATATAATAAAAAAATTGTTCTAATTCAGTCATGATTTCAAATGTTTTTATGATGCTCTTTTTAAACATTGAAAACTGCTGTTGAGGTGCACTACTGACTTAAATTAGTAGGAACGACAAGCAGTTTTCAACTGTGATCAAGAACCACATACTTATAAATGTAGCGATGTGTAAACACGCTACCTACTTTAGCAGGTAGTTCTTGACATTTTTAGAATTAATCTCACTTGCAGAAATACTGATTAATATTCTATACCTTTTTTAGCTATTATTTCAGAAGGTCTTTTTAGTGTTACAAATTCTGTTACATAATCTGCTCTTTCCATTAATTTTAGCGGTGCAAATCTTCCAGTTATGTATACTGATGTTTTTGGCGGTATTGTGTCTAAGAATTTTAATACTTCATTTGTATCTAATAATCCGTATGCTAGAACTAGGTTTAATTCGTCTAGTACTAATAGGTCTGGTTTTTTCTTTGCTGCTTTTTTTGCAAATTCTAGTCCTTGTTGTGCTAGTTTTTTGTCTTGTAATGAAGGGTTTTTTAGATTAACCCATCCTGTTCTGCCAAACTGGTAAATTTCATATTCTGGTGATAAACGTTTTTTAATTTTGTATTCACCTATGTCTTTTCTGCCTTTCATAAATTGAATAATTATAACATTATTTCCATGGCCGACTTCTCTGAGTGCAACGCCTAAAGAAGAAGTTGTTTTGCCAGCTCCAATTCCAGTCCAAACATATATTGTTGCTTTTTTTTTAACCATCTTTTTGTTTTTAAAAAAAGATCATACTACACATTCTAATCCAGGGCATCCGCCTGCAAATTCTGTTTTAACCTCTACTTTGTCTTTTGCAAAATATAAAACTTGCTGTTCTTTTGACCCATATCTAAATACTGTAATTCCTTTGCATTTTAGTTTGTGTGCAAGGGTGTATGCTTTTTTTACATCTTCAACTGTTGCGTTTTGTGATAAATTTATTGTTTTACTAACTGCATTGTCTGTATATTTTTGAAAAGCTGCTTGCATGCGTACATGCCATTCAGGATTTATGTCAAAGGCTGTAACAAAAATATCTTTTACTGATTTTGGTACTCCTTTTATTTTTTGAATGCTTCCTTGTCTTGAAATTTCTAGCATTAATTTTTTTGAGTAAAATTCTTTTTCTTTTGCAATTTGTTCAAAATACTCATTTGTTTCAACAAGCTGCGTTCCTTCCATTACTTCTCTTACAAAAGAAATTGCGAAAAATGGCTCAATGCCACTTGTTGCATTTGCAATTATGCTTATTGTTCCTGTTGGTGCAATTGTTGTTACTGTTGAATTTCGCATGGTATTGTAATTTTTTGCAAGAGTGCTTTCTGGAAAGTTTGGAAAACTTCCACGTTCTATTCCTAATTCTTCGCTGCGTTTTCGCGCTTCTGATTGAATAAATTTCATTAGTTTTTCTGCAAATTCAATGGCTTTATTGTTGTTGTAAGGTATTTCAAGCCTGGCAAGTGTTTCAGCAAAACCCATAACACCTAATCCAATTTTTCTGTTTGCTTTTGTTATTGCTTCAATTTCAGGAGATGGATATTTATTAGCATCAATAACATTGTCAAGAAAGTGTACTGCTAGCCTTATTGTTTTTCTAAGTTTTTCCCAGCTAAATTTATTTTTTACAAACATTTTTATAAGGTTAATGCTTCCTAGATTACAACTTTCATAAGGAAGAAGTGGTTGTTCGCCACAAGGATTTGTGCACTCTATTTTTCCAACTTTTGGAGTTGGGTTGTGACGGTTTATTTCATCAATAAATACTAATCCAGGATCGCCTGTTTTCCAGGCATTTTCTGTTATTAAGTCAAATAATTGTTTTGCACTTACTTCTTTTACTTTCTTTTTTGTTCTAGGATTAATTAATGCTATTTTTTCATTTTTTTCAACTGACTCCATAAATGCTTCAGTTGCAAGAACTGAAATATTAAAATTATTTAACTGGTTGTTTTTGCTTTTTACTGTTATGAATTCTTCTATATCTGGATGTGTTATTTCAAGCATTCCCATATTAGCTCCACGTCTTTTACCGCCTTGTTTTATTATGTCTGTTGTTAAGTTATATATTTTCATAAAGCTTATAGGCCCAGAAGCAACTCCTTTTGTGCTCATTACTATATCTCCTTTTGGTCTTATTTTAGAAAAATTAAATCCTGTTCCTCCGCCAGACTGGTGTATTAATGCTGTATTTTCAAGTGTTTTAAATATACTTTTAAGAGAGTCTTCTACTGGAAGGACAAAACAAGCGCTTAATTGGCTTAGTTTTGTTTCTGCATTCATTAATGTTGGTGTGTTTGGTAAAAACTCAAGATTAAGAAGCAATTCTAGAAAGAGTTCATATGTTTTTTTCACATTTCCTTTGGAGTATAATCTTTCAGGTTCTGCAATTGCTCTTGCCACACGTTCAAATAATCTTCTGGGAGTTTCAACAATTGTTCCACTTTCATTTTTTAACAAGTAGCGTTTTGCCAAAACTTGCAGTGAGTTTTCTGATAATCCAACATCATCGCGTACACTGCGTACTGTTTTGAAAGGTATTGCTTCTAATTGTTTTTTTTTGTATGCTAAAAATGATTCAATTACGTCTTGCAGTTTGTATTTTTTTAATGTTTCTAATACTATATCTTCAATATCTTGTGATGTTGGAATTATTACATCTGAAAAATTTTTTTCTAGAAATTTTGTTATTTCTTGTGTTATTTTCTTTGATTTTGGAAGTGTTTTTTTAATATTTGCTTTTGATTCTTTAATTGCTTTTTCTATTCCTGATTTTATTTTATCTGCATTAAAAAAAGCATATGTGCCGTCTCTTTTGCGTATTTTAACTAATTTAACCATTGTGTTGTTGCTAGCCTCTTTTAGAAGACACATAATTAAACATAGTTGTAATTCTAAATATATTTTATAACATATTGTTTAAAACGGAGAAATGTTTAAATATGGCTACGAGTACTCATATAATATAAAACCAAACCTCAAGAGGTGATATTGAAAATGGCTGATGAAGGAAAAGGACTGGCGCTAGCAATATTTGGAATCGTAGCTGTTATTGCAATAGTAGGTCTAGTATTGCTATATGCTCAAGCAAGATCTGTCACAGGACAAGGTGTAAGTGATTATGTCGGTGCATTTGGCCGTGACTCAGTAAGAAATTTAGCTTGGCCTGGTGAAGGCAATCCATTGTGGTACCAATATGGACGTGACGTCCCTAATGAAGCACAAGACTTCTATTACAGAGCTGCATTCGACCCAAGATGGGATAATCAAGGATCAGCTGGTGCAGAAGTTCAAGCAGAACCACAAGGACCATCCTGGAGATAAAGTCTCCAACTTTTTCTTTTTTTTATTTGATTTTAAAGAATTATTATAGCTTTCTTGTAACAGTTTTCCGTGCCTTTGCTTGTTCTAGGCTTACTATGCGTCTACATTCAGGACACCATTTTCTCATTGGGCTATAACTATTTATTGTTTTTCCGCATTTAAGGCATAAACAAAGCTTTTGTTTCATACAAACCCCTCCGAAATAACTGTTACTAATTGCGACAAAGCATTTTTTTTATATAGTTTCGGTAATGTTTATAAATACTAATTTTCCATCATGATTAATTTCAGAACACAATTATAAATGAAATTTTCAATTAAAGAAAAACAAGACCTTGCAAAAGCATGGTTTGCAATAAGTTTAGCATTTGCTATTCTTCTTGGTAAATCACAAATTTTTGGATCTGCTTTTCTTATTTTTTTTATTATTTCCCTTGTGACTGTTGGATTTGGTTTTTTACTTCATGAACTTGCTCATAAGTATATTGCACAAAAGCATGGTTATTGGGCTGAGTTTAGAAGTGATGATAGGATGTTGTTATTAGCAATTGTTATGTCTTTTTTTGGTTTTATAATAGCTGCTCCTGGAGGGGTTTTAATGCCTTATGTTTCAAAAAAGCATATTCATGGAATCATTGCTTTAGCAGGGCCTATGGTAAATGTTGGATTAGCTTTTGGATTTAAAATATTGCAAGTATTGATTCCTTCTTGGAAACCGCTTCTTTATTATGGTGCATTTATTAATGCACTTCTTGCTTTATTTAATATGATACCTATATGGGGTTTTGATGGTAAATATGTTTTTGACTGGAATAAAATTGTGTGGGGTGTTGGAATTGTTTTAGCAGGGTTCTCAATGCTTTTGATTAGTTACTAAGTCTGCCAAACATAACTATTTTGCATAATAATTCATGTCCGGCATAAGTGTTTAATTTTTTTTACGTGAGTAAATGTTAAATACTGCTTGTTATTTCTTTTTTTATGGAAAATAATATTGTGCATCTTGAAAAACAGTATGAATCTGAAGAGATTGAACAACTCTTAATACCAACAGTTAGAGCATGGTTTTTTAATAGGTTTAAAGAGTTTTCAATACCTCAAAAATTTGGTGTTATGGAAAT
>JACPID010000024.1 GCA_016188265.1 Candidatus Woesearchaeota archaeon | reverse complement strand
TTCTTTCTTTTTGGCTTAAAAGCATGGCCTTGGCATTTTCTACAAGTTATGTATCCTGCACGTACTTTTGAGCTTAATGCTCTTATTACTGATTTGCATCTACGGCAAACAAATTTTCCCTTAAACAATCTTGCTTCAGCTTCAGGAAATTTTCCCATTTTTATTCACTTCCAGATTTAACTTGCTTCATAACTTTTTCATCAAGTATAACCCAGTATAATACTTGGCATCCTTCAATAACCTGATCTTTTAATTCTTCTGGAATATTAAGATCAAAGGTTTCATAACTCTCAATATCCATAACATTTGCAGTATTTCCTGATACAGATAATACTTGGGCGCTTTTTTTCTCAATCAGTGGAACTTCAATATTATCTGATGCAGGAATAACTATATCTCTTTTTTTGTTATCTAAAACCCCTATTGCGATAAAACGCATTTTTGCACTACCGTGCTTTCCAGATTTTGAATGAGTAGCCTCTGCTACCTTACAAGCTGCACCATCTACAACTATAAAACTACCTTCTTTAATACTTCCTGCAGCAACTAATTTTGTTGTCAAACATATCACCTTCACTCAAGAGAAATGGTTTGATTTAAAAAGATTGCTATAATTTTTTTTAGGAAAACTTCTTGCTGCCTGCTCTAATTCTTTTTCATAATATTCTGCATTTTGAAACTTTTTTTCATCATCTCTAAATGCTTTAGAATGATGTCTTGATCTTTCTTTACTGCTTGAAAATTTATGTTTTTTATGCAACATTTCATGGTATAGAACATATTCAAGTAATTCAGGATGTTGAAATAGATGCTTTGTTATTGTTATTGTGTCTGTGCCGTATTCATAGCATCCAAGGGTTCTGCTGGAAGCTGAAATGCCAAAATTGGGTTTTTCCAATAAACTGTCAAAATATTGCTGGTTTAATTTTTCAAATAATGTCTCAAGCAATGGATTTGTTTTTGTTTTTGGAATAGCAAGATGGGCATTTTTAAGAAAAGAATAGTATAAATCCTTATTCATTGTTTTTATTTTTTCTAAATGAAGAATTTTTTCTAAAAGTTCTTGTACAAGCCCTATTTTTATTTCTTCACTTACATCATGCCATTTTTTACTTAAAGTAAATGACAAATTAATGTCTTTTTTTTTAACAAATGCCCTGAATCCTTTAACACGCCCAGAATACTTCACTAAAAAATTATACTTTTCTTGAATTTTCAAACGATTTGCAGCTTCATAAATAAATTTCATGAGATAAAACATAGAATAATCAGTATTTATGGATTATTGTGCCAAAAGATTTAATAAGTTCTATCTTCATTTTTTTATCAGTATTAAAAAGAGTATGATACCATCTTTGCCATCAAACCCCATTCAAGAGAGCATAAGCCAAGCAGTCGGCACTATTGCTCGCAATATTAAAGCCAACATTATTGTAACTCTTACGCGTAAAGAAGTTGAAATTATTTCTGCAGAAGAATCCTTAAGCACTGATGTAAGAGCTGTTGTTTTTAAACGAACTGATACTGGCGCTTATCTAGACCAAATCCACGAGACAACATTACTTAAAAAAATGGATTCTTTAAAACCAATTAAGGATTTATTAAGTGATTTTGTTACAAAAAAAATCATCAGCAAAGGCGATAGAGTTATTTGCGTAGCAGATGAAACACTTGGTGTTGGGTTTTCAGGTTTGATGTTTATTCTTGATATTGATGATGTTTTCTTTAAAGTAAGCACTCATAAAATAACTGAAAATATTGATTCAGATGCTTTTGAAAGTTTAATTAATATTGCTTTTGAATTAGTTCAAGAAGGGCGTGAAGGCAAAAAAGTAGGAACATCTTTTGTTGTTGGCGATTATAATGAACTTAAGCAGTTTTGCAGGCAACTTATTTTTAACCCATTTCAAGGTTATTCTGAAGAAAAATGCAAAATTCAAGATCCTGAAATAAAAGAAACTGTTAAAGAATTTTCTCAATTAGATGGAGCATTTATTATAGAGCGCAATGGAAGAATTCAAAGTGCAGGAACTTACTTAGATTTAGATACTTCTGATGTTGAAATACCTGATGGTTTTGGAACAAAACATAGATGCTGTGCTGCTATAACTAAAAAATGTGATGCAATTGCAGTTGTTCTATCTGAAAGTGGTGTAGTAAGAATATTAAAAAAAGGCAAAATTATCGCTAGATTAAACTAAAAAAAAACTATAATGCTTCTACATTAACTTCATATCTTAAAATAGCGCCAAATCCAGTAATTTCTTTTAATTGAGCCCCTTCTCTTGTTTCAGTAGAAATTATTTTTACTTCTGTTCCAAATTCTTTTGCTCTATTTTCTATTATCTCAATTTTTTCAATATCAACAATTTCAGACACCAGTATTGTTTCAGCAGCTCCCATTTCAAGGACTTTCATAACATCTTTTTCACCATAAACTACAATACTCGGTTTTGTGGCAAGCAATTCTAAGAATTTATTCATTATTTTTTTTTCATCAGCAATTTCTTCTTGAGCAAGTACATCTTGGCATTTATCAATAAGTTCTTGCAAGCCAAATTCTTCTGTGTAAGATAGATCTTTTATTGCTAGAATTTTCTTTTTAACATCTCCAGTTATAAACCCGCTTTCGTATAATTCATATTTAACAGGCCCTGGGCCTCCGAGAAGAATTCCTTTTAATCCTTCTAAATTTAGAAATTGTTCTTTCATGTATTCAGCAACTTTTTTTAGATGATCTTTAACAGCAAGAGCGCGATTTGCTTGGAAGCGTGCAGAGCTCTGGCCACCAGCTTTCATCTTTCCAGGAACATGAGAATGAGTTTTTTGAAGGAACTGTATTGATTTGCCTTTTAATAATGCAAGATGTGCATCTCGGGCATCCATAACAACAAGACCATACACTTCTTTAATCGTCATCATATCTTGCAATATGTCTAATAAAAATGTTTTATCGCAACGATAAATACGAATATTTAGTGGAGCTGGAGGTTCAACACTCCACACTCTGACATCACTTTGGCCTTCTCTTTCAGCTACATTGCCAGAAAATACCGCTAAACCATTAACAGGAGTTCTTTCTACAATTCTTAAATGTTGTATCATTTTTTCTAGAGCATCAATAACATTATTTCTTGTAGAACTAGATTTAATATTAGTTGCTGTACCTTGTTCTTCACTTAAATGCTGAATTATCTTGATTAAATCATACCCTGCAGGAACATACACACTAACTAATTCAGTATGCCTAGCTTTATACTGTTCAAGTTCTTTAATTATTTTCTTTAACTGAAATTTTTGATATGATGTTAATGCCATAAAAATAGATTGATAAGTTGATGGTTTATAAACTTTCTTTTAATGCCACTTCAGAAAATAATACATCATACTTTTAACATGCTCTAAAAATAATCTTAAATTTTTCTTGCTTCCATAACCTGTTTTATGCATTGCTCTAGCATAAGGGCAATACCATACATTTCCAACTGTTCTGCACAAATCAACATCTTCAAAGTACATGAAAAATTTTTCATCAAAATAATGTTTTCCTCGCATTAGCATAAAAGCTCCAGACACCCACTCTACTTTAGTTGGTAGTTTATGGTTTGTGGTTTGCAGTGTATTATTTTTGAACAACCTTCTACTAACAAGTTCTAAAAATTTAGGAAAATTTCTTGCAGATTCTTGTACACTTCCATTTTCTTCTAATAATTTTATTCCGCAAATATTTACTTCAGAATTTTCATCCATAAATCTTATGGAAGACTTTATTGTTGATTCTCCAACAATAACATCGGGATTTAGAATAAGTATGTATCTTCCTTTAGCAGCATCAATTCCTTTATTGCAAGCTTTTGCATAACCAATATTTTTATTGTTTTGAATTATGGTAACGCCTTCAAAATTAAGTTTTTCAGGTGAATTATTAACAATAAAAATTTCTGATTCAAGAGGAACGCTGTTTTTCAATGTCTTTAAACAATGTGGCAATTCTTTTGAATAATAATTAACTATAACTACAGATAATTGCATGAAAATAAGAATAACCCATTATCTTTATATAGTTTATCTGTATGTAATAAATAGATGAAAAAGAGCGTGATAGTTTTATGTATTTTAATTATTATTCCTTTTGTTTTTGCAGATGCTGTTCCTGTTGTTGATCAATGTTTTGGCAAGTGTCCTGAAAAAATCACTTCTAAAGAGTTTGTGAAAATGTTTCCTATTCTTAAATCTCAAATTGAATTTTTAATAGTCCCTAAATCACTTAAGCCATTGCTTGGCGATCAAAAAATGAATGTTCAGATTCAAGCTAAAGATGAAGAATTTATTTTTGGTGTTACAATTAAAGATGGAAGAGTAATTGATGTTGTTGAAAAAGGTTATATTTCGCCAACAATGGCTGTTAGTTTAAGCGATAGAACTTTAACTAGTATTTTAACAGCTTCTAATCCTGTTAAAGTTGTTGAATCTGCATTGGCTGAAGGTAGAATTGTTATTGAAGGTGAAGGTTTTTTTAATACTGCGCGCGCATTAGGAACAAAAGCTTATTCATTATTTGCAATTCCTGAACATTATTTTGAACTTAACCCATTTGCTTGCATGAATATTTCTGAAAATGAAAGAATTATTCTTCGAGAAACAAAATTTGGCATTAAAATACCTAAAGATTATGATGTTATTATTCCTCCTTTTGAAGCTAAATGTTCAAAAGATATGAGTTTTAATACCAGAATTTCTGTACCTCAAAATTATTTGGATATTCAAGTATTAAGATGCAATACTTCTATTTGTACACCTTTAGATGTTATGCCTGTTGAAACATTAAGCTGCGGTGAAGATATTATAAAAGTGTATAGGCAAGAAGAGTATTTTAATTTAAGTTTAGCTCCTATAAACATACCTACTAAAAAAGAATTGTTAAATTCAGGCGATTCTGTTTCTGCTGGAAGGCTTATTTTAACTGTTGCAAATACAACTCAACCTGTTAATATTAGAATTTCATCACCAACAAAAACATTAAAACAACCAAAAAATCCTTCACTAAAAATATTAGGCGCTCCGGTTATTGTTGCCAGTGATCAATCTGCCAGTGCAAGAATTGTTCTTCCTTATATTTCAGATCCAAGCATTGATCCTGATTCTGTTAGCGCTTATTCACTTATTGATGAAGCTTGGGTTTATCTTGGCGGATCAATTGATAAACAAACATTTACATTTTCAACAAATGTTAATTTAGAAATTGATGAAAATATTTTTGCATTATTTGGCCAGATTTGTGTTAATTGTAAAAAACCTGCTTTGGAACGTGTTTATGATTCATTATCAGGAACAAAAGATGCTGTTATTCTTGTTCATGGATTAGGGGTTTCACCAGCAACTTATCAGGATATTATTGATGATATTAGGCAAACTCAACAGCCATTTCAAGCATGGACTTTCGGCTACCCTTACAAGCAGCCTATTGAAGAAAATGCACAAAATTTAGCAGATAATCTTGAAAAAAATAATGATGAGTTTGAAAATATTTATTTTGTTGGCCATAGTTTAGGTGGAATAATTATTCAAGAAGCTCTTAAATATGCAGAAAAAAACAAGTTATCATTTCTGAATAAAATAAGAAAAGTAATTCTTGTTTCTGTACCTAATAACGGAGTTGTTGACGAAGGTATTTTTAATGATTTGCTTAATATTTTAGTCAATAGTAAAATTCCAGGATGGTTTGACATTAATACGCAGGTGGTTCAAGAATTAATAAAAGGAAAGCTTGTTGATCGTGTTAGTGGAATAGAATATTCAGTAATTGCAGGAATACAGCCTTATGAATTTACAAAATTATTAGGTGTAAAAGAAAAAAATGATGGTATTGTCCCAGTTAAAAGTGCGCAAAATGTTGGCGGAATTTATGTTAATAATCGCTGTGATAATTATTGGGAATTAGATGTTCCTCATACATTAATTGTTGAGCACCCAATTGCTCGCAATATTCTGGAAAAAATTGTTTCAAAAGAAGTAAGAAAAGATATAACAGACAGAGCATTGCTCGGCAACCAGCAATATTTTGAATTAAGTATGCCTTTTTGCCCAAAAGAAAGCCTTGTTATAGTTGGAAAGCATGTTGCTTCAGAAAAAGCGCCTGATAAAATATGCGGTTGTGGTAATGGTTATTGCGGTGTTGATGAAGATGCAATTAGCTGTCCAACAGATTGCGCTACTATTTTTAGAAAAGAATTTTATTGTTCTTCAGAATTAAAATGGGGTTTATTAACTGCATTTATATTATTGTTAATAATAACTCTCAGCGTCAATAGATATGTTAAAAATTATTCTGCTAGACACAAAAGCTTTTTCACAATTGTAAGTGCATCAATAATTTTATTATTATTGCTGATTTTAATAAACATTTTATGCACGTTTAACATGTGGCTATTTATTCTTGAATTATTATTGGCATTAATATTTTCCAGAAAATTATGGAATTTGTGGAAAAAACCGATAAAAATGTTGAAATAATTTATTTTTTATTCAACATTTTCACATATTCTACTTTATTTACTCTTATTTTTTTTGCTAGTTTTTCCATTGCTTTATCAAACCAGCTTCCATATTGAGCTGCTTTTTTCTTTCTCCAAGCAAATTCTTTAGGAACTCCGAGCTCTTCACTAATTTCGCGAAGAATTACTTTTTTATGATCACCATTGATTTTTTTATCACCTGAAATTCCCATGGCTTTTCTTATCAGCTCTTCATCAAGAAATGGAACCAGCGCATGTATTCCTAAAGCGCTTGCAATTTTATAATCTCTTGTAAAATCCCTCCTCCACATTTCTTTAAGCCCTCGCCAGCATTCAGCATGTACATCTTTTGCTTCTGCATGCCTTTGATATCCTGCAAATATTTCTTCACTGCCAAGACCGCTAAAAAATGTGTTTATTTTATCTTCTTTTGCTAATTCTACTGCAGCCAAAATAACTCCTCCAACACCCACATTCAATGGATCTGGATTATCAAATAATTTTGCTGTTTTTTTAAAAATCTCTTCAGCTTCTTTAATTGTAAATTTTTTTTGTCTAAGAGTTAAGCCAAGTTTTTCAGCTGCTTTTTTTCCTTCAATTAAATCAGGAGATCCTTCTAAACCAACTGAATAGCATGTGAAATCAGCATTATTTTGTTTACACAAAAATGCTATGGTTGTTGAATCTACACCTCCTGAAAAAAAAATACCAAATTTTTTATTGGGAATTCTTTTTTTTACTGCATCAATCAATGCTTTTTTTACTTCTTCTTTATTTGACGGCTTGCTTTCTTTTTCTAACTGCATAATATAATTTTGCCATTCTTTTTCAGGCATTAAATTGCCTTGTTCAAATTGTTGAATCATTTGATGCAATTAGTAAGAAAGTTTTATAAAAATAGTGTGCGCATAATACCTAACTTTGCCACATGAAAGATAAATACAACTATGAAAAAAACAATAATGCATTTTTGTTGTTACGGCCACAAAAGTATTTTAGGCACTCACCCAACTACTTTTGAATTTACAAAAGATGTTTATCTTACTGAAAAAGGCAATTGTATTATTGGAATAAAAGCTGATTTTGATGCTAAAGAACTGCTTGAACTTGTTAAAAAAAATAATAAAGTAAAAATTGTTCTTGAAGCAAATTTTTTTAAAGATGAAATAATTGCAATTGTTAATAAAAGATTTAATCACAGCAAAGAAATAGTAATTCGCTTAGGCCAGTACATTTCAGAAAGAACCTTTGCAATAGATGCAAATAAAGCTGCAAAACATGTTAATAGAGATATTATTAATGCTATGAAAAATCCTGAACAAAAAATGCATGTTACTATTTTACCTTTATGAAAAAAAGATTAAATAAATCAGAAATTTTAAATTTAAATTATGAATTAAAACAACAATTTGGAATTTCTGATTTATTTTCTAAAAAAGATGCGGTTTATAGCGTGAAAAATAAGCATACTATTTTGTATTTAAATGATCAACCAGTATTTTTTATCTATGAGAAAAAATGGGCTCCTGCGCTTAAATTATTGCTTCAAAAACAAGTTATTAAAACCATCATTGTTGATATGGGTGCAGTTAAATTTATTGCAGATGGCGCAGATGTTATGCGTCCAGGCATAGTTGAGATTAGTGGGAATATTAAACAAAATGATTTTGTTGTTATTGTGGACATTATGCATAAAAAACCTTTAGCTGTAGGTATTGCTTTATTTGATTCAGAAGCAATGAAAAATATGCAGTCAGGCAAAGTTGTTAAAAATATTCATCATGTTGGAGATGAATTATGGAATGCTTGATTAATTGAATTAAAAGCTCCTTTGCATAACCTGTATGAATAACCCATTACTTTTGATCCTATATAAAAACCTCCAAGCAGCAAAAAACTTAGCTCTAATAAATTTGCTTCTTCAGGTAATTTAGAAGTATTTTCTCCTAAACCAAAATATAACATTTCTAGTCCTTTAAGCATAATAGTTCTCCCTACACTCCAGAAATCTCCAACAACCCCCCCTAGATGCGCTGCAATAAGCGCTGACCCGAATAATGCAGTTAATAAATTCTTGTTTTCTCTTCCTTTTTTTGCAATACATAATCCTAAAGGTGTAAGAACATAAGGAGCTAAAGCCATTGCTACTAATCCTAAATCACTATTGTTTTCTGGCACAACATATCCTCCGATAAAGGGCAACATTAATTTTGACTGAATTTCAGAAAAGTATTTACTAATAATACTTCCACCGTATAATGAATTAATAACAATTTCTTTATTTATGCCACCTGTTAATTTATTTACTCCTGCATGAATTAATTCATGCGGAACAGCCCATATTCCAAAAAATGTTAATAAACCAGCATTTAATCCAAAAAATTTAGTCAATGATTCTGTTTTTGTTTTTGATATGTTAACACAACTATAAACTGAATAATTCAAATCATCCCAAGCTTCTTGAAAACCACCGCTTGAATATTTTATTGGATGCTTAAGAACATCAGTTAAAGAATAATTTGTTTTTTCAAAATGTCTCTTTATTTTATTTTCTTTAATTATTTCTTCTAGATTTTTTTTATTTTTTTCATTAAACAACATATTGCTCGCCTTTTCTTCATCATTCTTCAAATGCTTTTGCTTGCAGTCTTCTTTCTTTTGGCACATAATTTAATACTTTGTTATTAACTATTTTTCCAGTGCCTAAAAAATCATTATTATGTTTTATTATTTGAAAACCCATTTTGTCAATATTTATATCTAAATCATTTCCTATAATCCATTTTTTTTCTTGTTCATCATTTATTTCAAGGATGTTTTTTTTTGCATCAGGCCCTATGAGTTGTGATCCTTCAATACTTAAACGTATTTGATTATTTTTTAGTTCCGCTACATATAATCCAAGAGTAGATATTCGCAGTTCTTCAAATTGAATACCAGCTATGTTTGAATTAATGAGAAATAATTTATCTTTTTCATTTTTCAAAAAAGCATATTTTTTCAGCCATTGAGAGCAATCTACACTCCATTGATCTTTAATTTTTTTGATAACCTCTTTTTTTTCCTTGCTTTTCAAAAATATTGCTTTCATCAAACACCCCATACAGCATTTTTTTCACGCATGAATTGAGCAATTTCTTTTAATAATTCTTTTTCATCATTTGTAAGATATTGCTTAAATTCTTTGTACTTTCTAAATTCATTCTCTGTTATTGCTGAATACAAAATATCTCCTTCATGAAGTTGCCTTCCAATTGTTACCCCTGGCAATGAAATTGCAACTTTTTTTCCGCGTTCTGCTTTTTCAATATTTTCCTGCTCATGCTGAATGCCCTTCACAGTAGTTATTATGTTTCCCTGTTTGTTCATTAACGGAGTGTTGCTTTTTAAAGTTCCTAAAATTACTTCAACTCCAACAACTGCAGGATTATTTTGCCTAAATACATACCCTTGAAGCAGTTGAATTTTACAAGGCCTAGTGAGAGTTTCAATTTTTTCAAGCTCAAGATTTTTCTTTTTTCCTTCACTCCACTCTTCATATGTTTCAATTAAACGATAAATAACATCATTTGTTAATACTTTAACTTTTTCAGGTTCTTGATCAGGCCTAGAAATATTAAATCCAAGAATAGCTGCAAAGATTGGTTCTTTTTCAAGCATTGCTTCTGCATCTACTATGTCTTTTTTTGTAATGCTGCCTATGCTTGCTTTTTTAACTGGGATGTTTTTTTGTTTTAAAAGAAGCAAAAGAGCTTCAAGACTTCCAAGACTGTCTGCTTTTATTACAACTCCTTTTTCAGCATTTTCAAAAAGAACTTCACCCATCTCTTCTTTTATTTGACGCTGCAAATCTTCTACAGAATTACTTACTACAAAAATTGGAACTCCGCCAATAACATTATCAATACCAGGCGCTGCAATTCTTACTCCTGTAGATGCTGTAACTTCTTTAACAGTTTTAAATGGTGATTTTACTCTCATTTCTGCAAGTGGTTCAGGCTCTAAAAGAATTTTTACTTTTGTTACAACAGGTTCATCCAATGCTCCTATGATTATCTTGTCATTAACCTTTAATTTTCCATCATATATTATTACGTCAAGAACTTTTCCCAAGCCTTTTTGTTCTTTAACTTCTAAAACAGTGCCTTTAGCAGGCCCTTCAACATTTACCTGAAGTGTTTGTTCAAGATATTTTTGTGTAAGCCCTGCCATAACCATTAATAATTCAGGAATTCCTTCACCAGTTTTTGCAGATATTGGAATTATTGCAATTTGTTTAGTATAATCACTTACCCTATCAAAACGATCTGCTTGCAATCCAAGATCATACAGTTTTCCTACAATCTCGTATATTTTTGTTTCAACAGTTATTATAGCAGCTTGTGATTGCAAATTTATTGACTCTATTATTGATTTTTTATGCAACTGCCATTGCGGAATTAGATCAATTTTATTTGCTGCTATTATAAAAGGTGTTTTATATGATTTTAGAATTTCAATGCTTTCTTGTGTTTGAGGCATTATTCCTTCATTAATATCAATAACTAAAATTGCAATATCAGCAAGATTTCCCCCATGCTTTCGCATATTCATAAAAGCTGCATGGCCAGGAGTATCTATAATTAAAATACCAGGCATAAAAAATTTAACATTAGCTACCTGCAATAATTTTCCGCATATTTTTTTAATAGTATCAGCAGGAATAATCGATGCACCAATTGCTTGAGTTATTCCTCCAGCTTCTTTTGCAGCAATAGCACTGCCTCTAATTTGATCAAGTAAACTTGTTTTACCATGATCAACATGCCCTAAAACTGAAACAATAGGCTGTCGCAACATTATAAGAATTATAAGAGAGTAATTTAAAAAATGTTCGCAAATTAATCAAATCAGCCATTATAAAGGTTTTCCCTCTACAGTAGCAACAGGTCCGAAACATTTAAATATTAGTAGGTAATTTCAATTGATAATAAAACATCATATTTCGAAAATATTCGTCGGGGGTAACAATGAAAGCAAATAAAATCTTTGGAAAATTCAGCGCAATGCTTTTAGCACTTTTTGTTTTAGCATTTGCAGTTACTGCACTGCCAGTAACAGTTGAAGAAGTCGAACTCAATGACGTAACAGTCCTTGAAAATGGAGTAAACAGACTTGATTTAGAACGAAATTCTGAAGTGGAAGTAAAAGTACACTTAACAACAGATCAAGATGTTGATAATCTTGAGTTACAAGTTTTCTTATCTGGATATGAATATAATGATGTCCAGAGAGTAGTTGCAAATACGGGCGTCTTTTCTTTGGAAAAAAGCCATTTAACTGTTAAAAAATTAAAATTGCAACTTCCAAAAGATCTTGCTGAAGATAATTACAAACTCAGAGTATTATTATCTGACCGTGATGGAACAGTACTTGTTAAAAACTTTAACATCAAAGTCGATGTACCCCGACATGAATTAAGTGTCGAGGATGTTAATGTTTTCCCAAGCACAACAGTTAAAGCAGGCCAAGCTTTACTCACAACTGTTAGACTTGAAAACAATGGAGAAAAAGACGAGAAAAATGTTAAAGTAACTGTCAGTGTTCCAGAACTTGGCCTCAGTACTTCAGATTATGTTGAAGAAGTTGAAACTGATGATGAAGAAGAAACTGAAGAAATGTACTTAAAACTAGGTTCAGATGTTAAGCCAGGAACATACACACTTCGTGTCGATGTCCAATATGATAACAAATACAGGCAAACTGAACCAGTATTGTTAAATCTTGTTGTTGAGCCAGCAACTGTTGTTCAAGCAAGTGAATCTGCAGCTCAAGAACCAGTACAAACAACAGTTACTGTTCAGAAAACCAATGAAGAATCAGCAGTAGTAGTTGATGATTCAACTGCAAAAGATCAGCCAAGCAAGCTAAAACGTGCACTTGAAGTAGTATTATTAGTACTTGTTGCATTATTAGTTGTTGTTGGTTTAATAATTGGTTTCAGCAAGCTCAGAAGTGAAGACGAAGAGCTTTAAAATAAGAAGAAATTTTTTTTAAAATTTCTCTTTTTCTTTTCTTTTTTATTCTTTTAATTCAAAAGTAGACCAAGGATTATTTGTTATACTAAATTCTTGATTTTTTTTAATTAACCTTTCGAGGGATTTTGCATTTTCTAATAATTTTTTATTTGAAACCATAGCATACAAAGAAATGCTATTTTTAACACATTCCTCGCATTGGTATTCATAAAAGTATTTTTCTAACCTGTTCTCTTCGTTTCTTGAAAGTTTATAATAAATTGTAGCTATTCTTAAAAAAAAAGATGCTTTTGTTTCTTTATCTGAACAATAATAAATATAATTAAAAGCAGCCTCCATAGCAGTTTTTGCTTCCCCATATAATTCTTTTAATGCTTTAATACTTCCAATATCCATTAAAATAATAAATTTATGAAAATTATAATCATTAGATTCAGGAATGCTTGACAAAGCAATATTAAGCATTTCTAATGCATCATCATATTTTTTTTGCTTTAATAAATCATTACCTTCTCTCCAGTACTCAAGAAATTCTTCATTCATAAGTATACAAGTACAGTGTTTTAGACTATATAAATTTCATCCTTTAGATAGTTTGGGGCAGTAATCTTTTTAAAACACATTCTTTTTTATTAGCGTATGTTATCTGATGCAGAAGTTAAAAATGAGTTTAAAAAAAAAGCTCAACAGCATCCTGAACAGTATTATCCTGTTGAAACACTTAAAGAATTAGGTTTTAAACGTAAACAGTGTGCTTGCTGTCAATGGTTTTGGACTACAATTAATGCTCAGCATTGCGGAGAGCCTGCATGCAGCGGCGGATTTGGTTTTATTGGAAATTCTCCTGCAAAAAAAAGATTAAGTTATACTGATGTTTGGAAAAGGTTTTCAAAAATTCATGAAAAACTAGGTTATACGCCTATTAAACGTTATCCTGTTGTTGCTAGATGGAATTCTACTGTTGATTTTACAATTGCAAGTATTGCTGCTTTTCAGCCTTTTGTTGTAACAGGCGAAGTTGAACCTCCAGCAAATCCTTTGGTTATTCCTCAGTTTTGCCTTAGATTTCCTGATATTGATAATGTGGGTATTACTGGGCATCATGTTGGTTTTGTTATGATGGGCCAGCATGCATTTGTACAGCCAGAAAATTATAACAAAAATAAGTATGTTAAGGATCATCTTGAATGGTTAAATCAAGGAATGGGTTTATCCAATGAAGATATAATTGTTCATGAAGATTCTTGGGCTGGAGGCGGTAATTTTGGGCCTTGTGTAGAATTTTTTAGCAAAGGGCTTGAGATTAGCAATCAAGTATACATGCAGTATGAAGTAACTTCATCAGGTGCAAAAGAATTAAAGATCAAAGTTCTTGATATGGGCCAAGGGCAAGAAAGAGCTGCATGGTTTACTCAGGGCAAAGCAAGTATTTATGAAACAAGTTTCCCAGATGTTGTTAAAAAATTGCGTGATTTAACTGGTGTTGAGTTTGATGAAGAATTTATGAAAAAATTTGCTCCTTTATCTTCACTTCTTAATGTTCAAGAAGTTAGTGATATTAATTTAGCATGGAATAATGTAGCAAAAAAATTAAGTATGAATCTTCAAGATTTACGTAAAAAAATTCTTCCTTTAGCTGGTTTGTATTCTGTTGCTGAACATACTCGAGCGCTGCTTATATCTATTCATGATGGAGCTTTGCCAAGCAATGTTGGAGGAATGTATAATTTAAGAGTAATTCTTAGAAGAGCTTTAAGCTTTATTGATAGATATAAGTGGAATATTGATATTTGTGATGTTGCTGAATGGCATGTTAAAGAATTAAAGGAGCAATATCCTGAATTAGAGCATAGTTTGATAAGTGTTAGAAAAATTCTTGAAGTTGAAAAGCTAAAGTATAATGCAACAAAACAAAAGACTGCAAGCACAGTTCAAAAAGTTATTGATAAAGATTTAACAACTGAAAAGCTCATAGAACTTTATGACAGTCAAGGCATAACTCCTGAATTGCTTAAAGAAGAAGCAGAGAAAATCAATAAAGAAATTAATGTTCCTGAGAATTTTTATTCGCTTGTTGCAGATCGTCATGCAGGAAAAGAACAAGAAACAAGCGCTGAACATGAAGAAAAAATATATTTTGGTTCTGTTAATCCAACAAGCGCCCTGTATTTTGGGGATTGGAAACTTGTTGAGTGCAGATCAAAAGTTGCATCAATCAAGGATAAATATGTTGTACTTGATCAGACTGTATTTTATCCTGTTTCAGGCGGGCAGATTCATGATGAAGGAACAATAAATGGACAAAAAGTAATTGATGTATTTAAACAAGATACTCTTATTGTTCATAAATTAGCTGAAAAACCTAATTTTTTTGTGAATGATACTGTAAATTGCAAGGTTGATTTTGAACGCAGAAAACAATTAACTCAACATCATACTTCAACACATATTATCAATGCTTCTGCTAGAAAAGTATTAGGCTCGCATATTAATCAAGCCAGCGCAAAAAAAGCAGTTGATCATGCATATATTGATGTTACGCATTATGAATTAATTTCTGATGAAGATCTTAAAAAAATTGAGGATGAAGCAAATAATATTGTTAAATCTTGTATTCCAATTATTAAGTTATTTATGCCTCGTTCAGAAGCTGAAAAAAAATACACACCTCATATTTACCAAGGCGGCGTAGCTCCTGGAAAAGAATTAAGAATTGTGAATATTGAAAATGTTGAAGTTGAAGCTTGTGGCGGAACTCATTTAAACAATACTTCAGAAGCTGAATTAATCAAGATTTTAAAATCAACAAAAGTTAAA
Organism: Candidatus Woesearchaeota archaeon; assembly: GCA_016188265.1. Taxonomy (GTDB): domain Archaea; phylum Nanobdellota; class Nanobdellia; order Woesearchaeales; family ARS49; genus JACPID01. Next base: position 31,895 of record JACPID010000024.1, on the reverse strand, counting down.
GATGGTGTTGTAAGAATATTTTTTGTTGCTGGAAAAGCAGCAAAGGATTATGTTTTTGAACAGCTTAATCTTATTAGCGCTTTAGCTAAAGAACTTGATGTTCCTCCCAACTGCATTCCTTCACGTGCAGAAGAATTATTTGAAAAATGGAAATTAGCTCGTAAAGCGGTTAATAAAGGCAAACAAATTAATTTAAAAGAACTTGAGTTGTCAAAAAAGGAAATATATGGCGGTGATATTGTTAAAAAGCTCAGTGAACTTCTTAAAACACAGCCCGAGTATTTAGTAAAAAGCATTCAAAGATTTAAAAGAGAATTTGAAGAGTTCAAAAACAAATTAAAACACTAAAGTGTAGGATTTATAGAATTATTTTTTTTAGTTCAATTAAATTTTTGAAATGATTATCGAGAGTAATTAATACAGCATTATTACTAATAGCGCAACTTGCAGTTATTAAATCAAATAATGGAATCATTTTTCCTTTTTGCTTATGTTCTTTTACTAAAAAACTTAAAAATTTTCCAAGATTCATATTATGCTTAGATGCCTCTAATTTAAGCTCGCGCCAACTTTCAACATCTACATTTTTAACTAATTTGTTCATAGTATATACTAGTATAAACTTTTTATTTCTAAAATTTGTGCTTGATAAAATATTTTGGGCGAACTTTATTCAAAAATATTTGCATTACCTCAGATTCGATTCCTTATCTGCTCTTCCAGAATATAAACTTTCTTTTCTGCCCTCGAGCGTTTTTTGAAGATATTTATATACCTCGTAAGGAGCATCTATATGCTTTAAAACATCATATGCGGTTTTTGTTCTTACCTGACCTTTGCCTCCTGAATAAATTTCTGTTTTTCCAATATCAATCTTTACCGAACCAACACTAAAAATTTTTCCAATTAAACCAACATCAACTATAATATTCTTAATCTGGTCAAAATAAATGGATTTAAAGTCAGTGCCGATTAATCCAGATTTGATTATAACTCTTTTTTTAGTTATTGCATAATTCTTAACCATATCTGAAAAAAATGATAACAAGGACAGTAACAATCCAATCAGCATTATAACAATGCCTACAATTGAACCACTGATTTGTTTGGGTTGCCCATTAGAAGTATAATTGATTGTTTGTTGTGTAAAAAATATTCCTCCAATTATAAACGTTACAATCAAAGAAATTATTAAAAATGCAACAAGAGCTTTTCTATTTACTATCCCTTGCCAAACAACTTTTTCATTGGATTCTAGTATGTTACTTATATCTGGATTCATTTTGAGTAGTTTATTTGTCTTTTTGCAAAGTTTTTGACAAATCAAGTATTAATTTCCAATAACAGATACGGTTGCAGTTCCAGTACCTTGATTAAATCCATCAAAAAGTATATCCCATTTGTTTGTCAGCATTCCTTCAGGTTTATTTAAGTATTCGCTTAATCTGTGTCCTGGAGGAATGAAAATATCTCCAGCAAGCCCATCTGCATGTAAAGAATAAAATATATTTTTTATACGTAGTGTAATAGGATTAGAACCTAGCAAATGATCAATATCAATAGCTAAGCTTGCAGAATCAACAAATTCATTATTAACACTAACTGCATCTGGACCATTATACTCATCTCTATCTAATGCATTATTATCTTTAAAAACTAATTTACGTGCTTCGAGATAAACAGTTGCTACTCCTGCTCCTGTTGTTGAGTTTGTGCTTGGAGTAATAGATTCTATGCCAACTAATGTTCCATCGGGAGCAGGTTCTAAGCCTGCTACTTTCATTCTTGGAAATGTTTGTCCATCTACTTTTAATATTACTGTATCATTTGAAACAGTTAATAATTCAACTTCATGTTGTTTTCCACCTAATTGAATTGTTTGTTTATCTCCTTCACCAAGTGTTAAAAGAACAGGCCCTCCTAATAAAATTAATTCAGTTTCTCCAGTGCCAGGTACAAATCTAGCACGTACCACACTAAAATTATTTCCTAATACGTGCAATCTTTTACCAATTAAATCTACAAGTTCATTATTTGAATCAAGAGTTGATGATAATCCTGTTTTAAATTGAAGTAACCAATTAAAAATAAGCTCTCCTGAATGTACATGCAAAAAATGACCAACATTACCGATTTGATCTTTGCCAAATATGGTTATTAACCCAGGAAAATTGGGAAATTTCAAGTACTGGTTATATTCGACTACTCCGCTTAATGTTGAAACTGCACCTCCTTTTAATACCTCTAAATCAAATTCATTTAAAGTATCTCTAACAGAACCAATAGTCTCATTGAGAGTTAAGTTATTAGTTAGAGTTTCTATTTTTACAACATTTTTACCGTAGACTGGTTGAGTTTTGCATACTTTTCCATCATAAATAGTTCCTAGAGGACAACACGCACCAGCTGTTGCTAAATATTCTCCTTGATTACAGCATCCTTGAGATCCATCAGGTGCAGTTAGTAAGAATTTTCCTGAAGGACAGGTTACTTGTTGTGATTTACATGCTCCGTCTTTGCAACCATAAGGACAGTCAAAAGGTGTAGTTTCATATTGTGTCAATCCATCAATACAAGCTTGCTCAATAATAAAAGGTCCTTCGCTTACTCTTTTATTTTTATACCCGCCAGGTCCAACACCAATATGTGTGGAAATACAATAATCTTCATACACAGTACTTTTATATTTTACAAATGATTTAATGTTTCGATCTTGTCCGGGAGGATTATAAGTTGCACCCCCTGCTTGACTTATAGCATAAGTATTATCTCCATCAACACATTGCTGTATAAGAGGTAATGTAGGCAGGCTAGGAGTGGGAGGTAATGCTTTTTTTATTTCAAATTTAAACCATGGATCAGGTTGTGGCTGCCATCCGCAATCCCATCCTGATGCTGATCTGAAGCAGGCATAGAAAGTAATATAATTTGTTCCCAGATCAAATCCAGAATTATAATCAAATTTTCCTGAAGCTTGTTGCCAAAGCCAGACTCCTTGAGCATTAGACCCTAAAAGCGGCAGCATTTTCAGACCATTTTTTTGATTCCACAAAAATACAGTGTTGTATATCCATGCAGGGGCATCAATAACAAAAACAACATTATCACTTTCATATACTGGATCAGGAAGTATTTTTAAATTTGAAAAATATTGATTTCCAGGAAAACTTGCAAGACCAGTAGCACTGCTTTGTGAGAAAACTAGAACTAAAGCAAATACGGCAACCAAAGCTACTGAACCAAACACAGTATAAACGAGATGTTTCAACGTGTCACCTTTTTAACCTGTGTTTAGAATAAACAAGAGGGTATTTATATATATATATATATATATATATATATATATATATATTGTAAACTATATTTCACTGTCTTTTCCTGCACCAGCAGGCTGAATTTGTTTTTTTATCTTCATTTAATACTAGCCGCTTTTAATCCACTTTTCAATTTTATATATGCATTAACTGCTCTGTCTGCTCGGACTAGCCCTGCACCGTAGTACAGTTTTTGCCCGAGCTTTAGAGCAGTACATTGGATTATCTCATCCAACTGTTCAGGAGATTGTGATGGCTGTAAAGACTTAATTAAAGCACAAACACCTGTAACATGAGGAGCTGCCATGCTTGTTCCATTAAGTGATTGAAAACTATTATCAATATATGTGGAAAAAATATTCACCCCTGGCGCAGAAATTGTTATTTGGTCATTATACGTGCTAAAAGAAGCTTTATCATTATATAAATCAACAGCAGCTACACTTACTGTACTATCATATGCTGAAGGGTATTCATAAACTTCTTTTCCTGAATTTCCTGCTGCGCAAATAACACTGATGCCTTCTGATTTCACAATTTGCAATGCTCTTTCTTCTGTGAAAGATTTTTCATAATTTCCTAAACTTAAATTTATAATATCTAACTTATTTTCTATAGACCATTCAAGAGCTCTTAATAAATCAACTTCACTTCCAACCCCATCAGCATTAAGAATTCTAAGTGAGTAAAGAGTGCATTCAGGCGCTACTCCTGTGGTTATTCCTCCAACTATTCCTGCAACATGAGTTCCATGGCCATTTTCATCAATAATTTTTTCACTGCCAGTAATAAAGTCATATCCTTTGATTTCATCAAAACACTGAAAAAGATCACTATGAGTATACTCAATTCCAGTATCAATAATCCCCACTTTTACTCCTTTGCCTTTTGTTATAGAATGAGCTTCTTCTAAACCTATTTGTTCAAGATTTGGATGTAATGAAGGTTTGTCAATAACATAATCACACAAAAAATCTGGAATTTGAATACTTCTTGCTGGAACAACTTGTATAGGAAATTGGTTGTAAAGTTGTTTTGAAATTTTGCTAAAATCTTCAAAGTCGTGTTTTAGAGCTATAAATGGCAAATGCTGAAATTTGTAGTAAGGAAGTTTTAAATCTTTTATTTCTTTTTCAAGCCTTGATTTGTATGCTTGAATATTAAGCAATCTTTTGTTAAAAGAAATAATAGAATAAGAAGCATTTTCTTTAAGTTTTGAGTGAGAATTTTGTTCTTCTTGTTTTTTATTTTTTGAAATTAGAAAAGAAAATATTTTTTTTTGTTTAAACTTATTTTTTATAATTTCAACTGCATAATTTTTATCATGATTTTTAATTGCTTTTGTGAGCTGTTCATAAAATTGTGCATTTTTCTTGTTTTTTGAATTGCTGAATTCAAAAATAATTCCCTGATAATCTTTTGGCGGAATACTTATCTCAGTTGAGTTAGAAAAACAAAACTTAATCTGGTTTTCTAGCATGAATGCAAATTGATTTGGTGTTTCATCAGGCAATTCCTGAACTAAATCTTTAAGAAAAATCTGTTCTATTCCATGTTGTGTAAATCTTATGCTAGCAGGCCCATATATTGTTTGCAAATAAAGACTTAGTGCACGCGCCCAAGGGCTTGCGGAGTATATGTACTGCGCAAGATCATTTGTTGGAATGTCTTGCTGTATGAGTGCGTGCACGAAGTCAAGTATGAAATAATTAGTTTTTTGAGCAACCAAAACACCTTCTTTTATTTGAAATAAGCTTTGCTCTTTTTTTTGAGAAGTTATACAAATAATATCATCTAGTTTGAATGTGCTCATTAGAAAGTTCCCCTAATTTTTGAACAAGATTGTAAGTTATTGGGATTTTTGTTTCATTATAATTTAGAAAATATGCTCGTTTGCCATTTTGTGTTAGTTCAAGATCTATTTTAAATCCCCTTGCATCAGGAAAATAATTATGTTCAAGAGGGATATTATGGTATAAAACATTATCAACTAATCTCTCCAATGTGTCATGATATTGTGCTCCTAAAAATATTGCTCCTGCAAAAAAGAACTTTGATAAAAACTTGTTGACAAGTATTGGAAATGATTTAGTTTTTAAGTAAGGGGTATAAATTGCCATGCATTAAAGAAATATTATTTTTTTAAAATGCCTTATGCTAGAAATAACGTAAATTGTTTTTTTTTATTATAAAATTATTATTTTTTCCGTAATTTTGCTGATTTTAATGCTTTTTCATGAAATATTTTCGTTTTTGTCAAAAATTGCTATGACACACGCTATTGATGAGCAGTTTTTGATCATCATGAAAATCAAAGATTTTCAGGATCCCAAAAATGCAAAGCATTTTTGTGATGATCAAAAACTACTTAATCATTTAGTAGCTGTGTGTAAACACGCTACCTACTTTAGTAGGTAGTTTTTGACATCCTAACAATTTATTGTGCTTATGAGCAGTGTTCTAGAATATTGCTGGACAAAAGGAATAACAGTTATTAACATCATGAATCCTATAACATTATTTATTGAAAATCCTGCGATTAATACCCCAAAAATAAGCATCAAAGAAAACAAATATGCTTTCATCCATTCTTTAGTAAATGAAAACCATTTTTTTGGTGAACTCCATAATTGTTCTGCTAAAAAACTTGTAATTAGCAGAGATATTACTGAATTAATTATCATAGCATTGTAAGATTTTAATATAAGCGAAAAACCAGTAAAAAATAATATAAAAGCAATAAATGCCAAGATACTTGTCCAGGCAAAAGTTAAAAAAAACTTTAATGGCCGATAAACTGTAGACTGCACTCTGAAAACTATATAATGAGTTATTGCCCAATTGATTCCTTTGCAAATAATAAAGATAACAAGTGAGCCAATAATGCTTAATAAAAACCAGAATAATATCAGTGCATAATTTTCTTTAAATAACTGGTTTTGATAAATTTCATTATTTGTTGGTTGAAATAAATTAAAGCTTTCAAAACTTTTTGACAATAATATTTCTACTTTTTGCAGCGGTTCCTGCATTTGATTGATAATGTATAAATTAAGCAATAAAATTCCTAAAATAAATAATGCATCAAAAAAAACAGCCACAACTAGCCATGGCCAATGTTTTAATGTTAATTTCCAAGAGTAGATAAATGTGTTCATAATCTTTTATTCTTCATAATCTTAGCTATAAAATTAAACAAATGTTTTATCTTTAGAAGGTGCAGGAGATGTAGAAGATGTTCCTTCTTTATTTTCTTCTTTTTCTATTACTTCTAATGTTTTAATTTCTCCTAAATTTAAGCTAGCTTCTTCTTTAGCGCATATTATGTCAAATGGTATTGAAACACTTGCTTCTTCACCTGTTTGAGGATCTACTGATATCTGATCTGTTGGATTGCCAAATTCATCTGCATCATGAATAGTAAATACAGCTTGCCATGTTACTGGTCGTGCTTCATTGCTGCAAAGCACTGCCTCTGCTTTTCGCTCTTTTTTTGGATGAGAAACAAAAACTTGTGTTTTACTACGCTGCGGCAATAGAGGGTTCTTTTTTATTTTAATAACTAAATTATATTGTGTTTTGCTTCTATCTTCACTAGGTCGTTGCAAGCGTATTTCTTCATTAAATTTTACAGGAACGTTCTTTAGAGCTTTCATTGGAGAACTAGCTGTTTCTGGTAGTACTTGAAATCCGCGTTCTGTTACCGGCCTGTTTGTTACTGGAACATCAACGCCTGCTGATTCATAAACATTCATAAATAATTGTCCTTCTTTTTCTTCAAATTCAAGAACAAAATATTTGGTGCCTTTTATCAGATTACCTGCTTGATCAAAAAGATCTATGCTTATAAAGTCTTGGAAGTCCTGAGGCAGTACTTTATCAGCACTAACATCATATCCTGTGAATAGTATTCTTTGTTCAGATCTTCCAAAATGCTCTTCTTTAAGATCATCAAAAGGTAGTTTTATTTCCACTTTTTTATTTGAAGTTCCATCAGTTGCAAGCATATTCTTATTCATTGAGATTATTCCTTCGTCACTTAACAAGTCATGAATTGTTACTCCGCGCTGGTTGACTATTTTGTATGTTAAGAATTTTCTTTGATTAAGCATTCCTTTATTATCTGATGGAAATAATTGTTTTATTTTAAGAATAAAATTTAAGACTTCACTTTTTGTAAATACAGGAATGCTTACATTTGTTGCTTTATTAACAAATGCATTGGTGTATTCTGGTTTTGATTCAGGGGATTCAAATAATTTTATTCCGCTTTCTTGAGCGCCAAACTGGCATCTATATGATAAAGTAAAGGGATCAAAGGAGCAGAAGGATGGCGCATCTCCTCCTACAAGATTAAAACTGCATTCTGTTTGGCCTTCTCTCAAATGTGCTGGAATATTTGGATCTCTGGAACTCCATTTAAGTACTGCTTTCTCATATCTTACTGTTGGGTTTGGATCTGCATTTGTTGCTTGAACTAGCATTTGTACTGGCTGATCATATACTTCTTCTTTTGGCAGGAATGATTGGAAGTTGTCAGGAAAGACTGTTGTTATTTTTTTTCCTCCTTTATTGCAGTCACATTCTCCGCCTTTATATCCATCTCTTGAATCGCACCTAAATCCATCGCTGCATTGCAGTTGAAGTTCAAGATCAAGATCGCTTCCTGGAGCTACAAAAACATTCATTTCATACATCCACGAGGTTAATCCTGTAACTCCTCCAAATGCTTTGATTGGTGTATAACCAACAAATCTTCTTCTGCAGGGAGCAAGCACTGCTTGGCTTGGTATTGGCACTTGTTCTACTGAAAGTTTAGCTATTGCTTCTACATCCAAAGCCCAGGTTCCTGTAAATGCAAACTGGCAAATAGCATGCTGTAATTTTTTCTCAACAAATAATGACTTCCATAAAGCAGTTTCACCATAACGGCCTCTCATTCTTTCTTGTGTTCTAGCTCCAGCATGAGTTATAGCTCCTAGTACATCGCCAATGCCTCCATATTTTCTTTCTGCACCTGTAGGTGTTATGCTGTATTTTTGTGCAAAACAGCTCAATGCATCAAAAACAAAATCACAAACATAAGTGCTTAAAAATTCCTGGCAAATGCCTGGACTTCCATCGCCTGTTGCTTGTATTGTTTGAAAGCAGGTTTTTGCATGTGTTGCTATTTGTTTCCATCTGCTAAGCCAGCCAATAATTCCCGGAGTGTACAAGCACTGCATACTTCTTAATAATCCTGAATCTGGAACAACAATATAAGTCTGGTCAGTACTGCCTACAACTGCTCTTATTTGTGCAAGAATAGCTTCAGATTTTTCTCCCCCTGAACAGTCATCAGTTTGTGTTGCTTCTTGGCAAATTTCTTTTCGTAATTCTGAAAGTTTTTTTTGATTTGTTTGTTCAATAAGAGTTCCTTTTTCATCATATACTATGTTTGTTATTTCTTTTGTTTCTCTTGCATACAAGTCAGGGCTTAAGTAATAATTTTCTTTACCTGGAGGTTGATTTTTTTCTTTTTTTAATTCTTCAAATTTGAATTTTTTAGAAACATACCCTAAGAATACTTTATACTTTGCTGTTTCATATCCTTTTTCTGTTGATTCACCAACTGGATAAACAAATACATACACTTCATCTGTTTCTGCGCTTGCAGGTTTTTCAGTGTATTTTACTCCTGTTTGTATAGGTTGTGCTGTTGGCCCTCCTTGAGGTTCGCAAAATCCAGCGACTGAATTCCATAACCTGTAACATTGTTCTGTACTTCCATCTGCTAAAGTTATTTGATTTTGTCCAGCAATATTAGCTCCCAAGCACACGCTTTCTTTAATTTCATTAAAAGGATCAAGCCCTAATTGAGAAATTCCACATGCAGTACCCCACTCGCTCATATATTCAAAACCACAACAATCAGGATTTGCAGGCCTTGTTAAAGCTGAACACTGCTCTTTAAGTTTAGGGTTTTTCCAGTTTTCATAGATTTTCTTTACTCTTTCATAACCTGCACCAGTTTCACCAAAAACCGCATTTCTAGTTTTTGGATCTTCTAGATATGCACAATCACTGCCAACAAAAACTTTATTATCATGCTTTAATTCAACCTCAGAAATTTTTCCTTCAGGAATAAACTTAGTTATTTCAGTTGCTTCTCCTGCTTTTTGTTTAAGCCAGTTTTGCAATGTTGGAGCTGGTGGTCCTGCAACACGATCACAAGCAGGCCTTAATATATTAAATTCAAACTTTTTCCTGTTTTCTATAGCTTTCTGGCAAATTTTACACGAGTCTTTTGCTTTATCTTCATAAACCTGTTCGCACAAGCCAGCTTCTGCAATTTCAGAATTCCAAACTCCATCTTTACCAAGGCCTGGTAATTTATCAAGTCCAGATTTAAACTTACATACCCAACCTTCTTTAAAATTTAAAAAACTTAATCCAAGAGTGCCTGTAAGACAAGAATACACTAAAAAAGTATTTATGTTTGTCAAAGGCTTTAGTATTCCATCAATTGCATCGATTGTTGCGCTTAAGAATTTTATTACAGATTCTAAATGCTTGTCTGGCAAGAGTTTTTCTGGCCTTACCATATCAATAGCTACTTCAACTCTATCACAAGTTTTTTGTGTTATTGGCTGAGTGTATTGTTCTTGTTCTATATACTGGTTTTTTGTTTCATCAAATACAAGAACTGGCTGTTTTTCACTGTACTGTGTTTCCATTTCTAAATAAAATTTAGCGCAGCCAAAACCAGGAATTAAGCAGTCGCCTGTTCTGTGTTCAGATAATTTTTTTTCTTTTGCATAAGTTGTTGCTCCTTCAACTTCACTTAAAGGATCAAAACTTTTAAACTGCACTTGAACATAACCATTAACATTTTTTCCATCTTTTGACACTTCTTTAAACACAAATGGCGTTGCTATCCAGTCTTGATCATAATTTTCTCTTTCTTTCGGGCTTAATCTTAATGGGTGCACTGCTATATTTCTAAGACGAACAGGATACTTTCCAGCATAAGTCATATTAAAGGGAAATCCAAAAGTTTGCAATCCCTGCATCATTAAACGAGGTGTTAGTTTTGTTGGTATAGGGCTTCCAAAATTTATTCTAAAATTTCCTCCGCTACCGCATAATGCATAAAGCACAGGCACAGGACCGTACTCTGTTCTATGCCCTGCGCCATCTACAGCTACAAGTTTAATATTATTAACCCATTGCACATCTGATTCTAGCGCTGCTGTTTTTTCTTTTTTTACTGTTTCTATTTTTCTTTCCAAGGTTATAGGCATATCAAAGTTTCCAGCATCATCTGTTAATTTTGTTGATACAGCTCGATTATTTACAAAAACAGTTATTGCTGATTTTTCACTTACTTTTCCTCTTACATGAACCTTTGGCGTATAGCTTGGGCTTAAATCTTTTAAATTTAAACTTTTTACATCAAATACCGGAGGCTGTGTATCAATACTCATGACTTGTATTTTTTTCACTTCATGGCCTGCAAGGTCTTTTGCAACAAGTGAAACAATATTAGGAACATCAGGAATAAGGTTAAGAGAAATAGTAAACTCACCAGCTTGTTTAACTTCCAAAGTTTGTGGTGTTACATAACAGGATAATTTGGTTTCTTGAACAGGTTTTTCTTTACTTGTTCCTTTTTGAGTTGTAACTAGTAATAATTTTTTAGGCCCTTCATTGCATGACTTGTCAACAGCAGAAATAGTATATTCATAAGATGTATTAGATCCAACACTAGAATCTTTATATGTTAATTCTTTTGTTACTGCCACTCTTTTATTATTACGGTATATTGAGTATTCTAAAATATCCTCTGCAATTGGCGAGCTCCATTGCAAATTAACTTCATTTGAACTTACAGTTTTTGCTTCTAAATTAAGAACTGCATCAGGAGGTGTTTGATCTGCACCCTTTGTTACAGTATAAGTTATTATTATAGGCTCATTTGTTTTTCCTTTTATTTCTACAGGAGTTTTTGTAATTAATTGTGGCAATTCAAGTTCTAATTCAGGAGGTTTATCATCAACTATAACTGTGTACTCTTTTGTTTGAATTCTACCAACAGAATCTTTTGACTGCAATTTTATATTATTTTTATCTTGTTTTAACAATACATTATAAAAGGTAAAATTTCCCTGCCCTACATCTAATATTTTTCTTCTTAATTCATTGTTTATTCTTAATTCTACAGACGATTCTTGTGGTGCTGTTCCAGGAATATCAATTGAACGCGCTCGTGATACTGGAGGCAGTGTTGCGCTAAGCTCTTGAGCAATAACAATTGGCAGAGAAAGCACTAATAAAATCATTAATAATGCTATTTTCTCTTTTTTTATTCTCATGTGAATTCAGGTTTTAGTTTTTCCTGCATTTCAGGACTATAAATTAGCCCCATCATATTTGCTTGATCTTCTGCTGTTTTTGCAATAGGAGCGTACTGCAACACTTTTAATACAACTCCTGTTCTTCCTTCTATATCTTCATAAGGGATTTTAAGTTTTTCTGCTGCATAACCTCCCAATACATTACCAAACACATCTGTTAAAACAATATTCACATCATATTCTAAAGTGTCTTCTGCAAATTTTGCAGTTTTGTGTTGCGCAGGGTATTCTAACACTTGATCATAACCAAGGCCTTTTGAAATAGTTATGTAAACATAAGCTTTTTCTTGAGGCAGTAAAGGTTTAGCTTCTTCAGATAATTGATTTGTGTATTTTGAATAATCATATTTTACAACACTCATATCAAGCTCTCTTAATTTAGTAAGAACAATTTCTACCTGCTTGTCAGCTGATAATGCTATTGTTTGATCTGAAACATAATTTTCTTTATCAGCTCTAATAAAAGGATTTGCACAACCTTCAGGAACTACTGTTTCTAATCTGTACACTCCTTCTTCAGCAGAAGTAATGCCCATCGGGCATATTTGCGGGCCACATTCTAGAGTTACATTAACCCCTTCTAAATCTACAGCAAAAGCAAGCCCTTCTTCAAATCCTTTAACTCTAATATCCAGCGCTTGATTACCAGGTTTATTGCAAAATTCAGTATCATACTCTACAGTTTTAAACTGCTTCAATCCATAATACACTCTTTCCCCTTGATTATCATTAATAAGTACAGGTAATGAAAACTGGAATGTGTAGCCTTCTCCATCAAAAGCTTCAGGATCTCTTAATAAAACCATAACTGGATATATAACATCATATGCAAAATGCCATTGATTAATGCAAAAAAACCTAATCCATTTTATTCCTTTGAAAACACTGCTTTTTAGCATACCGCCATCATTTGGTTGCGCGCTTACTCTTAAACCCCACTCAGGAAGATAATAAAATCCTGCTTGAAGATTTGTTTTTGACGCTCCAACTTCTAATGTTAATTGGTGAAAGTCAAAAGCATCTGGAGGGGTGTATGATGGTTTTGGAAGTTCTTCAAAAGTATAATCTTGACTGCTTTTGCCTTTTTCTAATAATTCAAGCATTTTAACTCTTGCATCATGCAAAGAATAATAAACATCTATATCTTCTTGATGCAAAAATGGCAAATAATTAGTATTATGCACTCTTATAATTGGAAGGGTAAAGCTTAACAATTCTTGAATGCTCTTTTGAATTGAGTGAAGATTCCACTGTTTTTTTCCACAACTAAATTCTAGACCATCAAAAGGAATCTCAGGATTTTGAACAAGAAGATTCATTGTTAGTTTCTCAAATAACAACTCTTTATTTTCAGCATCCATAACTTTTTTAGCAAGCTCATAAACTGGCTTTACTCTTACAGGTAATTTTATTCTATACTCATCCTGTCTTTTCTTTAATTCTTGAAACTTTATTTCTAAAGGCCAATTAACATTTATTGTTGTGTCTTTTTCACCAAAAACAACCTTAGATTTAAACTCGTCCTTTATCTCTACTTTATAACCTTCAGGAGCTGCTGAAAACCCATCAACACAATCAATAACTAATTCTTTAAGATAATTTTCAAGTTCACGCTGCATAAATTCCAAAGAAGGAGCACGATTTTCACCTTCATAATACCACAATGGATTAACAACAAAATCATCAGGAGATATGGAAAGAAAACTTAAAGGGTTTCTTTTAATAGCAGGAGGTATTTGTATATACCCTCCCTGCAATCCTAGTTTTGCTAGACCTTCTTTTGAAATTTCTTTTACACAAGCTTCAACAATATCATAAATTGGCTGCACTTCTTTTTCTACAAAAACTAAAGGAGCTTCTGCTGCTGGTTTGTAAAAATAAATAGCTACAACAATAACAAGCAAAATCAAAATACCTATGATTATAAATATAGTCAGCTGGCCTTTATTATTCATCAAATCCCCCTCTTTTAAAGAGTACAATATTATTAAATTCCACGCTATATAAAGTTTTCTAAGTTATATTTTTAAACACTAAAATCCCACCAATATATCTGAAAAATGCTAACTTATCTTAAAAGTGAATTTCCTAAATATTTTAAGAAAAACAAGACAAAGGAGTTTATTCCTGATAATAAGCATGTTAATTTTGCGATTACTTATCATTTTAGCCTTCGTACTCTAATTTTAGATGGGCTTATAAAAGATCAAGTTAATATTTCAAAAAATGATAAAGAAAATAATTTCTTAACAAATCTTATGCATTTACGAGGAAATACGCAAGCGCTTGAAGATATGATTATTGATGAAGTAATTTGCGCTTATCCTCCTGAAATACAATTTTTATTTGAAGAAATGCGCAATGATTTAAAAGAAAAAAATCCCATTCATAAAAATAAACTCAAAGAAACAATAATTTCTGTAAAAAAAACATTAATGTCTCATCCTGCAGTTCTTGATTTTGGGTTTTTCAGAGGAGAAGTTTTTCAAAGATTTTCAAAAAACCATTCAGAACCTCTGCGAGAGCTTTATGAATTAAGCTATTGCGAGGCAATAGAAGAAATCGGAGGATTAAAACCCTATGAAAAAATGATAATAAACTTTTTTTTAGGCACAAGCAATTCAGTAAAAGACTTATTGCTCAACAGCGGATTTGTAATTGCAAGAGATTTTTATTCAACTGCAAATGAAGAATTTAATCATACTTTAAGAATCATTTACAAACATGAAACAGAATGGTTTAAAACATTATTTAATGAAAGCTGTTAAATTTTTTCTAATAATTCTCTTATTTTTCTTGAAAAATCAACAGATTCTGTTATAAAATCTATAATGCTAATTTCAGATAATTCTTCAACAGCTATTGACTGAACTAAATTTTTTATTTTCAAATTATAAGCATCTATAATTGTTAACTCATTTCTTATTTTTCTTTCTTCTAGAGTTATTGTGCCTTCTGATTCTTTTTTATTTAATGAAGAAATAATGCTAATTACAGAACTTTTAACTTTAAGCCATGATTTTGTTATTAATGTTACATCTTTTCTTACTTCTATAAAAGATTTTTTTTTAAAATGAAACAATAAAGGATTTAACCTTAATAATAAATCTAAAGTATTGCTAAATAATTTACTTTTAATTGGAGAATATGTCTTGCTTATTTTTTGTTCATAATAATTTATTTCTTCACTTAATTCAATAACAGGCTTTCTTGTTGTTATCTGTTCTGCTAATCCTAAAAAACTTCTCCAACCCATTTATTTCATCTTCTTTGTAATGTCAATATTTTGGCCACATTTTTGGCATTGAAACCTTACAACCTCAGCAGTAATTTTTTTTTGTTCTTCTTCATCAAATACCTGCATTTTTCTTCTTTTAAAAGGAACTTGAATTTCTCCTTCATGCTTACAGTGTGGACATGTATATTGCACATTAGTAGTCAAAGTATTTTCATACTCTTCTTTAGGCAAAGTATAACTGCAAGACTCACAAACATATTTTTTTGCCCTAATCTTTACTTTGCCTTTTTCTTTTGGCTTGCCCATTAAAGACTTCTTGCACTTTGGACAAAGCTCTTTAAAAACCCATGCAACAACTTTTCCATCTTTAATTAATCTTCGAGTAAAATAAACACATTCTTCCACTGAGCTTGGAAATTTAAGCGCCATACTAAATTCTAATAAGCGCTGGTTTATATTGTTTTCCTCTGTTATCTAAAAATTTATATAAAAGCATCAATTACAACTTCAAAAGAAATGAGAAAAAAAAAAGGTTTGCCAAAAACCATCATCGTATTGCTTTTATTCACATTAATATCATGCACACAAACCACCAACTACAGACCACAAACTACAAACCAATTAGAGGTGAATAGTATGAAATTAACAAGTCCTGCTTTTGAAAATAAAAAAACAATACCATCAAAATATACTTGTGATGATAAAAATCTTTCTCCGCCTTTACTTATTTCTGAAGTTCCTGAAAATGCACAATCACTTGCTTTAATTATGGACGACCCAGATGCACCTATGGGCACTTGGGTTCACTGGGTTATTTGGAATATTGATCCTAAAACAACAGAATTAAAAGAAGGAGAAAAACAAAATGCTAAAGAAGGAATAACTGATTTTAAAAGATCAGGTTACGGCGGTCCTTGCCCTCCTTCAGGAACACACAGGTATTTTTTCAAACTTTATGCTTTGAATACAAAATTAGACCTTCCCGAAACAACAACTAAAAAAGAGTTAGAAAAAGCAATGAAAGGCCACATTATTGAAAAAACAGAATTAATTGGTACATATAAAAGAAAATAAATAAAATAAATATTTACATCAATAATGCATCTACTAATCCAAACCCAAACCAGTTATCTCTTCCTGCTAGTCCTAAGTCATCTGCTGTGTTTTGCAGTAAGACTCTAAGTTCTGTATTTGTTAGCAATGGGTTAGCTTGTAATGCTAGTGCAGCTACCCCGCTTACATGAGGCGTTGCCATACTTGTACCACTAATAGTATTATAACCGCCATTATTCCAAGTTGATAAAACACTAACTCCAGGAGCAGCTAATTCTACTTCAGGACCTACACTGCTAAACCATGCAAGATTATCAGTACTATCAGTTGCTGAAACTGCAATAACTGAATCATATGCTGCAGGATAAGAAACTGGTCCGCCATTAGCATTACCTGCTGCAGCAACTAATAAAACTCCGCTTGCATACGCCTTGTCTACTGCATCATGCATTGCTTGAACATCAGAACTTGTTCCTAAACTCATTGAAACAACCTTTGCACCGTTATTTACACAATATTCAATACCTGCAATTACATCACTTAAATACCCACTTCCTTGCCTGTTTAATACTTTAACAGCAAGAAGTGAAGCTTTTGGAGCTACACCAACAACACCTATTGCATTATTAAGTGCAGCTACTGTTCCTGCTACATGTGTTCCATGACCATTATCATCATCCCATTTAGAAGGATCAACTTTTAATCCTTTAGCTACAAAATTTCTTCCTCCAGCAATATTTGCCTGTAAGTCAAGATGATCTTTATCTATTCCTGTATCAACAATACAAACAGTTACACCTTCACCTGTATTTGTTGATAATTCTGCATTTATTCTATCAACACCCCAAGGAAGTGTTTGTGCTGGTTGTGTTGTTGCACT
The DNA here is from genome assembly GCA_016188265.1 of Candidatus Woesearchaeota archaeon. Lineage (GTDB taxonomy): Archaea > Nanobdellota > Nanobdellia > Woesearchaeales > ARS49 > JACPID01. Next base: position 15,014 of record JACPID010000024.1, on the reverse strand, counting down.
GCCTGTTTTTCCATTCCCAGTATTTCCAACTAAAGTATGTACTTCTACATCTAATTCAACACTAACAACATTCGGGTTTTTCCTCAAACCCGATAAAGCATTTTTTGGTAATTCAACTGCAAGAACATTATCAACCAAATTATACGAATGCAACACTCTTCCTCCAGAATTTGTAACTAAACTAGAATCTGGTTTTTCTTTAAAATGCAAAAACACTCTTACTTTATCTGGCTGTCCTGATGCTCCAACTAGTGAAAGCAATAAAATTGTTATTGTTAAAATAGCAGTTATTTTTCTCATTTTTCATAATTTATGTAATAACTTCTTTTTAAAACTTTCTATTAAATTATTTCATTTTAATTTTATAACCTTCAGAGGCCTTCCTATTTTTATTTTAATATTTGCTTCCAATAAAAATTTCAGATATTCATACTGCTAATATGAAAAATTCATACCTTAGATAGGAAAAATTTAAATATCAGCTAACTCCACAATAGAGTATGCTTCAGTTTAAAACTAAAGTTGGTGCGAGAGGACAGATAGTTATACCAAAGATCATACGTGAGAATCTAGGAATAACTAAAAATAAAACAGTTCTATTGGAATTAGATAAAAAAGAATTAAGAGTCATACCTTCGAGCGGAGATGATATTTTGAGAAGATGGGAGGAGATTTCTAAGAAAGAAGGCGCTAATGTAACTAAAGAATTTATTTACGGAGATGCACTTTACGAAGAGATTTTCTAAAAATGATTTATCTTGATGCGAATTTTTTCATTTTTGCACTTTTAGATCAAACCAAAAAAGGAGTTAACGCGAGACTAATTCAAAAAGAGATTGTAGAAGGAAAATTATTAGCGTTCACTTCTGTACTAGTTATTGACGAAGTTATGTGGGTTCTGAGAAAAAACAGCAGGGCAGATTTACTTAGAAAAACAATAGAGGACGTTTATTTTATGCCAAACTTAGAAGTTCGTGAAGTTTCAGCGCTAATTCCTCTTGACGCTTTAGAATTTATTGAGATATTCAATCTCAAACCACGCGATGCATTCCACTTGGCGTGCATGAAACAACTCAAATTAAGTAAAATAGTTAGTGATGATTCTGATTTCGATAAAATAAAAGGTATTAAAAGAATTAAACTTGACTAAACTTTATTTTGGCAATTAATTAGAATTCATCCATCCATCATAACCTGATGTATCAATATTATTAGAATCTCCAGTATCTTCATTATATCTTTGTTTAACAATATTAAGATTAACAATCTCTTTTTTTATTTTAAATAATTTTGTATTAGAGGTTTTTATAAATTGCAGGTTTTTTTTTGCATTTTCCAGACTTTTTTTATTAAAGTATGACAATATAATCCTACTTCCTTCACTAACAGTTAAAAAAGAAGTTGCTATTATTAAATTTTCACCTATGAATGTTAATGCAATTGCAGAGAGGGTATTTGAAACTACTTTATTACTTAATAAAAGACCATAACCTATGTATTCTAATTTTTTAAATGCTTTAATGCCACTGTACAACTCATCTAACTTTGTATTAATGCTACTGTATAAATTATTTACGTTTGTATTATACTTCTCATAATCAGGATTATTCTCTCTGAATTTTAATTCTTGAACCTCCCCAATTATCTCATCAAGCTGTTTTATATTACTGCTGTATGCTTTATATGATTGTATTCCTAAGAAATATTCTGCTATTTTAATTGTAATTGTCATCTGATTAAGAAAGATAATACAAAATATTATAAACTTTATTATTATATTGTAAACTTTATTATTCTGTCAAGACATGATAAAAAAGGCAAAGTTGTCTGTTGGTGGCATGCATTGTTCTAGCTGTGCTAATGCAATTACTAAAGCTTTAAAATCTGTTTCTGGTGTTAAAAATGTTGATGTTAGATTTGCTCAGGGTCTTGCTGATGTAGAATTTGATGAAAAATTAACCAGTACAGATCAATTAATTCAAAAAATAATTAATGCTGGATACACAGCAGGCATGCCTACTGATGAATTTACTGCATTTAAGCAACGTGAAGAAGCGCGAAGAAAAGAACAAGTGAGATATAAAAATTTGTTTTTGTTAAGTTTATTGCTTAGTATTGGGGTGTTTGTATTTTCTTTTCAGGAATTATTTGGTTTAAATGTTAAAACTGCTCCTGTTTGGTTGTTTTTATTAACAACTCCTGTGCAGTTTACTGTTGGCTGGCCTTTTTACAAAGGCACTTGGAATGGTTTAAAATCTTTTTCTGCAAATATGGATTCTCTTATTGCTTTAGGTACTAGTGCTGCTTATTTTTACAGCGTGTATTTATCTTTTCTAAAATCAGAAGAGCTTTATTATGATACTGCTGCTTTTATTATTACTTTTATTATTTTAGGAAAGTATTTAGAAACAATAACTCGCGGAAAAGCATCACAGGCTATTCAGAAATTATTAAGACTTCAGCCAGTTCTTGCGCTTGTTGTTCGTAATGGTGTAAAAAAAAGAATTTCAACAGAGCTTGTCAATAAAGGGGATATTGTTATTGTTAAGCCAGGAGAAAAAATACCTGTTGACGGAATTGTTATGGAAGGCGAATCAAGTGTTGATGAAAGCATGATTACTGGTGAAAGCATTCCTGTAGGTAAAAGAAAAAGTGATGATGTTATTGGAGGAACTGTTAACAAGCAGGGCTTTTTACAGATTAAAGCAAAAAATATTGGCAAAGACACTGTTCTTGCAAACATTGTTAAGTTTGTAGAAGAAGCTCAATCTGCTAAAGCCCCTCTTCAAAAGCTTGCTGATAAAATCTCAGGAATTTTTGTTCCAATAGTTTTACTTGTCACAATTATTGCTTTTTCTTTTTGGTACTTAATGGGTGAGCCTTTTGGTTCAGCTTTAACATTTGCAATTGCTGTACTTATTATTGCATGCCCTTGTGCTCTTGGTCTTGCAACTCCTACTGCAATAATGGTTGGCAGTGGCCGTGGCGCTGAAAATGGAATTTTAATTAGAAGCGGTGAAGTTCTCGAAAAAGTACAATCAATTGATACTATTGTTTTTGATAAAACAGGAACACTTACTAAAGGAGAGCCTGAAGTTACAACAGCAGTTCCTCATGGAGTTGAATTAAATGAATTGTTGAAAATTGCAGGCATTGCTGAACAAGGAAGCGAGCATCCTTTAGGAAAAGCAATCATGCAGGCTATTAAAAAAGCAAAAAAAATAGTTATTCCAAAAGCACAAACTGTTGAAGCTATTTCTGGTAAAGGTGTAAGAGCAAAATGGGGGCCAAAAATAGTTCTTGTTGGCACAAATGAATTGCTTAGCGATGCAAAAATAAAAATTCCCAAAGAATTAGAACAAAAAAAATCTTTATTAGAGCAAAAAGGAAATACTGTTGTTTATGTTGCGCTTGATAAAAATGCACTCGGTGTTTTTGGCATTATGGATACATTAAAAGAAACTTCTAAAGAAGCTGTTGAAAATCTCAAATCGCTTAACAAAGAACTTATTATGTTAACTGGCGACAATGAAATTGTAGCAAAAGCTATTGCAGAACAAATTGGAATTAAAAATGTGCTTGCACGAGTTAAGCCGGCAGACAAAGCTAATAAAATAAAACTGTTGCAAGAAGAAGGCAAAAAAGTTGCCATGGTTGGCGATGGCATTAATGATGCTCCTGCTCTTGCACAAGCTGATTTAGGCATTGCTCTTGGTGCAGGAACTGATATTGCCATGGAAACTGGACAAATAATACTTATGAAAAATGATTTAAGAGATGTTTCCAAAGCAATTAAATTAAGCCAGTATACTAGAAAGAAAATAAAACAAAATCTTTTCTGGGCTTTTTTTTATAATACTGCAATGATTCCGATAGCAGCAGGAATATTTTATCCTTTGGGATTATTATTAAATCCAATATTTGCATCAATAGCAATGGGTTTAAGCTCTGTAAGCGTTGTTATAAATTCTTTAACATTAAGAATGAAGAAATTATAATTAAATTCCTAAAATTTTTTTCCAATCCTCCTGCCATGTTAGTCTTTTCTTTTTTATTTGTTTATTATATGATTTATCATAAAGGATGTGCTCCCAAACAGGGATTGCCGCTCCAGTAATTTCTGGTTTATCATCAATTAAGTAAGCTCCAGTAACTACTGTTTTATCTTTTGTGAGTATGAGTTTTTCAGTCCATTTTTTGCCTAAATTTTTTTCTATCCATTTATATTTCTCTAATACACAATGCTCGTAATCTGATAATGGCGTGGTACAAATAAAAACATCATGCCCTAATCTTTTCATTTCAACCATTGCTTCTAATCCTCCTAGAATTGGCGGTAATGAAAGATAAAAGCCAGGTGTAGAAAACACTTCTCTAACTAATGGCTGTAAATGTTCAGGATAAAATTCTTGAATGTAAAATGTTGTTCTATTCTCAACTGGAATGTACGGCTTATCAAGGCAATGTTTTTTCCATGCCAGCTCAAACCCTTTATCAAAGTCAGAGATAACATCATCCATATCTACTAATATTCTCATACGTGCACTAAAACTTCAACATCTTTGCCAAATATTTTTTTTAAACTTTCAAACACTGGCTCTTTAATAAAAACCTTAGAAGGTATTTTAACTTTAGCCAATGATTGTTCAAATTCTTGATATGATGATTTAGAAGCTACGCCTATTGAACCATCTTTTTCCACAAGCGCTTTTTCTATTTCTTTTTCTTCAGCATCAACATCTCTGATAATAAAAGCTTGATTATCTAAAATAGTTACTTCACCATATTTTTCTCCGTGTTTTACTTTAATTTTTGTTCTTGCTAATTCTTTGCCACGCTCACGTTGCAGATACTCCACTAAGAATCTTATTAATTCTCCTGCTTCTTTTCTTGCTTTTTCTACTTCTGTTTTAGTTAATTTGCCTGCATCATAATGTTTTTTTGTATCAAATACCGCATGGATCTGCCTTAAATATTTAGCAGGAATTTTTCCAGTGCTTACTAATTTATTTTCAAATTCATGCAAAAGATCAGCTTCAACTACTTTTTCAACATTTTCTCTTACAAGAATATCACGCATAATTGTTGTAACAGTATCATACACATTCAAAAGAGTTTCTTCTTCTTTTATTTTTTCAATTTGCGTGAATAATTTTCTGATTCTTTTTAAGTATTTTTGAGCATTTTCTAAAAGTTCATCCATTTCTTTTCCAGAAAGTTCTTTTTTTGTGCCATGCTCAATTTCTTTTCTAACTTGAATATTGTGTTCCAGCATTTTAATGTCATCTTCACTCAATAGTTTTTCTTTTTTAACAAAAATATCCCTCATAACTTCAGGCGTTTCCTTAGGTGTTGGCGGAGGAAATCCCCACATCATAAGAGCTGCCTGTGATGGCGTTAAAATTGAATAAAACAAATCTTCCATTCCAATATCTCTTATTTTGAATTTTATACGATCAATTATTTGTTCACCAGAACTCATATACATATCAATTGCTTCAGGACTTGGCCTTATACGCCCCATTTTAAGAAGCTGTTTCCAAGGCATGAAAATCCCCCTGTCAAAAAACGGAACACCATCTCTCAAGAAAGTGAAAATTACTGGATGAGCTTCTTTTACACTTTCCCAGAAATCTGTTAAAATATAAACCTGCACATTAAGCTTATTTCTAATGCCAGTAATTTCTCCAGCTTGAAATCCCATGCTGATTATTATTTGCCTTAGTTTGTCTTTTAATTCAACTCGCGTCATTTTTTTGACATCAGTATCGTCAATAACAATAAATACATCAATATCACTATCTTTAGTTGCTTTACCTTGCACAAGACTGCCAGCAAGAATATAAGCAACTATATATTTTTCAAATTTTTTCAAAACCATGCTTTTATGTAATTCTGCTATTTTTATTGCAGATAACATCCCAGTGTCATAAACTGGTGCAGAAAGCGCTATTAATTGCATAACTTCATATTTGCCATCATAACAATTTTGCCATAATTCACCAAGCAATACTATTTGTGGAGTAATATTTGGATCAATTTCTTTGGCAGTTTTATCAACAATATCACTAATCTTTTCTTTAAGTTCAAATTTACTTATCTTTGAAGGTTCGCTATCATCAATAAGAACAAGTGCATGAATTTTATCTTTATTTTCTTGCTGTGCTTTTGCTAATTCCTCAGGAGTCATTCCTGGATGAACATTTGGCGGAGGAAGCAGAGCCACCCCTACAATATATTTTTCAAATTTACTAACAACTTCTTTTGAAAATTTTTCTAGTTTTTGTTTTATTTTGTCAAGTTTTTCTTTTAATTCTGGAGGTATTTGAGGAGGTAAAGGCATGCCTTCTGGTAACTGCATTGTTTTTGCTTCTTCTTTTTCATACCTTTGTTTTTCTTCTTTTTTTTTACCTGCCATAAATATCCTCTCTATACTTTTTCTTCAAGTTTTTTGCTTTTTTCTTTTTTTGCTTCTTTTTCTAAATCAACACCAAGATCTTTTAGTGCTTTTATGTGTGCCTGCATTAATTGTTCTACAATATTAACTATTTTCAGCAATTCATTTCTTTCATTAGCCAAAGTTGTTAATGCTCCTTTATGAAATCCTATTTGTTCATTTTTTTCTGCCATAAAAACCACCTATTGTGATATAAGTATCACACAAGCATAGTAAAGATGCTTAAAATTATAATGAAATATATTTTCTAGAACATATTTCTGTGATTAAAAAGTCATAATTGTGTTCATAAAAGTTAAAATACTAAAAAATAAATCACATATGATTATGGCAAAAATAAATACTTTTGAAGCATTTGCGCGATTATTAACATTCCCAAATCAAGGGAATTTTGATAATTACTTAAGAAAAAAAGAATTATTATTTATATATAAACAATTGAAGCAGACATATGGCGATTCATCTTTTCAAGAATCGCGGGAATTTTGGAATAATGAACGTCGTGATCTGCCTCTTGAAAACAGAATTCAGTTGTTAATAAAGGATGCAATTGATTTTTATAAAAATACATTAATAAACTCAATTGATGAAAATAATAGCACAACATATGTATTTTCATCAAAAAAAGATATTTATACATTAAAATTAGCATTGCATTTAGAAAGTTTCAAATTAAGCAAAAAAGAAGCTTGGGAACCTAGAAATATAGATATAAAAACACCTGCTAAAAAACATATAAATGCAGTATCATGTTTTGAAAGTGATATTAAATGCTTATTAAGATCAGAAGGCAGAAAAAAAAACAAAATAATTTACGGCCCAAATTTAGAAAAAATTGGCAAAATAATGGATCAATGGCACGGAGAGTTTTTTATCAATAATTGGTCTTCTCATAATTACAAAGTATATGAAGGAAATATTCAGTTATTAAACACGAATTTAACAATTCCAATAGTTATTTCTTTTGATGCACAATACTCAGAAATAGAAAGAAAACAATTAATTACAGCAAAAATAGAAACAGATTCTTCATGGAAGTTTAAAACAAAGAATTTAAAAAAATAAAAATAATATATTTCTTTAATGCAGCTGTGCCAGAGTGGCCAAATGGGCTAGCTTCAGGAGCTAGTGGCTTAGTGCCTTCGCAGGTTCGAATCCTGCCAGCTGCATAACAAAAACCAACCGCTAAATTTTTAAAAGTGACGAGTAAATTAGCATCAATGCCGCCATCGCATAACCTGGTATTGCGCAGCCCTGGAAACTTGCACTTAGGCAAGTCCTGAACGCAAGTAAAGCTAGGCTGTTTCCGCAAGGATATCCCGGTTCAAATCCGGGTGGCGGCGTTAGAATTCAATTAATAAGAAATAGAAAACGAAATAAATAATAAGACAATACTTTCGTTTTCTAAATAGTACGCGCCATAAAGAGTGTTCTACAAATTATGGCGCGTACTAAAAATAAAATTTGTGTAAGAAGGGTTTATTTGGAAAGTTCTTCTTTATCTACTTTCTTCATAATATCCTCTGCACAAATTACTTCTGGAAGGAAGACATAATCTGCTCCTGCTCGTTTGAGTTTTTTCACAAGATGTTCGCCATGCGCTCTAGCATAAATCTTAAGATTAGGATTTATTTCTTTAGCTGTTAAAATTACCAAAATATTCTTCTCTGTTTCAGATAAAACACTGATTAGCGCTTTTGCTTTTTCAACACCAGCTTCAAGAAGAATCTCTTCTTCTAAAGAATCTCCGTGTAAAACTAAAAATTTTTTCTTCTTAAGATTAGGAATCAAATGAATGTCTTTTTCAATAATTATAAAAGGAATTTTTTTTTTGTTTAACTCCATAGCTACATGTACACCTACTCTTCCTCCGCCACAGAGAATATAATGCTGTTTAAGTTTTTTGATTTTGTCCATTAATCTCACCTCAGAAAAATATTTATGAAAATGACCCTCAAGAAAGATATCAAGAGAAGTCCAAACAGTAAACCATAAAACAATAATGCCAAATAAGAGAAGCAGCGTATGAATTGTTTTTCCAGCATCAGATAATTCCAGCTCCTTAAAGATAAGAGTATCAACCGTATAATCAAATGCTTGAAAAGGACTGATTTTTTCAGTTATGATATAACCAATAATGCCAAAAGCAAATAAATTAAAGAAAAAAATAAGTAGTGCAATAATTTTTTTACGCGCATGAAAAAATTCTTCAAATACTTCTATTACAGGAATCTCTCTTACTATTTCTTTCACCATCTTTTTAGTACTGCTAATTTTAGAAGTATATAATTTTGTCGGCTAAAATAATAAAATAACCAAAAGCGTTAAAAGAAGCATGTTTCCAAAATCAGCAATAGAAGTTGTAATAGGAATTAAGAAATTATCAGGATCTTCATTTTTTTTGTAAATGTACAAACCGCCAAGAACTGCTACTAGAAATAAAAGACTAACAATAAATATTGTGTCCAGTATACTTATGAGAAATATTTTGTATGAAGTTTCAAAATTCAAATTATATCCTGAAAAAGATGAAATAACCAGTGCAATAGAAGAACTAATAACAGCAGTTAATACTGCTATAATAAAAATTTGCAACAACATTTTTTTCAATATACTACTTTTGTACCAATTGTCCATAATTTTTCCTGTATACAAAAGTGTAGTGAACTTTGAAGATATAATAATCCCGTAATCTCCCAACATATCATTCAATACAGGAAGAAGCACAATTAAAGGAACTATTGAAATAAATACTGTTTTAATATTCTCAACAGCCAAACCACCAAAAGAGCTTAATAAAGATGCAAGCATAAGAATCTTTATGCTTTCTTTGATGATTGTTCTGGAGACGTTGTTATGAGGGCCATATTCTTTTATATAAAACAAGGTTTTTCCAGATAATCTGTATTTTTTTCTTATCTTTGTTTTAATAGGATGGTACTTTTTCCTTTTTACTTGCTTCAATTCTTCAAGATGTTGTTTTAGCTTTTTCATATTAACAACACCACGATTAATAACGATAAAATACTAGTTATGTCGCCAGTTGAAGTTACAAAAGGACCCATTATATCATCAGGATCATATCCTTTTCTGAAAAAATAAAATGTGAAAAACAAAGTTAAAGGTATTTCTATTAAGTTTGCCAGTGCACCGGCAATTACTGGAATAAAAAGTATTTTAAGTGTTATAATGCCAAAAACAAGGTAATTAAAAAAAAAAGTCACTAAACCTAAAACAAATGAAACAACAATTGCAAGTATTATTGAAGCAAATACATTTCCTTTAACAATTCTTGATGTATTTTTTTCGGGATTTACAATTCCAAGATACATCCCAGAGGCTAGGCGGGCTGCCAAAGAGCCGCTGATGTTTCCCCTCATTTCCAAAAATCCTGGAAGCAAAATTAAAATTCCAGGAATTAAAAATATTTTATCAGTATACATTGCCAGAATTGTGCCTGCAATAAGCCCTCCAACTATTGAAACTATCTGAGAAGAAAATATTTCCTTGAATTTTTTATCAAATATTTCCATGACAATTTTTACTTCCGCACTTGCATATCATCTCAAAACCTGGTTCTGATTCCTTTCTGTAATCTGTTGTGAGTTCTTCACCTTTTTTAATATTTCTCTTCGCGACATAACAAAAATTTTCTTTATCTAAATACACATTTGAATTACAGGAATGATTAAGACGCCCTTCTGGCGGCACTAATATATATTTTCCGTTAATATATGATACATTTTGTTTTTCTTTTTCTGATAGTTTACCTACTTTTTCTTTTGATAATTCACAATGTGTACTCCATCTTATAACAACTTCACATTTATTATAATCACGCGCCGCAAATATTCCTTCACCATGTATTTTTGATTTTTTTATAACAACATCAATCATAATTATATTGAAAACAAAAAAGTATATAAATATCACTTCACAATTTTGTATAAAAAAGGTGATAAATTGGTTAGCATAGAAGTTAATGAAGTTATTATTTTATTGCTTATTTTAATTGGTTATATTCCTGTTATTCATGCTTATTTTAAATATAAAAGCACAATTACTTGGTTTTTTTTAGGCTATACTACTTTATTAATAGGGTCAATTGCAACAATACTAGAAACTTTTTTTTATCCTGTACTTTTAAATTATGTTGAACACTTAATTGGAACTTTATTATCAGCGCTATTATTCTTAACAAATGCTTACTTGAGCAATAAACAGATTGTTTTATTTGAAAAAGAACTTACTAAAAAAATTAAGAAATTTAAAAAAAATGACATATGAAATAACAGTAATCGAAGGAATAAGTTCAGTTTTGTTCTTAATAACCTTAGTTTTCTCTATTAAAAATTTTAATAAAACTAAAAATGTATCAAGTTACTGGCTTGTATACTCAATAGCTGCACTTTTAGGTTTTTTCTGGGCAACAAGCATTTTTATAGAATGGTTGGGTTTTTTTACTGCAATAATTGATGATGCTCAACAAACAATAATAGCATCTAGCACCACTGCATTTGTTATCACTACTTTTTTAATTGACTTTTTTTATGTAGCATATAAAAAAAATAAAGTTCAATAATTTACTAATGCTTTAATGCTTTTTCAAAAGAACAGCAGTATTGAATGTCTTCACTAGTTGTTATTGCATAATTTATAAGTAATTTTTTAACTGAATTATTAATTTCTTGCACTAATTCAATTTCATCTTCACTTAACTCTATTTTTTCTTCACTTAAAACTTCTAGTTTTTGTTTTAATTCAATGCCTAATCTCTCTTCAAGATTTATAAGGCCTAAATGCGCTTTAGCTTTGTTAATGCTATACTCAAAAAATTCAGGCGGCGGCTGATATGCACACAGATTACTTCTTTCTTTATTAGGCCAGTTTTTTTTTAATAATTCATTTAGCGCATCATTTTCTTTAATATATTCTTTGCCATTAACACTTATTTGCCTTGTTGGAAATCCAAGCAATTCTCTTAAGTCATCTTCAAAATCTCTAAATGTTGTATCATTTAAAGAATGAAGTTTTGCTGCAAATAATGCTGCGTCTGCTATTTCATTAGGATCAGAATTATGCATAAAGTGATAGTTTGTCTGCCCTCTTGCTATTTTATTGCCTTCAACATCTACAGTTTCACCAACATACACTCCAGGATAACCTATTTTATCATTATTTTCTGATACAACAGTTGGAAAAATACAATCTGGACTCATGAAATAAAGAGCTAAGAGTATATATGGCATTCTTTTACCATTAACATTTCCAACAGAAATTTGAACTGATGGTGCAATTTCTGAAGGTAAATATTTTCCAACTTCTTCTATTAACCAGCGAAAAACATAAGGTTTTGCTGGCAAAATTCTTATTTCAGATTTGTATTCTTTGCTGTAACTCTCGGGAACTTTATTAGGATAAACATAGCTCCCATCTACTAGTTTTTTAATAGTGTTCTCAGCTAATTTAGATGAATATTCTAATTCAACACCAACTGTAGGCAGATTTTGAGATTCAATATCAACTTGTTTTAATAAATCTGATAAATCTTTTTTTTCTTCTTCACATAAACCCTTTTTAAAATAAATAAATTCTAAATCTCCTAAATTTCCAAAAAAATCTTTATAAAAACACATTAATTCTTTACTAACTTCTCTACGAACCATCATTTTTCGTTTTTCTTTTTCAGCTTCCTTAAGCAAGTGTTCTTTTTCTTGTTTTGCACTTATTCTTCTCCATCTAAATTGGTCTTGTATTTGACCAATAAAAGAAGGACTACCATTAATAGCCATTGCAGAATCTAGAATAAAATAAAGAGTAATAGCTGCACCTTGCGCCAAAGTGTTTAAATTTTGTATTTGATTCCCTAAAATAAATGAATAAGCACCTGTTATTATTCCTGAAACATCAATTAGGTATCTTGAAATTTTTTCATTGCCTTTTAAGCTACGATATTGATTTGATGTTCCAAACAGATTAATTGTTACTCTTTTAATATCTTCTTTTGGATCACCTATTATTTCTCTCCAATGCATAAAAAGAAGAAATTTCTGCTAATATAAATATTTACCTTATTACTCTATTTGATGGGGTTTTAATTCTTTACAAGCTTCAGTTGCAAATACTAGCTTTTCTTTGCCATGGGCATAAACTGTTAATAATGCATCTCCTTTTTTAACATAATTATCTTTATGCTTGTATAAATAAATGCCTGAATTAATATCCTTAGGTGCTCCTGCTAATCGTGCGATTTTTGCAATAGCAATAGTATCAATATGGGTAATGTAGCCATTGTTTGCTGCACGCAGAGTGAATGTTAAATTACTTGGATTAAGAACGTTTTTAGAAGGATCTTTTCCTCCTTGGGCTTTTATAAGCTTAACAAAAGTGTTGTATGCTTTTCCAGAATTAAGCAATTGTTCTGCCAGAGAATATCCTTGCCCTTTTTTAACTTTACCAGAAAATTCCAATAACAAACCAGCCATTTCAAGTGATTTTTCTCTTAAATCTTGAGGAGCTCTCGGATCATTTTGAAGCAGCCATAAACAATCTCTTGCTTCTAAAATTGGGCCAATACCATTACCTATCGGCTGAGTTCCGTCTGATAAATAAGCTAAAATATTTATTCCTAATTCTTTCCCTAAAAATTCAAATTCATTTTTTAAATGCAGTGCTTCTTCGCGATTTTTAACTTTAGAACCAGCACCTAAAGGAATTTCCATAAGTAAATGTGTTGCACTAACACATGCTTTTTTTGCCATTATAGAAGCTAGCATTTGACCTTCTGCATCAATGCTTAAAGGATGCTCAACTTTGATAATTTTATCATCTGCAGGTGCAAGATTAACTGCTCCGCCCCATAAAATAAAGCCGCCAATTTCTTTTAATAATGATTTTATTTTTTTAGCTGAAGCAATTACAGGACAAAACACTTCCATTGTATCTGCAGTACCTGCTGGAGATGTTATGGCTCTACTGCTTGTTTTTGGTATCACGCATCCTGCTGCTAAAATAATTGGAACAATAATAATTGTTGTTCGGTTTCCAGGCACACCGCCGATTGAGTGAATGTCAAGAACTGGCTTTGATTTTATCTTAATTTGCTCTCCTGTCACAGTCATTGCTTTTGTTAAATCAACAATCTCTTTTCTACTCATACCTAAAGTATAATTAGCAGCAACATAACTTGTTAGTTCAATACTGGTTAATCTATCATTAACTATATCTTTTACTATCAACAAAGTATCTTCATAAGATAACTCTCTTCCATCAAGTTTTTTTCTAATTGCAACAATTGAATTTGGCTTTCTAGCAAGCGAAACTGAAACTGTATCTCCATTCTTAACTTTTAATGCAGAAATAACTTCTTCAAAAAGACCTATTCTCCCAGGAGAAACTGGCTTATTTGATTCACCAATATTTAATACTGCAACTATTTTTTTTGAATTATGCTGTACAACAACACGATCCATGTGATGCAGGTCTAAAAGTTCTGCATCCTTTTGATTAAGCAAAACAACATACACTCCTCCAGCTGCAATATCAACATCTTTAACAATTAATTTCATTTTGCACAAGTTTTTTCTTCTTCATAAATCTCAAGCAAAACTTTAGCAAGACCTAAAACAATCGGGCCAAAAACAAAACCAAAAATACCAAACATTAACAAACCTCCAAGTACTCCTAAGAATATTAACAACGCATTCATTCTAGCTTTTCCACCAATTACAAAAGGCCTTATTAAATTATCAATTGTTGAAATAGAAAACCCAAACAATACAAGCAAAATCCATTTTATAATTGCAACTTCTCCTGAAACATAACTTGAAAGTATGTGAAATAAAACTATTGGAACCCAAACAACCCATGCGCCGATTAGAGGGAGCAGTGCAAAAAAGAAAATAAAAGCGCCGATAATAAAAGTATTGCTAAACCCAAAAACAGCAAAACCAATGGCAGCATAAACACCCTGAAGCAGCGCAACTAATAAAGTCCCATATAAAACAGCATATGCAATATCATATAATTTTGTAAATAATTCAATTTGATGGTGTTTTTTGAGAGGCAACAAAAGCTGTATTCTATCAATACTTGTTTTTCCATCACGTAAAAAATAAAACACAGCAAGAACCGTTATTATAATACTAATGAATAATTTAGGAATTGATAATAAAATATCAGAAATTGATTTAGAAAATAAAGTCAGTGCATCACCAATAATATTTGCAAGGTATTGCCTTGCATCTGGATTATCCAGTGCTGCATTAATATTTTCATTTAAATCACAAGCAAAAGATTTCTGGCCTTCACAATCTAAATTTAAAATATTTCCACTGAAAACCTTTTGTTTAGCAGTTAAATAAAGTTGGTTTGTTTGCCTGAAAATCGATTCTCTAGTAACATTACTAACCACGTAAATTAACGGCAAAGTCAGCACTAAAAAAATAACAAGAGTAAGCAAGCTCGCACGCAATCCGTCATTTTTAATAAATTTCTTTGTATACTTATAAATTGGATAACTAATAAATGCTAACAGTGCACCGCTAAGAAGAGCAGT
>JACPID010000023.1 GCA_016188265.1 Candidatus Woesearchaeota archaeon | reverse complement strand
TTAGTGGTGGGTTGAATATTAGTGAGCTTGCTAGTGGTGGAACACAATTATTTATACAAAATAATACTGGTAATGTGGGTGTTGGTACGACGAGCCCAATTGAAGGACTGGATATCAATGAAGATATAGGATTGGCTGGCAATCGAAATGCGGTGATCCGAAGGACAGTGGCGCAAGATCCAACCCCAACAACGCTTACGATACAATCCAATCTGAATACGATAGGAGCCAGCCCGAACAGCGGGTCACACATTATTCTTTATTCCGGGTTTAATGCTGGCGGCAATTTTGGTCAGATTGAATACAATACGCAGTCTGGCGGAGCGTCTGGAGCCGATTCAGGAGACCACATTTTTAAGACAGGGACCAGCAGTCTAACGGAGAAAATGAGAATTGATATCGACGGCAACGTCGGCATCGGATCAGTAGCTCCTAATGCTAATCTTGAAGTTAACAGTACAAATACAGTTCTGTTAATTAACTCGTCAACAAATAGTTCTGAATTAAGAATAGCTGCGTTAAGGACTAATGCGTTGGTTGGTAGTAATAGGTCTTGGGTTTTAAGGGCTGATACGATTAGTGGTGGGTTGAATATTAGTGAGTTAGCAACTGGAGGAACACAATTCTTTATTCAGAATACTACTGGTAATGTCGGCATTGGGACGGCGAGCCCAACAGAAGAATTTGTAGTAGTAGGAGATTCTTTACTTGGAGCGAGTATAACTAAGCTTACAGAGGTTGGAATCCAATCTTTCAATCCAACTGCTCAAGTTCTAAGCAGTACAGGAGCAGGACAAGGGGCTGTTTTATACAGAGCTTCAACTTCCAATTTTGCTTCTCCTCTTTTATTTGCCAGGGCAAATAATACTTATGCAAGCCCTACAATCGTCGGGAACGGAGATGTAATAGGGCAAATAGAATTTGCAGCTTATGACGGAGTTGATTTTACTCAAAGCACCGCAAGAATAGCATCATTTGTTAATGGAACTCCTGCAGTAAATAATACGCCAGGAAGTTTGGTTTTTTACACAACAACTAATGGTTCTGATACACCGACAGAACGAATGAGAATTTTGGAGAACGGCAACGTCGGCATTGGGACGACGATCCCAACAGAGAAGCTCACTGTTGCTAAAGATGCGGCTAATAGTGAACTTCATATAACTACCGGAAGTGATACAGACGGCCAAGCTAGTGTATTACGATTACGAAAATCTGGCGGTACAGTAGATGCTCCAACCACAGTGGCGACAGGTGAAGTTATAGGGGCAATCAGTTTTCAAGGTCATGACGGGACGTTATTTTTGCCAGGCACCCAAATACGTTCTGACGTTACGACCTTCACTGGAACGAATAATATAGAAACCAATTTGCAGTTTTGGACAAGAGCTACCGGCGGTTCTAATATTGTACAAAGAATGACTATTAATGGCAATGGCAGTGTCGGCATAAATACTACTACTCCTGGAAACACATTTGATGTTAATGGAGGTATTAGAGTTGGTGTTTTAGCTGCTGCTGCAGCTACATCAGTGTGTAGGGATGCTAATAATGATCTTTCAACCTGTAGTTCAAGTAGAAGGTATAAAACAAATATAACAAATTTTACAGTTGATAAAACAAAACTTTTTAGCTTGCAGCCAATATCATTTAATTTTAACAATACTGGTGAGTACGGTATAGGTTTAATTGCTGAAGAGGTTTATGAATTAATTCCTGCGCTTGTTTTCAATTATAGTGGAAGAATTGAAGGAATAAATTATGATCAATTGTCAGTTTATTTATTAGATGTGCTTGGTGATCATGAATCAAGGCTTAATAATATAAGCAATTCAAATCTTCCTACAGGAAGCAATGGTCAAACTTTAAGAAATAATGGAGCAGGCTGGGCTTCTGTTAATAACTTGTATAATGATGGAACAAATGTTGGAATAAATAATACAAACCCAACAAGCGCATTGCACGTTGCAGGAACAGTAACAGCAACAGCATTTGCAGGAGATGCAAGCCAGCTGACAAATCTGCCAGATAATAATGATGGAACTGGTGGTTGGACAAATACTACAACAAATACCAGTACAAGTTTAAATGTAAGTATTAATAACAATCTAGAAGTTGCAGGAAGCATAAATGTTGGATTGGAACGGGTTTCTAATACATGTGTTTCTGCAGTCCAGTGCAGTATTAATTGTACAGCAGGTAAAAAAGTTTTAGGCGGAGGATGCGAAGCGTACAATAGTGCTTCATACCCGAATACAGATAATTCGTGGAATTGTGCATCATCTTTAGAAATTAATCATACTGTATGGGCAATTTGTGCACGTATAGTTTAAATTAATAACAAAACTTAAATACAACTTAAGTTGTACATATATACAACTCGATAAAAAAATATAATGTTGCCAAAAACAAAAGAAGTTTTAGAAAAAGTTTACAAAAAATGTGAGAAAAAATTTGTCAAAATAGACAATTCCCTGTTTAGAGAATACCAGGAATTAGCGTACGAGGATGTGGATTCTGCTAAAAAAGAAGAAAATCCCAGATGGGCGGTAACAAAAGCATACCAGGCTTTATTTCTGATGTGTAATTCTATTTTAGTAAAAAAGCTTGGATTTTACTCAAAAGATCATAATTGTGTTATAATTGCTCTGCTTTCAAACAAATTAATTCCTGAAAAAACATTAACTCAAATTCACCAAATGCTTAAGAAGAAAGATAAGTTATTTGCTGAACTATTGCCAAAAAACTCTTTTTATGAAGAACTTTCCAATATAAGAATTACGCGGAATAATTATCTTTACCTGCCAAAAACACTTAGAAAAGTTAAAATTCCATCAGAAAAAATAATTGAAGAAATAAGGCAATTATTACAATTATTAGGAGAGATAGAATGATAGAAAAATTAATTCCTTTAACAAAGAATAAAATAGAAATCTTAAAAACAATTTATGACAAGGAAGAAAACCATTTGTTAGATATAGCTAAAGAATTAAAAATTCACCCATATAGTGCACAAAAAACATTACTAAAATTAAAAATTTTTTTGAAAGAAAAAAAAGCCGGAAAAACAATTCTAATATCTTTTGACAAAACACAAAATAAATATCCTTTGTTGACAGCAATTATAGAAGATTATAAGTTACAAACAAAAAGCAAAACAGTTAACAGCATAATAAAACATCTAACAAACTTATTTTTTGATGGTTATATCTTAACCTGTATTTTATTTGGAAGTTATGCAAGAATTTCTTTTACCGAAGAAAGTGATATTGATATACTGCTAGTAGTAAAAAAGAAGAATTTTGAAATTAAAAACAAGATATCTCAATTATCCACAGTCACTGGAAAAGAAGTAAATCCATTAATTTTATCAGAAAGAGAATTTAAAGATTTGATAAAAAAAAAAGAAGCATCTATTATGACTCTAAAAAAAACATCACAAAGGCTGATTATAAAAGGAACAAATTATTTTTTAGAAAAGATGAAATAATCAATCTGCATGGTTTGTGCACGTATAGTTTAAAGTATAAAAGAGGAAAAATGCAATTTAGAACTAGCAAAAAGAAATTCTTTACTTTTTCACTTCTTTTTTTATTGCTTATTGTTACAGTTCAAGCACGCAATTATGGAACAGGAAGATATGGCATGGGGCTTTATGGCCAGGGAGAAGAAGAACCTGTAGCTACAGCAGAAGAAAAAAAAGCACCTTTCGCAGGAGGAGTTGAAGCAGGTAAAGGAGCAATGACTCCAACAAGAGTAGGTGATGCAACACTGAAAGTGCAGGCAGGTACAACTTTAAGAACTGTGCTAATATCAAGGAAGGTTTTTGATAAAGCAATACTTCCTTTTATGTTAAAGGATCAGTCAAAACATTCAATAATTGTAGAAAGTGCTGATGCGAAAACTCAGACAGCTATTGCAACTATATCAAGCAAGCCAATAACAGTAAAGTTTGAAGTTAATAAAACTCAAAAGTTTGATCTTAATGAAAACTTTTTTTATGATTTAAGTGTAACTTTGGAAAAAGTTTTAGATAGTGAAAAAGGCGGTGTATTTTTAATAGAAGCGCTTGATGAAAATGAACGTGCAACTCGAAAACCAAAAACAATTAGTTTTACAAAAGAAGAAATAGAAGAGTATGAAATTGAAGAGGAATTAGAAGAACCTGGCATTGCAGTGGAAGGAGGCTCTCCTAAAATTGAAAAAAAAAATCTTTTAAGCAAAGTTAAGAATTATTTATCGAGCCGTTTTAAATTAATTAAAAATAAATTAAGCAGTGCTAAAGAAAAAGTGTTTAGTTATATTGAAATTAATCCTAAAGGAAACTTATTAACAGGACAATCATTTGTAGAATTAGACAGCATAAGTTTTGAATTTAAAAATAAATTAAGTTTAGCAACTGATAAAATTAAGAAAAATGCATTGAGTATAAGCATTTTATTCTTCTCAATAACTTTATCATTAATAATAGTTAAAACAAGGAAAAAAATAGTAAAAGCAACCAGAAGAACCTATGAAAGTACTAAAAAAGAAGGATATAAATTATTGCCCAGATATAAAGAAGAGGTGCAATTAATTAAAAAGAAAAAGGAAATTATTAAAAATCTCAAGGATATATATAAATTGTAAAGAGGTATTTATGAGTAAAGTTTATGGTGTTATAGCAATAAAAGGCGGTGTAGGAAAAACCACAGCCGTAGCTAATTTAGGAGCTGTGTTAGCTAATGATTTTAAAAAAAAGGTTTTATTAGTTGATGCGAATTTTTCAGCTCCTAATTTAGGATTGCATTTAGGAATTACTAATGCAAAAAAAACCTTGCATGATGTACTGTTGGAAAATTGTAAAATAGAAAAAGCAGTTCTTTCAACTGGTTATGGTTTTGATTTTCTTCCAGCTGATCTGAGGGGCAGTGGTAAGATAAAACATTTTCAATTAAAACAGTATGTTGATAAAATAAAAAATAATTATGACGTAGTCTTAATTGATTCTAGTCCTAATCTGAATCATGAAATGCTGGCAGTTATGATTGCTTCAGATGAATTATTAGTTGTAACAACGCCAGATTATCCTACTTTGAGCTGTACAATGCATGCTGTAAAAATTGCTAAAAGAAGAAGAACACCGATAACAGGATTAATTCTTAATAGAGTTTATAATAAAAAGTTTGAGTTGACAATTGCTGATGTTGAGGAAGCTGCAGAAACGCCAGTTTTGGCTTTGCTGCCTCATGAAATTAATTTTATGGAATCTTTAAGCATGACAAAGCCAGCAGCATTGCATGCTCCTAAAACAGAGGCAGTTGTTGAGTATAAGAAACTAGCAGGGGCATTAGTTGGTGAAAATTTTAAAGATCAAAGACTTAAAGCTAAATTAGAAAGATTATTGAGGATAAAAAAATCAAAACAGGAAGAAAATAGAGCTGTGTTAATGCAAAAATAGCTCTTCAGTATAATTTACTTTTTTTTAGTGCTTTCATAACTTAACAACATCTCCTACCGTCATAGTATCTGAAGATTTATTATTTTTAATTTCAACAGAAGATTCTTCTAATTTTTGCTCGATAAGATTTATGTGAAGTAGTTTTTCAAGTTTTCTAGCGAGAGGTATGTCTAAACTTGTATTGTTTGTTTCAATTTTTTGCAGTAAAGAGGTTCTTATTGAAAGTTTTTTAGCAAAATCTTCTTGATTAAGGCCGGATTTTTCCCTAATAATTCTTATTTTTTGGCTTGAATCTTCAACAATGTATTCAACTGCTTCATTTTTCTTTTTTTCAGTTTTTTTAGGTGTAATTATTTTTTTAATTGGTTTGATGATTATTCCAAAAGAGCTGCAAGAAGAACAAACAGTCATCTCAACACTTTCAACATTAGCAATAAACAGATTTTCTTGTTTTCCGCACAAGTCGCAACTTGGCATATTTAGTAAAAATAGAAAAAGATATTTAAGATTTGCTATATTAGTCTGTATTCTATAATGGTTTGTGATAAAAATCTAAGGAAAAAGAATATTGAATTAAGTGAAAATGCATTGAGAAATAGTGTAACTCCTGATATTCTTATGATTCAAGCAGTTTCAATGTTTGAAACACTTGATTCTGTTCAAGAGGTTATTTTTTCAAAATTTAAAGAATGGTATGGGTATTATTATCCTGAATTAGAAAGAAAGCCGGGGAATTTTATTGAAGATGTAATTAAAGATAAAAGGCCCATTGAAAGTTTAGGGGGGGTTATTAAAGGAGAGCATAAACAAATTTTGTTGAAAAATGCTAGATTTTTGAAAGAATTTAGTGAAGCAAAAAAACAAATAGATGGCTATATTCAAGAATCAATGAAAAAAATTTGTCCAAATATTACTGCACTTGCAGGTTATGTTCTTGGTTTGAAAATAATAAAGCAAGCAGGCTCTTTAAAGCATTTAGCAGAACTGCCAGCTTCAACAATTCAATTGCTTGGCGCAGAAAAAGCATTGTTTAGGCATCTTGCAAAAAAAGCAAAAAGCCCAAAATACGGGCTTCTTTTTAATCACCCGTTGGTTCAAAAAGCTAAAAACAAAGGAAAAGCAGCAAAATTAGTTGCAGATAAACTTGCTATTTGTGCTCGTCTAGATTATTTTAAAGGAGAGTTCAGAGGTGAGGATTTACGGAAAAAAATAGAACAAAAAATCAAGTAAAAGAATTATTTTCAGGAGTATGGAGGTTAGATAAATATTTTATTACACTGAATCTGGTTCCTGGTAAAAAAGTGTATGGAGAAAAACTAGTAACAATCAATAATAAAGAATACAGGGTGTGGAATGCTTTAGATAGTAAATTAGCAGCTGCATTAAAAAAAGGAATAAAAGATTTATTTGTTCGTCCAGAGATGACTTGCTTATATCTTGGTTCATCAACAGGAACTACTGCATCGCATATTTCAGATATTGTTGGAAAAAATGGGTGTGTATTTTGTGTTGAAAGCGCTCCTAGGGTAATGCGGGAGTTTTTGTTTTTGTGTGAAGAAAGAGAAAATCTAGTTCCAATACTAGCAGATGCAAGCCAGCCTGAATTATATAAAGAGCGTATTATTAAAGTAGAATGGCTTTATCAAGATGTTGCACAACGCAACCAGGTTGATATATTCTTAAGAAATACTGTAATGTTTGCTAGAAAAGGAGCGTATTGTGTTTTAACAGTTAAAGCTAGAAATATTGATGTTAAAAAAGAGCCAAAAAAGGTTTTTGAAGAAGTAGAACATGAGTTAGAAAAACATTTAAAAATTATAGCAAAAACAACACTTGAACCTTTTCAAAAAGATCATATGGTGTTTGTAATGCGTTATTGAAATGAATTTCCTGCAGAGATATCAACAATTAGGTGAAAAATTAAGTAAAATTCCAATTATCAATATTTTTCCTTCTATTAGAATAAATAATGAAAAAATTTCTCATGAAGAACTTCTTAAAAGGCTTCAAAAACAAGGTGTTGTTCTTGAAAAAATTCCTTTTACTAAAAACGGCTACTGGATTAAAAAGTCTCAATTTTCATTAGGAGCAATTATAGAATATTTATTGGGATATTATTACATTCAAGAGTCTGCAGCTCAAATCCCAGTTGAAGTGCTGGATCCAAAGTCCAATGAATTGATTCTTGATGCTTGTGCTGCTCCAGGAGGGAAAACAACTCAAATAAGCCAATTAATGAAAAATAAAGGCACAATTGTAGCAATTGAGCTTAAACAACATAGATTGATTGCACTGAAAAGCAGTGTTGAAAGAATGCAAACTGAAAATGTGATTGTATACAAAGATGATGCAAGAAATATTAAAAAATACAGCTTACTTTTTGATAAAATACTGCTTGACGCTCCTTGTTCTGGAAATTATGTAACTGATATGAATTGGTTTAAAAAAAGAAGTTTTGAAGGCGTGCAAAAAAGTGCAGGTATGCAGCGTAAATTAATTGAATCATGTGTAAATGTTTTGAAAAAAGATGGCATTTTAGTTTACTCAACCTGTACTCTTGAGCCTGAAGAAAATGAATTAAACATTCAATGGGCGCTGGACAATTTGCCTGTAAAACTCGAAAATATTAATATAACAATAGGAGATGATGGTCTTGCAAATGTTTTTGGTAAAAAACTTAGCAGTGAACTTAAAAAATGCAGGCGTTTTTGGCCATGGAAAACAAACACTGAGGGTTTTTTTATTGCAAAATTAAGAAAATGTTAAAAGAATTTATTAAAAAATTCACAGAAGTAGAAATTGTAAAAGATTTTGTAACATTAAAAACAGAATATTTTGAAATTCCTCAAGATTTGGAAAATATTAGAAAAAAAATCAACAGGCAGTTCGTGCATGCAGGAAAATTTTTGGGTGTGATAAAAAAAGAGTTTATTCCTAGCAGTTGGCTTCTTCAGGAAATTGCAAAATTTAGTGAAAATAAAATTTGGCTGAATGAAAAAGGCGAATGGTTGTTTATTTGCGGAAGGGATGTTATGAAAAAAAGTGTTGTAAAAATAAGCGATAAATTAGTTGAAAACCAGTTAGTGCTAGTTTTAAATCAGCATGATGAATGTTTGGGTTACGGGTATTATTCAGATAAAAAAATAGTTATTAAAAATGTTTTTGATTTAGGGGATTTTCTAAGAAGAGAACGTCATTAAAAATAAATTTCTAGTTTTTCATTGTAAGAAATATTTTTAATATTGTGAGTAGCAGCTAAATCAGCTTTAATATGTTTAAATTTTTCAGGAAGTGCTAAAGACTTTACTTCTGATTTTAGGCTTAGTCCTTTATCTTTTTTTGCCTTCCAAATAGCTGAGTTTAGTTCAATAAGTTCTTCTGTTTTAAAACCGATTTTATATTCTTCACTTAAATCTGGAAAAGGCAGTTTATTAATATCCTCATTATAAACATCTTTGAATATTTTGTATGTTAAAAATGGCAGAACAGGAGCCCACAAGCGAAGAATTCTTTTCAAGCAAGTATGCAATGTGTATAATGCACTTTGCTTTTCTTCGTTGCTAAATTTAGCTGAATCATTATATGCACGATTTTTTACTAATTCAAGATAGTGTGAAGCAAAAGTTTCCCATAAAAAGTGTTTGAGTGCTATAGAAGGATTATGAAAATCATATGCATTATACCTTTCAAGAGCTAATTGAACAATATGGTTTAATTCATGAAGAATCCATTCATCAAGATGTTGTAATTTTTTAGGAGCAGTTGCTTGATCAAACATGCT
Source organism: Candidatus Woesearchaeota archaeon (assembly GCA_016188265.1). Taxonomy (GTDB): domain Archaea; phylum Nanobdellota; class Nanobdellia; order Woesearchaeales; family ARS49; genus JACPID01. The sequence continues at coordinate 29,208 of JACPID010000023.1, read as the reverse complement.
AATAAAGCGAGAAACATTCCATAATTTTGTTAATGTTTTGCCAGCACCGTCAATGCGTTCAAAACTGCATCTGAAATCAGTTTTTTCAAGATTGCCTTCAATGGCTGCCCAGAGGCGAAATGGTTCTGCGCCAAATTTATCAAGAACCTCCTTTGGATCAATGCCATTGCCTTTTGATTTTGACATTTTATGGCCATGTTCATCAACAATGTGGTAATTAATCCAGGCATCTTTGAAAATGCATTCTTCAGTTAATAAGTAGCATTTAAGTAGAGTGTAGTACAGCCATGTTCTTATTATTTCTTTGCCTTGGGGTCTTAAACTGCATGGCGCTGATTTTTTGAAAAATTCATTATTTCTGTTCCATTTAAGAATGTATAGTGGAGAAATAGAACTATCAAACCAAGTGTCAAATACGCGGGTTTCGCCTTTAAAATCAGAAGTATTGCATTTTACACATTTTTTAACAGGACATTTTTCTTTCCATGGCTGATAGTATTTGCCTTTAGGAGGAATAACTGGTGTGTTGCATTTTTTGCAATACCAGAGAGGAACTTCTGTTGCATAATATCTTCTTCTAGAAATAGGCCAATCAATTGAAATATCATCAATCCATCTTAAAAGAATCTGCTTGCTGGTGCGATCAAAAAAGTTTATTTTATCAGCAAGATTTTTCATTTCTTTTTTAAACTCAACTTGTTTAAGATAGAACTCATTCATTGCAATAAATTCTATTTCATCTTTACTGCGTTCACAAACTGGAGTTCTGTGAAGCAGAGGCGTTTGTTTGGCAAGAAGTTTTTTTAATTTTAATTCGTTGATTATTTTTTGGCGAGCATCTTTAACTTGAAGCCCTTTTAAAAATCCAGCATGTTCGTTCATTGTTCCATTTTTATTAATAGCAATAACTGGTTCAAGATTCATTTCACGAAAAAAACGTATGTCAGCAAGATCGCCGGCAGAACACATCATTGCAATGCCAGTTCCTTTTGCAGGATCTGCTTGAGGATGCGCTTTTATTGGCACTGATTTGTTAAAAATAGGTGTTACTGCTGTTTTTCCATCAAGATGCTTATACCTATCATCATCATGATGAAAAATAATCATTGCGCATGTAGAGATAAGTTCTGGGCGTGTAGTTCCAATAATTATTTCTTCACTTGTTTCTTTAACTTTGAATATTATATCATTAAATATAGATCGTTTTTCTTCATAATCAACTTCTGCATCAGCAAGAGTGGTTTGGCATCCTGGACACCAGTTGTTAATTCTATCATCTTCAAAAATAAGGCCTTTAGACCACAAATCAATAAAAGTTTCTTGAGTTAAAGCACGATAATCAGTACTGTCAGTTTCATAAACCTCTCCAATTCCTGTGCCGATATTCCACGAATTAAAACTAATGCCGCATCTTAAAAAGGATTTAACACTTTCAATGCTTGCTTCTTCAAGAATTTTCTTGCATGCTTCAACTGCTTTTTCTCTAGGCAGTTCTGTTAGTTTAATGCCAAATTTTTTTTCAGCAGCCATCTCAATTGGAAGCCCATTTCTATCAAGGCCTAATGGAAAAAGAACATTAAAGCCTTGCATGCGTTTATAGCGTGCAAACATATCCATAAGAACATAAGTTGTAACTTGCCCTATATGTACAGGAGTATTAACATATGGAGGAGGGGTGTCAATGCTGAATATTTTTTTTTTAGATTGTTTAAAACTAAAGATTTCAGAATTTTTCCATTCTTCATATAATAAAGGCTCTATATCTTTGATCCAACTTTTTTCTTTTAGTTTTGGCTCAATCATGCTCATAGTAAAACTGCATACTTTTTTAAAGCTTAGTATTTTTTATATACTTATATGAGCTTGCCATTCTCTGAAAAATATCGTCCAGAAGAAAGCTCAAAAATACCTCAACCAACTGCAGTTGCGCAATTAAAACAGTTTCTGCATAGTTTTAATAACCAAAAAAAGAAAGGAATTATTTTATATGGCCCTTCAGGAACTGGAAAAACCAGTGCAGTTCATGCAATTGCAAAAGAATTAAAATTGGAGCTTATTGAAGTAAATGCAAGTGATGTTAGAAATACTGCATCATTAAAAGAAAAATTAGGAAATGCACTTCAGCAAATTTCTTTGTTTAATTCTGGAAAAATCATTCTTGTGGATGAAGTAGATGGAGTTTCTGGAAGCGAAGATAGGGGAGGGGTTTCAACACTTGCAATGCTGCTTGAAAATTCAAAGTATCCTATTATTATGACTGCAAATGATCCTTGGGATAAAAAGTTCTCAACACTTAGAAACAAGTGCACTCTTATTAATTTTGCAGGTTTGGATTATAGAACAATAACAAATATTCTGAAGGAGATTTGTGCTAAAGAATCAATAAATTATGAAGAAGAAGATCTTAAAATTATTGCAAGAAGAGCTGGAGGAGATTTGCGCGCTGCATTAAATGATGTTCAAAGCATTGCCTCACAATGTGTTTTAAAAAAAGAATTTATTGAGATAATAGACCAAAGAAACAAAAATGAAAGCATTCTTCAATCATTGGCTAAAATATTTAAAACTACAGACCCATCTGTTGCAGTAAGTGCTTTTGATTATGTAGATGAAACTCCAGAAACATTGCTATTATGGATAGATGAAAACCTTCCTAAAGAGTATAAGGGAAAAGAATTAATAGATGCTTATGATATGTTAAGTAAAGCAAATGTTTATCTTGGAAGAATTAAAAAAAGACAGCATTGGAGGTTTTTAACATACTTTAATACATTAATAACTGCAGGTGTGGCTGTTGTAAAAAGAGAAAAATCAAAAGGATTTGTAAGGTATGCTCCAACAACGAGGATTTTGAAAATTTGGAAAGCAAACATGAAAAATGCATGTAAAAAAAGTTTAGCAGAAAAATTAAGCAATTTCATGCACTGTTCTAAAAAGAAAATAATTCGTGAAATTCCAATGATTAAAAATATTGCAAAAAATAACAAAAAATTTTTAACAAAGTTAGAAGAAGAACTTGAATTAGATGAAAAAGAAATAATCTGGTTAAGCTCATGATGAATGAATTAAGAAAAATAATTTTAAATCATATTGTTTTAGGCTATTTAGAAGATGCAAGAACATTAAAATTTACGTGTACAAATAAAATAGTGGATTATCTTTTAGACAAAGATTCAATAAGTTTTTCAGATAAAAATAAGAATATTCTTAAAATAATTGAAGATTTAGAAGTATTATCTGAAAAAGTTCTTTTTGGAGAAACATTAAATATTTCACGCAAACAAGTTAAATGCGCAAAAGAACACATAATTAATTTATCTCCTCTTGCAGAAAGTCTAGAAACAGAAATAGAATATTGGAGAGTTGTTGATGATCTTAAATATGTTCAGATAGTTTTGCACAATCATCTTGAAGAAGATAAAAGACCAAGGCAATTTTATGATTCATTGCTTATTTATTATTTAAGATTAAACGGCATAAAAGCAAAAGTAGAATACAATATTTTTGAAGATGAAGATCCTTACGGGCTTTTTAGCAATTAATTAACCGAAAGAGTTTTAAATTCGCATGGAGAAAATCTCTTTGTGGGGCGGTAGCTCAGCCTGAGAAGACATTGTCTTCGGCTAAGGAGAGCACACGGCTGAAGACCGTGGCGTCGCTGGTTCAAATCCGGCCCGCCCCGCTTTTTAACTTTGCCAGATGAAGTGGCAAAGTTAAGTTTTAACACTTATTCATTCCTCTGCATAGAATAAATACTGCAATTAAATTAAAGATTATCATTAAAATAGCAGAAAAAATACAGTAAAGAAGTGTGCTTTTTTTTATGTTTTTTGCAATTAAATTTTGTTCGCTTAACTTATCAGCGCCGTGTTCTATTCCATTGGATATAATTGTTAATAAATAAACAATCTGTACAACATAAATTCCTACAACCATCTGAAAATCATAGGTTGGGAGGCCGTCTCCAAACATGTTAAGAACATTGCCAAATCCTGAACTTGCATCTGAACCAAATTGTTGCACTGTTTTTGTGAGATTGCTTAAAATAAAAGTAATCATTGAAGTAATGCCTATAACAATTCCCGCAATTATGGGTGTTATAAAGCTTATTTGTGTTTTCATGTCAGATAAAATATCTGCAAGAAGATCTTTCAGCCTTTCATTTACATGATGTATTTGTTTAACATATTGAGAGACGCTTTGAACAGCTTTAGCAGCAATTCGAGGGCCTTTTTTTGAGCTTTCAACAAGAACTTTCATTGAAGAGATTATTATATTTGAAGGATAATGTAAAACTGCTCCTGTTTTAGGATTAAAAATTGCTTGATTAACACTCATTCCATATTTACGGATGTTTGTAGTTACTGCGCGAAAAAAATCTCCAGTAGTGCTGTCTTCAACAACTGCTGCAACTTTTTCAAAAGCAATCTCAGGAGGAAGGCCGTCTGCAAGTCTGTTGCCAAGCTGAAATAATGAATCTGAAAATTCACCTTCAATTTTTTTAGTAGTGTCACGAATTTTAACAATTTTTTTTGTTTTTACATTATAATACAAACTTATGCTTAATGCAAATGCTAGTGGGAAAAAAAGGCTTAATAAGCTTGCTCCAATTCCAAAAGGCCCAACAATAGCTGGAATTGTTTTTTCAATAGGTGCTCCTTCTTCAAATATTGTGATTCTTTCAAAAACAGTTGAACTGTTTTTATAATCAAATAAGTTCAGGGTTGTTTTCCAGAGGGGGATAGTGATATCAAAATCAGGAACAATTGTGTGTAAAATAACAGGCGAAAGTGCAGTAAATAAAAAAACTATCCCAATTAAAAGTGCAGGTGCAATTGGAGAAAACATGTATTCTTTTGAGCCTATTTTTAGAATAATATTTGTAAATCTTTTATACTCAGGATTAAACTGAGTAACATCAGTATCACCATAGCCTGTAGGTCTGGTAGATAAAATATTTTTTCCAAGAACAAAAACAATAATTGGAAGTGCAAAATTGTATATTATTGAGAGATGCCACCAGCGAACATTTTCACTAAAACTTACAATAAGGGGAAGAATAACTAAACCAAGTATTGGTAAAATAACCCCGAGCATATGTAATAAAGTTATAGGGCTTTTCAAATTTTGCGCATAATGAGTCATTTTCTCTGAAGTTTCTTCAAGAATTCTATCTAAAGATTTATCAAGAACTTCTTGCCTGCGTTCTTCAGAAGGTTCGTATAGTGATGATTCAATAAGGTGAAATGCTTCAATAAATTCTTTATTCCACTTTCTCCAAGTCTCAAGATATGCTTCAAGAGAATCTTTTATGTTTTTGTACACTCCATTCTCAACATCCCATAATACTTTTTTCAAATCCAAGGCAAGTGGCGGAAGCAAATGTTCTGAACCAAAATTAATAGCGCGCTCAAAATTGCTTGTGTGGCGCATATATGTTACAATATAAAAAATACACAAAACCATTTGATTGCTTGCCTTCATACGCCAAGCATTAGAATAATATGCTGGAATGTTTTTTAATACAAAAATTCCTGCAATTCCAACAAAAATGAAAAAAAAAGATAAAAACAATGAACCAATAATTAATAAGCTGAATAAAAATCCTAAAATCATAATAATAATAGGTAAAATAAAAGAAAGCGCAATAACTCCTTGCGGGTTGATATTAAGATGGCATATGCGAATATGTTCATTAAGGATTTTTTCATCCTCAGGTTTTAATTTTATGGATATTGTTTTTTCAGAAATCTTGCATAGTTTTTCATACCAGTTTAAAGGTTTTGGAAGAAAAGATTCACGAAATTCTTTGTATTCTCTGGTTACAATTTCATGTGTTGGAAGAGTATCTATACTTAACTCTTGTTTCAGTCTTTGCTCTTGATTTTTAAGAATATCTCTAATATCTTTATTATTAACCATATATTTTTTTCACCATTTTATCAAGCCATTTAGTCCATTCACGTAAAATATATTTTGGATCAGAATGGCCAATTTCTTCACGAGCCTGTTCGCTAATCCTGTGAAATTCGTCGTTAGCAAGAACAACAAAATCAGCTTCTAAAATATCTGGAATTTTTTCTGCTTTTTCGTCAAGCAATCTTTTAATTTCAGCTCTTAGCTCAATATTTTGCCAAACAGCCTGCCAGTCGCCTGCCCATTCTTTAACATTGCCAGCAATTGATTTAATAATTTCACTATCACCTGAAAGCAGGTCTTCAGTTGGTTCCAGCTGGTCTGTTTTTGTATTATACTTCATCAAGTCAACAAAACCGCCTTCTCTTAAAGGATCTTCTTTCCAATGTTTTCTAACTTCAGTAATTTGAAGGACTCTTTTTTCACGTTTTAAGCCGCCTGCAGTTCTAATTGGTTTTGCAATAACAATAATATCAGTAGCTTTGAAGCTGGTTGCTGGAACTTTTAAGTCGTTAACAACTCTGTCAAAAACTCCATAAGGGCTATCGCCGTGGATAGTGCCTGCAACAAGATTAGCAAGAGCGCCGACACGCATAGCTTCATAAAGCGCTAAAGATTCTGTGCTTCTTACTTCTCCTATTATCAAACTAGAATCTCCTAATCTTAATGTTGATCTTATTCCTTCATCAGCGCTAACTTCAGTTGTACCGCGAGTTAAAGCACTAGCAACCTTTAATTGTTGGATGTTATAATTAAGTTTGCGAAGAGCGTCAACTGGAAGTTCAAGAGTATCTTCAATCGAAATTATTCTTCCTTTTCTCATTAATTCAACCATTATTGCTCCTAAAAGTGATGTTTTTCCTGAACTGCGAGTGCCTGCAACAAGCATTGTCCTGTTGCCGTCAATTAAAAAACTCAGCAGTCCTGCGCTAAGATGGTTCATAAAACGAGCTCCATAATGTTTTTGGCCTGCGACAATTTGTTTGCTTTGAGAAAAAAGCGATAAAGTCCATGGTTTGTCTCTGTGGCGTCTTAAAGCAAATGCCAATCCAGTTGGGTTTAAAGGAGAAGAAATAGCTGCGATTCTTGCTCTTGCATGAGGAAAAATAAGTTCTGTATCAAGAATAGGATTAGCTTCATCTAAAGGCCTGCCGCTTAAAATACGAAGTTTTGAAGCCCAACTTTCTGCTTCCTTAAAAGTAGGAATAATATTTGTTGAACAAGCATCATGTTCACTATGAACAATAAAAATAGGGGTTCTGCCCATAGGAGAATTTATTGTTACATCTTGAACTTTTTCATCTTCTAAAAGAACTTCAATTAAGCCAAAACCAACTGTGTAGCGTACAAGAATTTGAGTAAGTTCTTGGAGCTCTTTAGATCGTAAAGTTATTCCTTTAGCGCTTGCAAGATGGTCTAAAGAATCCTCACTTATATTATAAAAAACTTGGCGAATACGCTCAGGGTCTGTAAACTCGCCTTTTTTTGGTTCAAATTTTTCAAGGCCTGTGCGTGCAAGGTCAAGAATTTCATATTTATCTTCATCTATTTTAAACTCAGGAGGAACAACATGATAAAGTGGCTCAATAGTGTTTGGCAATTGAAAAATAGTTATTTCAGTCCCATTAACAGTATAACTGTCTATTTCTTCTGCATCAGTAGGATAACTAGCCATTAATTTAGTGTACATGAAATCAGGCTTTATAGAAGGAGCAAAAACTCTTCTGTATAATGAACGGTCTCCAGTTCTGTAATCTTTTAAAAATTTAATAACTTGTTGAATAAGCTGTGTTTCTTGAAGTTGTCCTGCGATTTCTTCTAAGAAGCGATAATATTTTTGCAAACACGCAACACCCTTTTCACTTATTGCTTTTGTTTGGATTAATCTATTTTCACGCTCGCTTATTTTAATAATAGTCATGTATGCAAGTATTGGATCAGCTTTCAAGTGGTGAAAAAGAAGATCTTGCAATTCTGCAAATCTAGGATCTAAATACCTGTTGCAATCTGCATCACCTATAGAAAGATGTGAACGTTTTTGGCGATTAATTTTTTTATACGCTTTAGCTATTTCTATCAACATGCTTGTTTGAGTATAATCATATTCATAATCTCTTTTTTGAACTAAAACAATTTTTGTTGCATTGCTTACTTCTGCAAGAATATCAATAACAAGAGCCATAGTTCTATCATTATCTTCTATGGAAGGAAAAAAAGGGCAGGTTTCACAATTAACTCGTACAATAATTTCTTCACCTTCACGAGCTACTTCATAAGTTCCACATGCTGGTTTATCTGGCATAAAAACCCCTTTTTCTTTGCAAAAGTATTAAAAATACTGTATACTTTATTTATATTCTAAGAATATATAAAGGTTGCTCTGATGGTAAAACAAAAAGAGGAAGTTAACTCAATAGAATCTAGAGAACAAATTCTTGAATTAAATTCAAGGCTAAGAACACTCGAGGGTAGGCATAAAGATTTAAGAGAGTTGATGAATTTTTTAAAAAATACTCTGCAAGAAACTAAAAAAAAAATAACAGAAGATATCAAAGATCTTTCAAGTGATTTACGTCGATTAGAAAGTGTTATTGAACGTTTAGAAAATGATATTGAAGTTGTAAGAAATGAAGTTACATTAAGGGCTCCTAAAGAAGATGTAGACTTGTTAAAAAGATATCTTGAGTACTGGAATCCAACACAATTTATAACAGTAGATCAAATAGATGAAATTGTACAAAATATTGTTGAAAACTTAAATATTAAACAAAAAAGGTGAAATATATGGTAAATGAATTGGTTGAAGCTATTGTTCAAATGCGAAAAGATGGGTATAGTGATAGTGAAATTATTCAAGCGTTCAGCAGTCAAGGTTATTCTCCTAAAGAAATAGAAAAAGCATTAGAAGAAGCAAATCAAGTAAGTGCAGAACCAGCTTACTATCCCCAAGCGCCAACACCACCGCAACCAAGCGCTGGTGAAACTGATTGGGAAGAAGTTATTGAGTCAATTGTTGAAGATAAAATTCGTGCTGTTACAAGAGAATTTAGCGAACTACAATCATGGAAAGAAAGAGCTCATGTTAAATTAGAAAAACTTGAGCAAAGTGTTGATGACTTGAAAAAAAATGTTTTAGGGCTTCAAAAAGCAATGCTTGGAAAAGTTGAAGAATATGAACGCGGGCTTTTAGACGTAGGAACAGAACTTAAAGCAATGCAAAAAGTGTTTAAAGAAGCGCTGCCAGAACTTACAAAAAACATAAGTGAATTATCAAGAATAACTAAAGGCAAAAAAAAATGATTAGGGATTTTAAGCTAACTCGCACGGCTGCTGCCTTCTGCTAATTGTTTAATTGTAAATAAAGCTACAAGAAGCAAAAGAATTAATCCAAGCATTTTAGGATGAAGTATTGTTGCAAAAAAACCAGCTTCTTCAGGCGGAAGTTTTTCAAGCCTTTCACCTTGCGTAAGCTTAAGAAAACCTTCTTGTTCACTAATAGCTTTTGAAACACTGCCTATTATGATAATTAATGAAATTCCTATTATCCACCAGGCAAAAGCCTGAGAATACTCGCTGTCTGTTAAAATTGTCATAATTTTTGTTTGTTCAACACCAAAAGCAGAATAGCATAATAAAACAAGCACTGAAAGCAAAAATACCAGAACAAACCATGGAGCTGCAAGAGTTAAAGTTCTTACAGCAATAGGAAACAACATAGTCATAACAGCAAGAAATAAAGAAATAAGAGCTGCAAAGCCATTTTTTTCTTTAAACAAATCAAATCTTGTAAGCACAACAAAAGTAAGAACTATAACAAATAAAAAAGTAAATAAATTCTCAAAATATTTCAGCCCTGTTAAGTCAAGAGGAGTTACCATTTTTTGATTATTATTTTAAGGATGAGAAGGATTTCTACTTCCCCCTCCAAAACCAATGACACCAAATACAACAAGACCAAATACTAGTACTGCAACTAAAAATGATATAAGTTGAGGATCGTCAAGAAAAGTAAACATTGGTCCTCCAAGAGGATACCATGCACGAGCTAAAAGAAACAAAACAAGAGCAACAGCAATAAAAGGAGCTGATTTGCCTAATTTTTCAGCCAATTGACCTGTGCCAGTTGTTATTCCAAGCATAAGCATTACAACAACAAGTACAACAAAAACAAGCGCTGCTTGAGGAAGAAATGCATTGATAATACTTACAACATCATATTCAGGAGGGTAAACCTGGGTTACATGTGGAATAATTGTAAGAAGCGCAATTGCAATTGCAATAGTTGCATTAATATTTTTTTTTCCTGCAAAAATATCAACTTTTTCCAGAATAGCAAATACTATTGCGAAAATAAGTGCAAAAGGAATAATAACATCCCAAAAACCAAGGTATTGCAAGTATTCTATTGATTGTCCAAAATAACCGCCGCCATATTGAAATAATATATTTGAAATCATTAAAAATCACCTTTTACTTATTTTCATCTTTATTTTTAATAGTGCTTCCACCTTGTTGTGTGATGAATCTTATAAATATTACTATTAAAATCATTAAAATAATAGATGCAGATACAGAACTAGGCATTATAACAAAAAATCCCAGGAGTATATCAAGCCATGTTCTTCCGTTGCCAGCAGGCAGTGCTTTGAGGAAAATAAAAAGAATTGCAAGAAGAATAAGAATAAGAAAAAAGGTTCTTGGCCAGCCAGCTAAGCCTTCTTTTCCAACTTTTCCTTCTTCATAAAATGATCCAACAAGCAATAAAAAAAATACAGCAAGAAGCATTACAATAACTATTTCTGCTGAGATCTTGGTTATTGCTGCAACAAGATGCGATGATGCAATAACAAGAAAACCAAGAACAAACGCAACAATTGCATTTAGGTTTTTTTTTGTATACTCTTTTCTATCATAAACTTCAACTCCGAGAATTCTAGTTTTTTCTAGAATAGCAAAAACAATAGTGAAAACAAGCAAGAAAGGAAGCACTACATCGTAAACACCTAAGCGGTCTAAAAAAGATATGACTCCTGATAATAATGTTTTTTCTGGCACTATATCACCTTTTTGTATTAAGGTTTAATAGTGCTTATTTGTATATAAAGGTTTTGTTCGTTCAGGAAATGCAGGGATATTGATGATAGAAGAAAAGTTTAATAAACAAGAAATATGTCCAGTGTTGTTATGATTGATAAAAAATCCTTTGAGTTGATGAGAAAAGAATTAGAACAGTTTGATATGTTAAGGGAAGAAGTAATTAAAAGATCGCGCGATGTTCTTAAAAAATCAAAAAGTGCAATTTATAGCTTGCATAGAAGTGATGCTAAACAGGCAAAAGAGCATATTGAAGCTGCAAAAATTATTATTAAAGAAATAGATTCTTTATTAAAAAAAGATATTCATTTGGCTGGAACAGGAGCTTATTTAGAATCTTTAGAAGAGTATGCTGAAGCTTTTTGTTATTATTCTTATCTTGTAAAAAAAACAATTCCCAGTTCTAAAGAAATTGGTGTTGATACTGAAACATATTTGGCAGGATTGTGTGATCTTGTTGGAGAACTGGTAAGAAAAGCAATAAACAGTTCAATAAAAGGAGATTATAAAACATCAATTGAAATAAAGGATTTAGTTTCTGAATTGTACGAAGAACTCATGCAGTTTGACTTTAGAAATACTCCTCTTCGCAGAAAATTTGATTCAATAAAGTATGGTCTTGAAAAACTAGAAGATCTTATTCTTCAATTAAGAATAAAAGAAAAATTATAATTCCTGATTTGTCTTTTTCTATTTTTAGAATTTTGATAGGTTTGATTGAATTGATTTTTCTTGTTGTTTTTTAAAAGTAGCCCATGAATGACGAAATAGTTCAGGATAATGATTCCAATGTTTTTCAATAAATGATTGAGTTTTTTCATCACTTGTATAACCGCTTCCAAAATCAATATTGTATTTTTTTTTTAAATTCATTATTTCTTGATCACGAACTACTTTTGCGATTATTGATGTTGCGCTTACAACTGGAAAGTTTTCATCTGCATGATGAGCGCATAATAAATCAATTTTATTTTTCAACAAATTGCGGAGGTATTCTGTGTATTTTGGTATGTTTGTGCTTGGGCAGTCTATTATTGCTTTATCTGGTTTTAATTCATTTAAAATATTTGCAGTTGTTTTTGCTTCAAGAAGATTTAAGTTCATTGAATCTGACAAAACTGCTTCATCAATCTCTTTAGGCTGTAATATAACTATTTGGTATTTTTTTGCAATTGCTAGAATTTTATCATAGCGTGCTTCACGTTGTCTTGCAGTGAGTTGTTTGCTGTCTTTAACGCCAAGTTCTACTAATTTTTTTTCATCAGGCTCTTCAATAACAAGGCCGGCCATTACCATAGGTCCAATTACTGGTCCGCGACCTGCTTCTTCAATACCGCAAATAAAAGTCATGCTTTATTCTTCTGTAAATTCTTCAAGACTAAATTTTGGGTCTTCGCCTTTTTTTAGTTTTCCTTTTTGTCGTAGGTATTCTCTTGCTAGAAGGTAAAAGAAGATTCCGAGGGATTTTTTTCCTTTATTGTTGCATGGAACAACAAGATCTATGTTGTTAGATTGATTATTTGTATCGCATAATGCTATTACTGGAATTCCTATTGCAAGAGCGTCATTAATTGCATTTCTATCAGGCCAGCTGTCAGTAACAACAATAACTTTTACTTCCATAAAAGTGTCAAGATTGGGGTTTGTTAGTATTCCTGGAGGGTATCTTCCTGCAAAAACTTTACAACCAGTTGCTCTGGCAAAAGCTTTTACTGATTTCCAACCATTTTCTCTACGGCAAACAATAAGTACATCTTCAGGTTCGTACTGCCCTAATAAATTTGCAGCAAGAGAAATACGTTCATTTATTTTTTGCAGGTTAAGAACACTTAAACCATCGGGCCTAGTTTTGTAAATAAATGAGGCCATGTATTTTGTTCTGAATTTTGTGCCTATATGAATGCCTGATTTTAAGTACAAATCTTGAGGTATTAGTAATTCTTCTTCTTTTGGCATAGATAATCTCTTCTGCTGTATTTTTTCATAACCTCAACAGCTTAATATCTTTACACAAGTAATGTAAAGACTTTTGGTATTATAAACAAGAAATACAGGCTGCTTTTTAAATATTTGCTTTATTCTCTAATTTGTAAGTTTGTAAAGGAATGTATATGTGTTTTTTATCAGAAGGTTTGCTCTGGTAAAGTGTAAAATAAGATACTTGAAAAGAGTATTGTTCTTGTTTTGTTTGTAAAAATTCTTTTAGTTTTGCTTTGTTTTCAACATTTTTTACTCGCATTAAAGTTATATGAGGGTGAAAGCGCTCTGAAAATTTAGAATAATAATTAAGTGTTTGTTCTATTTTTTGTTGAAGTTCTTGAATTATTTTGTAAGGTTCTAAACCAATCCAAATAACCCGTGGAGAAGAAATGCTGGGAAATGCTCCTAAGTTTGAAAATTGAGCTTTGAATGATTTATGCTCAATTAAATTAAGTTCTTTTTGAATTATGTCAAGTTTTTTCTCATTGATATTGCCGAGAAATTTAAGTGTTAGATGAAATGAGTAAGGAGTTGTACCTTTGCAATTTTTTTTTAGTTGGTTTTGAATATCTTGTAAATAATTATAATACTTTTCAGGTATGTCAAATGCAATGAAACATCTCATAAAATAATAAAAAAAAGAATTAGTATAAAAGTGTTTATGGCACTTTAATTATTCTTCAAGATCTTCTCCAAAATCTTCTGAATCTTGTTGAGGTTCTTCTTCTTGTTCTTCAGTAACTTCTTCTACTTCTTCAGTTGCTTCTTCAGAAGGTTGTTCTTCGGAAGGTGCTCCTGAAGCTTCTCCTACAACTTCAGCAAATCCTACTTTTCGTAAGACTTTAGATACGCGAACTCTTACGTGGTCGTTTTGTTTTGTTTTAGGAATAATTAAAACAAAGCCATCTTTTTTTGCTATGCCGTCTCCTTTTTCGCCTACACTTTCTATGGTGACATCTAATTCATCACCAACTTTAACAGGGGCAAAACTCCTGAATTGCGGTCTAGGACCAGATCTAAATCTAGAACGTCTTTCCATATATTTAATCACCCTCGCTATTCATATTTTATTTTGTATGTAGAGAATTTCTACATGCGTGATTGGTTGTAATTATTACTTGTATTTAAATGTATGTGCTTTTATATTTGATTGTTAAGCGTCTTTTATTCCTTTTTCTTCAACAAAGAATATTGCTTCTGATTCTGGCATGTTTGGGCTGTCAACCATTTTTGCAACACGGCTTCCTTTTTTGCCTCTGCGGAGGTATATTCTGTAAGTGCTGTTGTGTGCTACAATATGTCCTCCTATTGCTTCTGTTGGGTCTCCGAAAAAAACATCTGGTTTTGACATAACTTGGTTTGTTACGTATACTGCAAAATTGTATTTATCTGCTAGTTTCATTAATGTGTGCATGTGTTTGTTAATTTTTTGTTGTCTTTCTGCAAGTGTGCCTCTTCCAATAAATTCTGCTCTAAAATGAGCTGTTAAAGAGTCAACAATTAATAGTTTTATTGGTAGTTTTTGTTTTTTTATTAGGTCTTCAACTTTTTCTGCTAAAAGCATTTGGTGGTCGCTGTTAAATGCTCTTGCTACTTTTATGTTTTTTAAAACTTGTTCTTGGTCTAGGTTTAGTCCTTTGGATATTTGAACAATTCTTTCTGGGCGAAATGTGTTTTCAGTATCAATAAAAACTACCATTCCTCCAGCACCGCCTTTTTCTGTGGGTAGTTGGCATCTTACAGATAATACGTGTGCTATTTGTGATTTGCCGCTTCCGTATTGTCCAAAGCATTCTGTTATTGCTGCTGTTTCAAAACCGCCGCCTAATAGTTTGTCAAGTTCTTTGCTGCCTGTTGTTATTTTGTTAATGCTTTCTCGTTTTCTTAGTATTTCTTCGCCACTTTCAAAATTCATTTCAAGATTGGATCTAGCAATGCTTATGACTTTTTTTGCAGTTGCTTCGCTCATTTCTGTGGCGCCAACTAATTCTCCTGGTGTTGCAACTGCGATGCTCATAAGGTCTGTGAAGCCTGATTTTTCAAGTTTTTCAATAGTTGCTGCTCCTATGCCTGGAAGATCTGAGATTGATTGTATTTTTTTATTTGTGCTGTTTTCTGTTGTTTCTTCTGGTTGTTCTAGTTCTTGTTCCATTTCATTTTCCTCTTTTTGAGTTTTTTTTTTATGATCAACCATTATAGTTCTTGTACTATTTGGTTTTTCATTTTTATAATTATTTCTAGGTTGTAATTGTTATGAAGAAGGATTAAGTTCATTCTTGAATGGGGTTTGTTGTTGGGTTTTGAAGGAGTACGTATTTGTATGCTTCGTCAACTAGGAGTGCGACTTTAGGTAGGTCTGTTGCTTTGAAAGAGTTGGTGCTTTGCCATTCTCCTTCTTTGTTTTTAAAGCTGCGTTCTATGCTTATTGAATGGAAAGAGAATGCTTTTCCATCTTTTAATTGTTGGTTTTTCCATATTGTTGCAGATATTGCTCCTGTGCGGTATTTTTTTTCTGGTTTTTTTTCTTCAAGGTTTGCTTGTTCCATTTTTTTTTCTCACCATTTTTGTTTTTTTCTCCTGAGTAAGATCTTTAAAGTGAGGTTTGTTTAAATACTTCACACGCACATGTGTCCAGTGTCCAGTGGTTTGTTTCAGTGTAAAACAAAAATATTATAAATTCCTTTTATTTTAATGTTAGTAATATGGTAAAAAAAGGGGTGAAAAGCAAGCGTAAGCTCTTGCTTAAGCATGTTAGATTAGGAAGTGAAAAAAAACTTATTTTAGGAATTGTATTAAGCTTTATTGTTTTATGTTTTTTGTTTTTTAGTATTTGGAAAACAGTATTGTTGGGTGTTCTTATTTTTGGTGTGATATCAATTATTTGTGCACTTCATGAAAGAAAAGCAGTAATGTTTGATAAAAAAACATGGGGCTTGTTTTATAAGTTTTTTTATATTGTGGCTGTTTCTTCAACAATTACATTAATATTTGCCTGGATTTGGCCTTATGTTATTTTTACTTTAATGCCTTGGTTTCATTTAAGTTTGGTTGTTCTTTTTTTAACAATTTTTCCTGTGTTGTTTGTTTTTTTTCTTTCAATTATGCATTATGAAAGAGTGTTGTTTAAATATGCTGTTCATGATTGTAAAAAGGGTGCGTGGCATTCTTTAATAAAAAGTTTAGTATGGTTGGTTTTGGCAGTACTTTTTATATCTATTTTTACATCATCATTGTATATTAATAAATCTCTAGAATATCATGTTGCTAAAGATAGGCTTCTTATGAATTATAGAAGTGATGTGCAAAAAATCTTACTTCCTCAAATCAATGTTGTGAAAGATCTGAAGAATCTTGAAAAAGATTATATTATTGATGTTATGGAGCGTCGTGCAAAGTTTAATGAGCGTGATGGTGAAAAGTTGATTTTGGTTGCATGTCTTGAGGATCGTTGTGTTGATTGGCTTTCTGC
Organism: Candidatus Woesearchaeota archaeon; assembly: GCA_016188265.1. GTDB lineage: Archaea > Nanobdellota > Nanobdellia > Woesearchaeales > ARS49 > JACPID01. The sequence continues at coordinate 12,749 of JACPID010000023.1, read as the reverse complement.
AAAAACCTTTGATATAATTTATGATACAGTGAATCTTGGATTTATAGGTGGTTTTTTACGCAGTGCTGCTGAAGAGTATGAGTATATACAAAAAAACAAGCAAAATGGAGTGATGTTTTATGATGGAGCAATAACACTTGAAGAACATGTTGAAAAACTGCGATTATTAATAAATGGGAAAAATCCTGAAATGCCTTTGTCTTTTGAGTATGAATTATTTAAAGTTATTAACACAGATTATTCTTATGAATTGTTTGAATTAACTGATTTTGGTAGCTTGCTTGGTGAAAATGCATCGCCAATTGAGCTTTCTATTGAGTTTGCGCTTAAGCATTCAAAACTTTGGAGGGCATTGCATAGGCTTCAGGTGCAAACACTGGTTTTTCTAAAGCATTCACAGCAATCTCCGTTGCCTGTATTTTTATTATTTGATGGATTAAATGATGATGAATCGCTTGAGAGCAGGGCAATTCGTTTAAGATTATTATCTTTATCACTTTATTAATGTTTTTTTCTAAAAAATCAAAAAGTATATTCTAAATACAGTTAAGCCAATTGTGATATAAAATAAAAAAAATTCTAAATTGTGTCCGGTACGTACAGGTCCTTTGAATTTAAATTTTATTATTGGGTAAAAAGGAGCAATTCCATTGATGGTTATTGCGTCTGCAAGTAAGTGTGCAAAATATCCTAAAAAGATCGGGAGGGCAAATAATAAACCAGCATTAATGTATGCTATTCCTCCGATTAAAATAGGAGCAAAAATAGAGTGTAAAAATCCTCTGTGTGAAAAAAATAATGAGGCTATTTTTAAAAAAGGAAGTTTTGTGTTTATTTTAGAATTTGGATGGTCGATATCAGGCAAGAAAACAGCAAAAGCAAGCAATAAGTAGAATGTAGTATATTCTATTAATGAATTAAAATTAAGCCCTGGGAATATGAACACTCCTAGTAATAAAGCAAATGCAAGATGAGTTCTAGCAAGCATAATAATATATTAGTGTTTTATTCTAAATAAAGTTATCTTTAATATTTCTTTAATGGGATGGTTATTCCAAAAATCGCATATTTATTTTCTTCTGATTCTTTGAGAAAGATTTTACCATACGGTTCCCATAATTGTGAAAGCTTGTTTAATCCTATGCCTTTTGATTTGGAAATATCATGTTTGTAAGGGTTGTTGCTTGCTTGTATAGGCTGTTCAATTAATTTATTTCTGTCTTTTTCTGGAATTCCAATGCCTTGATTTTTTATTAATAATTCATAAGTATTGTTATCTAATTTTTTTCCAGTTACTTCAATGTCTGTTTTTTCATAACTATATTTTAGCGCATTAGAAAATAGGTTTAGTAATGTTCTTTGTAAAATAAAGCCATTAACATCAACTAAGATATTTTCAGGTAAAATACAAATCAAGTTTGATTTTTTAATATTTGAAAGCAGTTCTAATTCTTTATATGCTTTTTTAATTTCACCTGCTAGGTTTAAATGGTTTGAAGTAATTTTTTGTTTAAATTCACATATATTATGTATAGAAAATTCTTTATCAATTTCTTTTTTAATCATTGAAATTAATTCTGAGTTATTATGGTTTGAATTTTGTATAGATTTTTCAAAGGTGTTGAAAGAAGATCTGATATCATTTAAATAAATTTTTGCTGAATGAACAGTGCAGTTTAGTATGCTTGATAGAAATTTTTTGTTTTTATTTTTAATATTATTAATTGATTCAATTGAGTTATAATTGAAATTTTCAGTTTTTTCTGCAAATTGTTTTAATTCTTCATTTAATGGATATTTACTTATAGCATCTGTTAGTATATTCATTAAGTTTGAAAAACTGTTTCCTAAGTTTCTTATTTTTCTTAAATAATTTGTTTCAGCATTGTTTTCTAATTCATATAAATAAGTTTCACAGCCTAAATTTATAACTGTGATTTGTGAGCGCATATCATGTAATAATATTGAGGTTAAATCATTATTTCTTTTCCAGTCAGCAAGTAATTCTTCACATAATTTGTTGTGAATTTCTGATCTTACACTGGTTAATTTTTCAACTATTGAAATTAATCCTTTAGATGCAGTATTATTTTTACGTGTTTTTTTCATTATTAGTATATTATGCCGAATAATACTTTTTTAATTTGGTTGAATCTTATTTTTCCAGGATCTGCAGCTGAATTATTATCTCCTTTTGCAATTGCATACCAGCCAGTTTCATCATAGCCAATATTAATAATTCTGTGAATAATAATGCTGTCACTGTACTCATTTTCATATGATATGATATCTCCAATTTCAATATCTGTTTCAGAAGATGGTTTTAATTGCAAGGCATTTGATCCAGCATCAAAAACAGGATCCATGCTATTAGTATCAGTGAATTTAGCCCACAATGGATCTTTTGCATATATTACTATTCTGTCATTATAAACTTTTATTTGGTCTTCTTTAATACGGTCTTTTGGAGAAGGATGTTCTAAGCCGTTTATTTTTGGCTCTTCGAAATTAATAGTTTGGTATTTGGGTGTTGTTTTATTAGAGTATTCTGAAAAGTATGGTGCAGCTACAATTCCAGTTATGAATACAGCTAATAATAGCATAACCCCTGATATTAGTTTAATAACCCCCATAGAGTAGTAAATAACAATAAGCCTTTATAAATATTACGGTAAAAGTACTACTTTTAAGTAACTACGTGATTAATTAGAACCTGAGTTTACAAGTTAGCAAGAGTTCGTAAAAATTTCTTGAATTTTGTCGTCGGAGAATGATATATTTTGAAATAGAGAAGTAGTAGTACCCAACTGGTGTTTTTCTTAAGTGTATCGTCGGCGACTGAACAAGTTTACGAGTTCTCTTTGTGTGTCATTGAGTCTTGTGAGCTTGGTCACTAACTTTTCAGTATTTGGCATTTTGAGAATTGTCAATTTGATTTTTTTGAGTTGGTCAAGAATTTGGTCAGGGCTCATCTCGATTTTTGATCAAGCAGGCGTAAGAACAATAGCGCCATTACGCACGTGAATGCATGGACACGTATCATTTGATCTCGGGCAAAATATAGTCTCGCAATTGTGTTGCTCGAAAATTTATAGAAAACCGAAGATTTTATTTAGTAACATAACCAGTCACATAACCTATTCCGTAACCAATTAGTGTTTGAATTCCACCCTTTACTGCTCCAACAGTTCCACAAATTCCTGCACTAGCTCCTGCAACTACAAGAACTCCAGATAATCCGGCTGAAATTTCTGCTCCAGCAGCTCCTCTAACTACAGCAGGACCATATGTAAGTACCCATTCCATATTTTCTTTTTCAAATGGAATTCCCTGAGCATCGCAGTAACCATGATAAGCACCTGCTCCCAAAGAAGCCACACCTAAAAATAAATTTAATACAGATACTTCTGATGAACTTGAACTACTTGATTTTTCTTCTATCATTTTAATACCTTTTCTAAACGCGCAAGTTCTTCTGCAGGGTCTCCTGGCAAAAGTTTTTGGGCAATCAGCTCTATTCTATTCATAAAAGTATTTTTTTTTACTCTGCCAACAACTTTAAACTGCTCACCTAGAAGATCTACTTTTATCTGCTCAAATGCTTGAGGATTATCTTTAAAAGCAAGAATTTCATCTTTTGATTTTTTTAACAAATCATTAGCTTGATCTCTAAAAAGCACTGTTCTCACACTTGCAGTTCCATCATCTAAATACAAATTAAGGACATAAGCATAGTCTGGAGTTACAATGCCATGTTCAAGGCAATTAAACACACTATTTTCTTCTTTTATACGTTTTCCGCATTGAGAGCATACTTCAAAAAAAGTAGGATCAAAAACTTGGCGTACAGTTCCGAAAACTTCAACACTAGAATCATTTTCATTTAATTCTTCGAGTTTTTTTCTCTCAACATTTAAGTGTAGTGGTTGTTTTAGTTCAACAGTTTCTCCACTTGGATTTATACTAATGTGTGCCCTTTCATTAATATGAACTTCGCAAAATCCTCTAAGCCCTTCTTTTGCAAGAGCTCCTTTAACATGAACAATATCATCTTGCTTTAATTGTTTTACAATGCTTGTTTGTGAACCCCAACAAACAACTTTAGTAATGCCAGTATCATCACCAACAAGAAAACTTGCAACTGATCCAGGACTTCCATCGCTTCTATTAAATTCTTTAACATCAAAAACCTGAGTTATTTTTCCTAAAAATCCAACATTTTTCATTCCAGGATAAATGTCTTTAATTTTTCCAGAATGCTCAACAAGTTTTACATTTAATTCATTTGCAATTATTGTAGCAGCGCCTTCTTTAGAAATAAGTCCTGATAATTGAGCCATTTTTTGATTTACTTTTTCAAGAATTTGCTCTTGAGACAAGCCTGATTTTTCAGATATTTTATTAAGCAACTCTTCAAAAGGGATTTTAAGCATAAAACATTACAAAAATCAATTATTTTTAAGGATTTATGTGGTATATTACTTAGATTATTCAACAACCTTTAAACACTAAGATTCCACTAGTGTTTCATTAGCGGTTTAGTAGTGGAATCTTGGTGTGCTCAAGCACTAGAAAATCGAAGATTTTCTGTGCACAGAAAATGTGTTGCATTTTCTTGTGAACCACTGGATGCTAAAACCGAAGTTTCATGCCACTGGTCTATTGACTAGTGGTTCTTGACAGGTAAAAATAATGCAAGTTTCCACTCTAAAAAATTATTAGAATAAGCTGGCTTAAAATTTGTAATAGCAGTAAATAAAAAATTATTACTGTCAGCTTGTTCATAGATTAAGCTTATTCCTTGTTCTTCTAGTTTTTCTGTAAAAACATTTTTAATGCATTCATCACGCTCTGCATTGCTTGATTTAGTTCCAGCGCAAGACTTAATTAAATTTTCAGAATATTTTTGAACAGAAGCATATAAATCAAAGCGAGTTTTAATTAAAACATCAAAGCCTAGGGGAACTGAGTATGCTCCATTTGGTTTTTCAAGTGTCAAAGTATAAGGCTTAAGAGCAACGCCAACAACATGATTATCTTCTACAAAAAGTTCATAATGGTTTTTCAAAAGGCCTTTTTTTTCAGCAAGCTGATTAAATCTTTCTAAAATAAATAACTGAACAGATTCATATACATTATTAAAGCACAGTTTTTTGGGCTCTTCTACTTTATTCCAGTAAGGAATATCATTATATTTTCCGCAAATTGGTTTGTAAAATCCATTATTTTCTGCAAGATCTAAAATTGCTTTAGCAACAGAATATCTTCCTGCAAGCTGAACAAATAATTGAGTTTTTTGAGCTTCTTGAGCTGCATTAAGAATAGAAATTTGTTCTTCGCCAATAACAGCCTTAAATGTATTAATCTTTGCTAAAAGAACTGTTGAAAGATATACAAGGACAATAATTACAACAATAACTGTAAGCACTCCTTCATCAATTGCTTTTTTATACTTAAAAATTTTCATGAAACTACCTCAAAAAGAATGTTATAAATTTCACCATTTATGTATGGAACTTCAAGTTTTACTTTTACAGGAGGCTCATCAATATCTAGGCAGCCAACATCAAGATTTTTGCCATCAATAATAAGCCTACAGCGTGCTGTTGCTCCATAAACATCTTTTACTAATTTGCTAAAAACATTGACATTGCCCTTAATAATTAGTTCTGTTATAAGTATGCCATCAATATTTTGTTGAAATAAAGACAATGCTTTGCTAACAACTTGTAAGTCTTGTTCTTGAGATTTAATTTCTAAAGTACTTTTTGAAAGCTGTGAAAAAGTTAAGAAAAATCCAGAAAAAAGAAGTATAATAACAAGCATAGAAACAACTAAAGTTGGTGCTTGCAGCATTGCTTTGTTATTCATATTCGTATACCTGTTCAATTAATACCGGTTTTCCTTGTTTAATTCTTGCATCTTGCAATAAACCGTAAGTTATTGGAGCTAAAGCCCTTCTATTGTCGTAAAAATAAGGATCATCTTCAGGATTAAGTAAAATTTCATTATCGTCATATTTTATGTAAAAAGCTCTTTTTTTAATTGGAAATGATTTCACAAGATGTTTTTGGTCTAAAATTATTTTTTCATAATCTGGAATTTTAAGAATTTTATTAAAAGGAGTTATTGATTGATAAATACGCTCATTGTAAATAAATGTTTCAATTTCATGTGTTTGAATATCTTTAGACAGCACTATGTCAGGAATTTGGCGCACTAAAAAAATAACAATTAATGCCATTGAAATATAAATAGTATAATATAAAGCTTGAATTTGAAAACTACGTTCTGCCATTTTTCACTCCTTCAAGAATTGAATGGCCAACAATTGCAGGATCAATATTATACTTCAATGAACCTAGTTCTAAAAGAACACTTGCTTGATCACGTAATAATACATCATCACTATTATCTGAAGTAAGTTCAGAATTTCTAGGAATAACAGCAACACCTTCTAAAGGATAATTATTGTTGATAAGCGCTTGAGCAAGAGAGTTAAGTATTTCACAAGCAATTCTTTGGCTTTTGTCAAAATTTTTACTAGGGTAAGGAATAAAAGCTTTGATGAAAAGTTCTGGTTCATTAGAAAAGTGCAGTGAAAGCAAAAGATCTGAATTTTCAGCTTTAATTGTATTAATTCTTTGGCCTACACTAATTAACTGATCAATACCTGGAGTAATAGAACGAGTAAATTTTATAACAAACTGGCTGGGTATTTGCAATGCTCTTGCAACAGCTTTTGTTTCTTCAGATTCTAACTTTTCACCAAAAACATATCCAGAATCAAATTGTTTACGTTCAGGATTATAAGCATGGCCAGGATCAACAACAATAGATTTAACTTCAACCTTTTCAGAAGGACAATTAAGAGCATAAAGATTTTGATTAATTGTTGAATCAGCAATAATAATTTTATTTCCTGGCTTCACAAATCTCAGATCTGTTAATTTTCCTTCAGAAAGTTCAATATTTATTAAATAATTTGGTAAAAAAAAATGCTTTGTTTCAAAACCATCTTTATCCCTGACAATAACATTGTCTGATTGAACTTCGTAACTAAAATCTTGTAAATTTTTTGAAGGCTGAAATAAAACATTGATATTTCCAGGAATAGTAAGAAGAGTATCAATCATTAAAGCAAAGTTTCTAGAAACAAATTCACGCTCATAAACAGTAGTGCTAGCTAAACTTCCAACATACCACAGTAAAAAAACTAAGAATATGCCTAGCATAAACATGGTAGCAAATGCTGGTGTAAGTATTAAATCAATTAACTGAGACTTTCTGCTACGCATCCAGTTCCAAGGGATATTTTTCCTTCTTTTGAACATAGTGGTATTGGTTTAACCTCTTTTTCTATTTCCCAAAGACTCACTCCTTCAATACATGGATATGTTTTTGTATTACAAGAAGAAACACTCACAGGTTTGCAAGAAGTTCTTCCTTCTTTTTTAATACAAACACAAGACTGCTTATTGCAATCAAGAGGAATATCAGGATGATTGCTATCATACAAAATCATAGCATAATCCTGTCCTTGCACAGCAATAGTTAAAAAATCATCAGGCTCAAGTTGTGAAATCTGTTCAATAACCACATCTTGATCAATTTGTTCAGCAGTTGCTTTTTCAGGAAACAAATAAGTAGGTAAAACAATTAAAAAAGCAATAACAAGAATAAAAGGAATAGCATAAACAACATAATAAACAATGTCTTCTAAACCAGGAAATTGGCCTCTTTTATTCATTACACAATAAAAAGATAAAGAGATTATTTAAAGATTACTTTAAAAACTCAAAATATCTTAGCCCTGCTATTTCCGCAGTTTTCTAATGGCGCATTTACCTTCTTTGATTCTCAAATAAAGCGTGTCAGCTTTAGCGCTCATAGTCTTCAAAATACATCCATTCTGTTGGACAATAATTCAAAAAGATGTCCATTTATAGAAACATTTAAAAAATAGTGAGAATACTTTCATTTAATGATATCAAAAGAGCTATTAAAAATTGTATTGTTGGAACAAAGACATAGAGTTGAAGCTCTAAAGAAAGAATCATTTGTTATCAGAAACTATGTAAAAGAAATAGAGCAGTTCATCAAGTTAAAACACGCAGTAATAATCACAGGAGTGAGAAGGTGTGGCAAATCAATACTACTCTTGGAAATAATAAACAAATTCTACAATGAAAATTATTATTTCATTAATTTTGAAGATGAAAGATTATCAAATTTTGAATCAGAAGATTTTTCAACACTTCACGAGACATTCATAGAACTATTCGGCAATCATAACACATTTTTCTTAGATGAAGTACAAAACATATCCGGGTGGGAAAAGTGGGTGAGAAGACTATATGAAGATAAGTTCAAATTCTTTATTACTGGTTCAAATGCAAACCTTCTCAGCAAAGAACTAGCAACACTACTAACTGGCAGACATATCCAAATATCAATATATCCTTTCGCCTTTGATGAGTACCTGAAAATGCAAGGTTTTCTATTTGAAAAAGATGATTTTTATTTGACAGAACGAAGAGCTGTCATTATGAAACATTTTTCAAGATTTGTGGATGTTGGAGGGTTTCCAGAATACATAACAGACCAAAAGATAGAGATATTACAAGAATACTTCAATGACATCCTCTACCACGATGTTGCTAAAAGATACTCTATAGGGAATATTAATCAGATCAGTGAAGTAGCCAGATATGTTGTAACAAATACTGGCAATTTAACCACGTACAGAAAATTAACAGAACTCACAAAAAGCAAGAGTGTTACAACAACAATAAAATACTTCACCTACTTGGAGAACGCATATCTCCTCATAAAAATCCCATTTTTCAGCTACTTGTTAAAAAAACAGATAAGCAATCCATTCAAAACATATGCGATAGATACAGGACTAAGAAATGCCATAAGTTTCAAATTCAGCAAAGACAAGGGCAGAATATATGAAAACATAGTTGCAATACAATTAAAAAGAAGTAAAAAAGAAGTTTATTACTGGCACAATACACAAAACAAAGAAGTAGACTTTGTAATAAAAAATAGAGATAAGGTAGAACAATTAATACAAGTTTGTTACGATCTATTAGAAGAAAAAACTAAAGCAAGAGAAATAAAATCATTAGTAAACGCGAGTGCAGAATTAAAGTGCAACAAATTACTTGTTCTTACTGAAAACTACGAAGGAGAAGAAAAAGTAAAAAACAAAAAAATAGAATTCATCCCTTTGTGGAAATGGCTGTTACAATAAACCAAGAGCAAGATTCTGGCCTGTCGCCTATTAGGACAAGAAACATATGAAATTATATTATTTTACAGCAAACAGAAGGAGGCTTGCAGTCAAACCAGCTGCCTTCAGGAACAGAACGTTCAGCGCCTTTTTCATCGCATACATCTTTTGCAGTGCAAACATATCCTTGGGCAGCACAATTATTCTCAATTTTTACTGCTTTTTCACCAAGCTCTTCAGCTTTTTCAGTCCATTCTGGAATTTTTTGAGTAATAATTGGAATAAATACTATTAGAAGAATTAAGCCTAAGGTTAGCAAAATAATTATTCCAATACCAATATCCAAACCTTTATTGTTCATCATATTAAGTTCTAATTTTTTTTAGTTATAAATATTTATTGTTTAACCAACGCATAATGAAGTGTCTAGATCTTTGCTACGAATAACAACAACATGGAATCCTAAGCCATCTGAAAAATAAGCATAACCGCCTTCTCTGCCTTCTCTAAGTTCTTTGTTTTTTTCAAGCAATACAGTTTTATTATCAAAATTTATTTTTTTCACTAAAATTTCAGCTCCATTAACATCAAACTTATCATTTTCTTTAACATCTTTGTATTTAATTATTGCTTTTTTACAAAACAATCTGGCTTCGTCAAAAGGATCTTGTTTTGGCCTAAATACAGATTCTTTTTCAAGACCTAATTTTTGTTTTGCAGTACCTAAAAGATTTCCAGAAAAAAAATGTTCATTGACATACTGATATAAAGGAATACTTAACATTACTACAAGCAGTACAAGCGCTAAAATAATTGTTACAAGTGTTCCAACTGTAATTGCTTTTTTATTCATGGAAATTGCAGGATTTCTCCTGATTTATAAATTATTAAAATCATTGTTGCAATAAAAACAAGAGTAATAATTATAACTACCAAAGTCCATATTCCAGGAGCTCCTTCTTGAGCTTTTTTACTTATTGAACTACTTTTAAACATCCTAAACCACCCTCCTCTTTACTTATTGGTTTTTGAACTTTATTAAATGGAAATAAAACAACAAGATTTTGATCTTGAACTTCTCCTTCAGGATATGTTTTAAGGTTTAACCAATATGTTGGTAACAAATATTTAGGTTTTAAAATTCCAAGCACTTCATCAATTAAGTGCATATTTCTTCTTAAATAAACTACTGCAATGTGTTTTTCATTAGGAGAAAAAAAAGACGTAGGAGGAAAATATTGTCCTTCTTCTAAATATTCATAAGCAGATTTAGGAAATCCTTTAGGTCCAGGTGTATGTTCAAGAACAAGGTTGCCAGATTCTATTACATCGGGAAGGCCTAATTTTTGAATATCTTCAGTTAACCTAATATGTGAACAAATAATACAAGCACTTGGAGGACCCCAAACTTCAAAAAAGCCTACATTAGAACTTTGAACAAATTGTTTTTCACGCTCTGAATAATCTCCTTCAAATGCACCAAACAAAGTAAGATCAAGAACATTATAATTCTTGTCAAACATTGGAAGCTTTCCCCGCAATACTTTTTTCCAGCAGGAAACAAGCTCATCACTAACAAGCAAGTCTAGCGCTAATTCATTAACTTGCTTTTCATCTTTAGGATTGTTAAATTTTTCAAGAATTCTTTCATAATCATTTGCTTTATATTTTGCTATTTTACTTTTTGCTTTAGCTTGATATTCTGAAAGCTTTGCTTTATCAACAACAACATTTCTTGCCTTGCACTGAGGAGGTAAGCTTAAAATTCCTAAACTTGAGTACTGCTTCATTGCACCCATCCAGATGGACAGAGTGCATTCTGCTTCTTCTTCACCAGTTCTCCACCATTTAATATATCTAGGCATTACAACAGCAAGCATAAATGCAAGAAAAACTAAAAGAATAACAGCAATAGCAAGATATTGTATTTGAAGTTGAGCTTTATTGATTTTAGTTTTCATTGTATTGGGGGTACTTTTTTAGTTAATGTATAAAATGCATATAAAACCAGAGCAAAAAAAGCAATAACAAGAATAGTTCTTACTAACTGGTTCAAAGATAAATCTCCTCTTTTAAACATAAAAACAACAAAGATTAATGATTATTTAAAGGTTTATATGTCAAAAACTGCTCTAACGTACACTATTGACTTTAGTCAGTAGAAAGGACGAGTGATTCTCGATCATGATCAAAAACTACACGCTACTTAGTTCAGTGAGTAGTTTTTGACAAACAGCAAACGTGCAGTATGAACAAAAAAGCTTAAATAATACAAGTACATACACGTACTTGTATGGCAACCAAAACTATAACTATTACAGAAGATGCATATGATTTTTTAAGCGCTAAAAAAGAAGATTATGAGAGTTTCAGTGATGTAATTAAAAGATTAAGCGGAGAATCTGATTTACTGGAACTAGCAGGTTTATTAACAAAAGAAGAAGCAGATCTTGTTGAAAAAAGAATCAAAGAATCTAGAAAAGAATCAAATAAAAGGATGGAAAGAATAAGGAAGTCTTTGCAATGATATTAGAAACTTCTTTTTTGATAGATTTATTGCGAAATGATAAAGCTGCTGTTGAAAAAGCCAAAGAATTAATGCAAAAAAACATTTCTCTTTTCACTACTGCAGTTACAGTTTTCGAAATTTGGCAAGGGATTTACAGCATAAAAGATGAAAAAAAATTAGAAAAATTAAATGATTTCTTTTCAAAAAGAGGCTTACTTGATTTAGATTCTGAAAGCGCTAAAATCGGCGGAAAAATAAGAGCAAAATTAAAAAGTGAAGGCCGAGAAATTGACGCAGAAGATTGCATGATTGCAGGAATATGCATAAAACATGGCAAAAGTATATTAACTAGAAATGTTAATCATTATTCTAGAATTAAGAACTTAGTTGTTGAAAGTTATTAAATATCAGATGATTTTAGTTTTCATTGTATTAGGTACTTATTTTTTCTTCAGCACACTCACAAAGCATAACAATATCACAAGTAAATTCAATTGAAGGTAAATCTCCAGTATATGTAGGCGATTTTTTATTTTCATTAAAAACAACATAAGATCCAAGTGGTTTTGGGTTTTTTGAACATTTTTTCTCAGAAGTATTACTACATTTTTTAGTTTTACACAAATTAGATAATTTTTCATTCACTTCAGACATTTTAATATTGCAGTCTTCACGTAATTCAACTCTCTCTTGAGTAAGCTCAAATGCAGTAACAGTCTCTCTTTTAACTTCTTTTTTAAAAGTAAATTCTCTTGAAACAAGGTGATTTTTTGAAGGGCAATCAAGAACCGCAACCTCTTCTATAGGAATAAGCGGTTTTGAGTCAAGAAATTCTTCAGTAACTGATTTTGGCACTGTTTCAGTTTTGGGAATTTTTAATTTTTCAAGTGAAACGCAACATTCTTTTAAACCACAATCTATCCACCTGCCAGAAGATGGTCTTGGAACTTTAAGCTGTTGTGAAGGATCACAAGAATTATAGCAACCACCATTATAATA